>CASFQF010000019.1 GCA_949296635.1 uncultured Alistipes sp. | reverse complement strand
GCGCGGATCGAGCCACACGCGCCCGCGCATGGAGTATGCGCGCGCGAGGTTGAGCATCGTCGCGGCGCGTACGCCGGCCATGACGTCGAGATGCATCCGTCCCATCGCCACCGACGAGTTGGCCTCGGCGAAGAGCGCCAGATCGTGCTGCGCGGGTATGTCGTCGTAGGGTCTCGGACGCGAGGCCAGCCCCGAAAACAACGGGTGCGCGAGGTCTACCACCTGCCCGCGGCCGAGGTTCTTGTCCATCGACCAGTCGCCCCCCGCGATGAAGGTGGTGCGGCTGTTGTCTGTGGCCGCGGCGAAGGTGGCCGCAGCCTTGACATAGGCCGACAGCGGGCGCCCCTCGACCGTCATCTCCGCCGTATATGATGCCTCGAGTGGCACGGCGTCGAACTCCCCCGCCACGGTGTTGACGGGGGCGGCCATGGGCTTCGATATGGAGACGAAACGGCGGCGGTCGATGCGGTCGGCCGAGTAGTCGAAGGCGGCCGTGGCCTCGAACGAACGGAAGAAGCCCGCGGCGGCGGCCTCGTAGTCGAAGCCGACGTTCAGAGCCATGCGGTTGTACTGCGAGCGGAACTCGTCGGTATTGCCGTTGTTCAGGTCGGGGTCCTCCTTGCGGTTGTCGAACGAACCCGTATAGTCTATGTTCACGCCGAGCGTGGCGGTGCCCGCCGTCCCGTCCCAACGCTTGCCGCCGCGCAGCGACGCCGTCAGGCGCTTGTAGTTTTCGAGGCTGTTGCGGGGGTCGGTGCGCGCATCCAGAAAGTCGACCCCCGCATTGAGCGTCAGCCCCCGCTCGGGCAGCTCGAAACCCTTGCCCGCATAGAACAGCTTGCTCGACATGTCGGCCTTGAAGCGGGCGTCGAGGTCGCTGCCGCCGCGGCGGCGCCGTATCTTGACCAGACCGCTCGTCAGGTCGCCGTACTGTACCGAGGGTATGCCCCGCACGATCTCGACCGACTCGATCTCGTCGGTCGGGACGGTGCGCATGTCGACGCCGGCATTGACGAAATAGTTGTAGTTGACTATTGGGTCGTAGACGCTGCTGCCGGCGATATACTGCATGTTGGCGTCGGTGCTGACGGGGGCGCCGTCGATGACGAACGACGTGCCGAGCGACGAGGTGGCGTAGTCGGACGACGACACCCCCACCTCGCGCAGCCGTATCGTATTGGGCACGCCGAGCACGGGGGCCGAGGCGCTGCCTCCGGGCAGCAGCGACAGCAGGTCGGCGAAACTCGAAGGCTGGAGGTGTTCCATCGCCTTGCGGTCTATCGTCGAGGCGCCCGTGACGCCGCGGCTCTCCGACGCCGTAACCACCACGTCGCGTATGGCCACGGCACTCTCGCGCAGCCGCACCGTGAGCGACATCTCCCCGCCCGCGGCCACGGTCACCCGCTGCCGCCGCGTGTCGTGTCCGATATACTCCACGGCCATGCCGTACTCCCCCGCCGGCAGCGAGAAGAGCGCACGCCCGTCGTCGAGGGTAGCGGCGGCGTATATGCGGCCGTCGGAGGCGGTAAACGACACCGTGGCATAGGCGAGGGGTCGGCCCGTGGTGTCGGCGGCCTCGACGACGACGCGGCCGCGGCCTGCGGGCGCCGGCCCGTCATACTTCACGGCCGATGCCGGCGTCTGCGCCGCAACGGTGGCCGCACACACCAGCGCCGCCGCAAATGACAATATGCATATGTATATACGGAACGAATACATCCTTCACCTTTCAGCACGACAAAAGTAGGGCCTGCGGCGGCGGCCCGCAATCCCCAACATTGGGTATTTCTGTGGCCGCGAATCACCGTTTCCGGCAACCGGCGCACCCTCCCGCGGCGCATCTGCCTCCGCACCTGCGCCGCCGGCTGCGGGCGCTGCACCGCATAAGGAGACAGCCGTCGAGGGTGTAATTTCGAATACCTTTCGTCTGTATTTCGAAAAAAAGGGGATTATTTCAGAACGACACGCCGCCATTCGCGCATATACCGCGCCGCGGGGCATGAATATGCCTCAATATAGGCTGCGGAGGCTCTGTTTTTTGTATCCGATGGGGCCGAAACCGATTTTTTTACTTAATTTTACAGCATTGCCGCAGTTTCGGTTCCGCCGGATGCCGCACTACGCCCGAAACTTGAATTACCAAACCTATAAAACCTATCGCTACCATGAAATTTCCAACGAAACTCGTGTCGGCGGCGGCCGTCGCCGCCGTAACACTTCTGGCCGCGGGTTGCGGCGGCAACACAACCCCTGTCGAGACCTTCGCCGAGGCCGACGACCCCGTTGCGGTCGACCCGACGGCATGGGACTCCGTGAAAAAGGGCCTCAACGGCATGTGGGGCAGCACAGACCGCCTCTACGCCCGTTCCACGCCCCCCGCGGAGCAGGCACCCAAAAGCATACGCCTGACGGCATGGCGCGGTGAGCGCGTCTCGGCACAGGCAGTGCTGTGGAGCGTCGACGGCGCCGCCGGCGTCGAGTGCACCGCGGGCGACTTCACCTCGGATGCCGGCACCCTGCCCGCATCTATCGCCGAGGCCCGCTTCGTGCGCTACACCATCGCCGACAAGAGCGACCCCAAGTGCGTATGCCCCCGCCCGAAGGACCACCCCGCCGTACTGCAGCCCGACATGCTCGACTCGCTCACGCGCTTCGACATGGCGCCCCGCACCACACGTCCCGTATGGATCACGGTGAGCGTCCCCGCCGATGCCCCCGCCGGCATATACAGCTCGGAGATCACCGTCACCCGCGGTGACGGCTGGGGCAAGGTGCGCCTGCCCTTCGAGCTGGAGGTTCAGGACCGCCTGCTGCCGCCCGCCTCGGAGTGGCGCTACCATCTCGACCTGTGGCAGCACCCCGCGGCCGTGGCCCGAGCCGAGAGCGTGGAACTATGGAGCGACGCCCACTTCGACGCCCTGCGCCGCACGATGAAGCCTCTGGCCGACGCCGGACAGAAGGTCATAACCGCCACGCTCAACAAGGACCCGTGGAACCATCAGTGCTATGACGCCTACGAGGACATGATACTCTGGACGCTCAACGCCGACGGCACGTGGAGCTACGACTACAAGGTCTTCGACCGCTGGGTCGAGCTGATGCTGTCGCTGGGCATCGACGGCATGATCAACTGCTACTCGATGGTGCCGTGGAACAACGAACTCGTATATACCGACGCCGCCAATGGCGGGAAGGTGACCGTCAAGGCCGAGCCGGGCACACCGGAGTTCGAGCGCATGTGGACGCCCTTCCTCAAGGACTTCAAGTCGCACCTCGCATCGAAGGGGTGGCTCGACAAGACCAACATAGCGATGGACGAGCGTTCGCCCGAGGCTATGGACGCCGCCGTCAAGGTGCTCGAGAAGTGCGCCCCCGAGATGGGCTTCGCGCTGGCCGACAACCACTCGTCGTACAAGCGCTACACGATGATGCGCGACGTATGCATCGCGCTGCATCACGGCGTCGACCGCGCCGATCTGGACAACCGCCGCGCCAACGGTTTCTCCACGACGTTCTACGTATGCTGTGCGCCCCACTTCCCCAACACCTTCACCTACTCGAACCCGTGGGAGGCGGAGCTCCTTGCATGGTACGGCCTCGCCGCCGGCTTCGACGGCATGCTGCGCTGGGCCTACAACTCGTTCCCGAAGGATCCGGCCTACGACTCGCGTTTCAGCGGCTTCCCCTCGGGCGACACCTACTTCATCTACCCCTGCGGCCGCTCGTCGATACGTTTCGAGAAGGTGATCGAGGGCATACAGAACGTCGAGAAGGTACGTCTGCTGCGCGCTGAGAACCCCGACGCGGTGAAGGATGTGGACGCCGTACTGGCCGACATGCTCAAGGTGGACATCCTCGACCCGAAGCAGCCTTGGCTCGACCTCACCTGCCGCGCCCGCAAGGCCCTCGACGAGGCGTCGCGCAAATAGGGTCCCGACCCGTGCAAAACGAAAACGGGCACCGTATGGTGCCCGTTTTCTTAATGTCCGCGACAGCGCATCTGCCTTGTATTCCGCCGCCGCCCTCCGCAACCCACGGGCTGAAAGCACGGCCATATCCGCCATCCCGTGCGGAAAAATACGGCCGCCCGCGACCTATGAAATAACTTTTGCCGTAACTTTGCATAATGCGGCCGCCCGTGACCCGCAGCCGTCCGGCGGAACTGTCCGGCAAACGCGCACCGCATGTATAACAGAAACTGAACATAAACCATTCTTTTTATGGAAGAGCAGATAAGGAACATTCTGTCGGGAGTGATCCATCCCGAGACGCAGGAGAACATCATCGCGGCGGGGATCGTCGAGTCCATCGCCGTCGACGGCGGCAAGGCGGTGGTCATGCTGTGTTTTCCCAAGCCGCGCGACCCCTTCGCCGCGCGCATACGCACACAGGCGCAGCAGATGATCGAGCGCGCCATCCCCGAAATGAAGGGCAATGTCACCGTAGTGGTGAAGGAGGCGGCGCCGCGGCCGCAGCAGCCGCAGCGCGACAGCACCACCAAGAGCGTGCGCCACATCATCGCCGTAGCCTCGGGCAAGGGGGGCGTGGGTAAGTCGACAGTCACGGCCAACCTCGCCATAGCGCTGCGCAACATGGGCTATGCCACGGGCATCCTCGACGCCGACATATACGGGCCGTCGCAGCCCAAGATGTTCGGCATCGAGGGCTACGTACCCGACGCCGTACAGCAGGACGGCAACGACTACATAGTACCGGCGCAGAGCCTCGGCATCGAGCTCATGTCGATCGGTTTCTTCATCCGCCCCGAGGATGCGCTCATGTGGCGCGGGGCGATGGCTACAAACGCCCTGAAACAGCTGCTGCACCAGACGCTGTGGGGACCTCTGGACTACCTGCTCATAGACATGCCCCCGGGAACGGGCGACATACACCTGACCATAATCTCGGAGCTGAAACTCGACGGCGCGGTGATCGTCTCGACGCCGCAGCAGGTTGCCGTGGCCGATGTGGTGCGCGGCGTCCAGATGTTCCGCCACCCGCAGGTCGGCGTCCCCGTGCTGGGCATCATAGAGAACATGTCGTGGTTCACGCCCAAGGAGCTGCCCGACAACCGCTACTACATCTTCGGGCGGGGCGGGGCCAAGCGCTACGCCGAAGAGTGCGACGCTCCCTTCCTCGGCGAAATACCTATCATACAATCCATTATGGAAGGTTCGGACGAAGGCCGCCCCTCGGCCGTATACGACGCGCAGGTCGAGGAGCACTACCGCAAAGTGGCATCGCGCATTGTTGAAAACACCGATGGAAGGTGTTGAAAACGGTGTGGAAAAACCGACAACAACTATGAACAACTTTTTTCCGCCGAAAATGGCCTCCGCGGCAAGTGCCTGTCGTATAGCGGGCATCTGCGAAAGCAAATTTTCGGCGGAAAAAATATCAAAAATCTATCAATCGCTTTTCAACCGGAAAAGCGGCTGAGCTTTTGAAATCTTTTGTCTGTCGACATGTCGAAAAGTTTTTCGACAAACGTCCGACAGATGTTGAAAACATCGGCAGCCGCATCGCAACATGTTTACAGACAACATTAAAGCGATGGAATAAGATAACAAAGTTATCAATATGCGCATTGCGACATGTCGATAAAAAGATTGCTGAAAAGATATTGACACTGTCAACAGCCATTATTATTAATATTCTTTATTTATTTAATTAATTAAATTAAAGTATAAAAAAATAAAAATCTTCTGTTGACAACTCCCGTTCCCCCGCTGTGGGCGGAACAACAGGCGGGCTGTGATGCCGGCCCTTGCCTGCAGCATGGTATTCATCCGCGGCATACGGCGGAAACTGCGGTGCGGGCAAGGTATGGGCAAGGCTCGGGTAAGGCACGGATAACGTGCGGGCCGGACAACGAATGCGGCGGATAATGCGGCGGCCGGCGCCCTGCGGCACCCCGATACCGCAGGCGGCTTCATCCCGCCGGCGGGGCGGAATGTACACGATGGTTCTTTGGCTCTATTGTAAGAATCTATATTTTATATCTTAACGGATGGTACTATGAAACGTTTTTTGACAACACTGCTGGTTCTTGTGTCGGCGCCGCTGCTCGTGCGGGGGCAGAGGTCTGACGACATGCCGAGGCTCAACGCGGAGAAGGGGGCTTCGGGCAAGTACGGATATTTCGACGAGGGGGGCGGCAATGTCATACCCTGCATCTTCGACTTGGCGTTGTCGTTCGGCCGCAGCGATTACGTTTCTGTGGTCAAAAGCGGCGACCGATACTATGTGATCGACCGCTTGGGGAACTTATTCGTACGTTCGTCGTTCGACACGATGCCCGACATATATGAAAACTTCATGCTTCTGGGCGACTACGGCGGGCGGTACGTTACCGACATGGGCGGGCGGCGCCTCTCGCCCGAGGGTTGGAATGTCGAGCCGGTGAAGTCCATTGGGTCGGACGTGGAGCCCGTGCTCTTCAGTATGAACGTGGTCGGGGACCGTTACGCGGTTTGTTACCTTGCGGACCTGAGCTTCCGCCCTTTCATGAAAAAGGATGTGAACAGTCTGAGGGCCTCGATATATTGTCCGGAGGTTGTCGAGTACTGCATCAACGATACCGGCAGCGGGTATGTGTGGGGCGTGATGAATGCCGCGGGCGAGATGTTGGTTGAGGGCGACGGCGGCTGGAGCATCGAGGTAAAACCGTTGTCGGAGTTTTACGATTGCGACAAGTGGATCGAAAAGGCGGGAATGGCCGATTTCTATGGCGGTGGGGAGAAGGATATGACCGTCCTCGTGATGTTTTCGTACGGCGGCAAGGGGATGGTATATGACATAACGGGCGAACCTGTCGTCCCGCTTCAGAACGAGACGAATATGTCGAAGCTGTTGGATGGCGGCTTCAATAAATATCTGGGCCCCTACCTGCGCCGCGTGGCGGAGAATACGGAGCGTTACAGGGAGCGGGTGCGCAAACCTTATGAGGCGTGTGTGCAAAAAGCCTTCAAGTCGGATGTGGCCTATCGTATGGAGAATGCCGTTGCCGTGGCGGATGTCATTGCGGGCAGGGTCTCTTTGGACGGGACGACGGCGGGCGGTGCAGCCGCTGCCGCATCGGGCACAGGTGCCGATATGGCGGCAGACAGCGGGACGTCGCGTCTCGGGGACTTTGCGTCGGGTAGTGGCGGAGAGTCCGGCAAGAGCGCCGAAGATAAGGTCATTGAGAGCATAACCGGCTTTTTCTCTTCGGTAGAAGGCGGCTCGGCGGGCAGCGGTTCCGACGGTGTCCGCAGCGGGAGTAAGTCGGGCGGTGACAAGGAAGAAGACGGCGTGCAGGGCATGTTCGACATGGCTGCTGCGATGTCGGGCGCCACGGCCGGCAAGTCCTCGGGGAACAGGACCGGCAACAGCTCCGCAACGGTGTCGTATACGGCTGAGGAGTGCTTCCGCCGCGGTATGGATGCCATGGAGGAGAATGACCTTGCCGCGGCGGCGCAGTGGCTGGAGCAGGCGGCGGCGCAGGGTTATGCGGAGGCGTACCGTCCCCTTGCGGAGTGTTACGACCTGACCTCGTCGCCCGTGTACGATGAGGAGAAGGCCGCCGGCTGGTATTTGAAGGCGGCGGAGAATGCGGAAAAGGGAAGCTATGACTTTTGGTATTCGTGCTACCGTCTGGGGTTCTATTACGAGTTCGGCAAGGGGGGCATGGATCGCGATCTGGAACAGGCGCGCGCCCTTTTTGTACTTAGCCGCGACAATACGTATGCCGGCAACCGCGCCACGATGGATGACTGTATCGCGCGCGTGGTGGGGAAGATGCGTGCGGAGAGCGCTCCGGATGAGGAGGATAGCGGCAGCGTCTACGACGGTGTTAAACTGTCGGATCTCTTTGACGAGGGGGATGATGAAGCCGGCGGCGGGGATTCCACTGCTGAATATAAATATTACGATTCCCTTCCGGAGGAGGGGACGCTGCCGGAAGAGTATAACATCTATTACGGCAGGAAGGATGGTGATTTTAAGATCGCCGTCGGGGCCAGAATCGACGGTTCGGATTATCTGGTAATATTCGAAGCCGAAGGCGAGTTGGTCTTCCGCAGCGACGGGAAGGTTTTGCGCAGCGATGAAGGTTTCACCTTCTGTCGTGAGGATGATGCTTCGGTCAGGGTGTTTATAAGAAAAGACTGGAAGAGTATGACCTTTGACGGCAAGCTGTATGACATGGCGCTGACGCAAAAGGAGATGGAAGAGGTGCTCGATTATATGGGCAAGTAGGATATTTTTGTTGGGGCGGTGTAATTCCGCCCCGTTTTGTGCGACCATATATATGCGGCGGCCGTAATGCGGGCCGCATGCGGCGGTTTTAATTTCAACACGGCAGCCGGCAAGGGTGCCGGAGCAGTCTATGGAGCGTAGCGAGGAGGAGTTCGCACGGGTGGTCGAACAGTACAGGGCGGTGATATACAAGGTGTGCAGCATGTACGCCGACGACCGCGACGAGATGGCGGACTACTGTCAGGAGGTGCTTATAAGCATGTGGCGGGGGTGGGGTTCCTTCCGCGGCGAGTGCGCGCTTTCGACGTGGGTCTACCGCGTGGCGCTATATACGTGCGTGTCGTTCGTGCGGCGCAAGAGCTCGCGGCCGCGCAATGTGCCCCTGCCTTTCGACATGTCGGTGGCGGAGGGTGAGGAGCGTGGCCCCATGCTGCGCGAGCTGTACAGGCTTATAGGGCGTCTTAACCGTCTGGACCGTGCGCTCATACTGCTGTGGCTCGATGAGCGTCCCTATGCCGAGATCGCCGAGATCATGGGCATATCGAAGGCCAACGTGGCGGTGAAGATCCTGCGCATCAAGGAGCGGCTCAAACGCATGAGCGAGGAGTGAGGCCGTGCGGGCATGATGGAGAGTGTGGAAAAAGAAAGATCGAAAACGATATGGCTGAATTGGATATTGACCGGATGCGGCGCGAGTGGTCGGAGATGACGCGGCGCGTGGAGCGCGAGGCCGTGGTGCCGCCCGAGATGCTGCGGCGGTCCATGCGCAGCGACGCGGCGGTGCTGCGGCGCTACGGCTGGGTGAATCTTGTCGGCGGCGTGGTGGTGATACCCTTCGTGTTGTGGTATGTGGCGGAAGGTTACGGTTTCGGCGCCTTCTTCTGGCTCCTGCTGGCGGGTCTTGCCGCGGCGGCGGTGTTCTCCGTATACCAGATAGCGGTATATTACCGTGCCGGCAGGGTCGACAGGGGTGTGGTGCAGCACGCGGAGACGGTGGTGCGGTACATGCGCGTGGAGCGTATCATGACCGTTGCAGTATATGCTTATATGTTTTGTCTGCTGATGTATATGCTTGTGGAGAACATCTTCGGCAAGGGCGGCGCGGGGGATGCGGCCGTGTTCGTCAGGTGCCTTGCGGCGTCGCTGGCGATATTCGCCGCAGGGGTATTCGTCTCGTGGAGGATCATGCGGTGGGAGCATGGCAGGCTGCGCCGCCTGAACGAGGCCGTACGGCAGATAGAGGAGTTTTTGGGCGAGGGCGAAGCCGCGGCCGACGAGGACGCCGCGGCGGGCGACAACGGCGGCGGTGCGGTGTGATTGCCGCATGGGGTGTAACGCGGCCGCCGGTCTCCATTGGGGATCGGCGGCTTTGTCTTGGTGTGCGGGGGCGCAGGGGCGCGGGTTACCGGTTGTATGGCGCAGTGCGGGATATGCGCCATACGGTGCCCTCGATGAGCGAGAGGTAAACGGTGCCGTCGCTGTCGCACTCGAAGCCGTTTACGGCCGAGCGGCCTATGCGCCGCACCCACAGCAGGCGCCCCGTGGCGGCATCGACGGCGGCGACCATGCCGCGGCGCGAGGCGGCATATACCGTTCCGCGGCTCTCGACGACCACGCAGGGCGTATGCTCGTATCCGAACGTGAGGTCGGTGACCCAGCGCAGGGTATAGTCGTCGGCCGCGGCGTCCACGGCGATCAGTTCGCCGTCCATGGTGCGGGCGTATACGGTAGTGCTGTCGGCCGACAGGCCGAGGCTCTCGCGTACGGTGCGGTCCTTCACGCGCCATATCGTATTGCCGGTTTCGCGGTCTATGGCGGTCATGTAGCGGTCGGGCGCCACGATGAATACCTTGCCGCCGATGACGGCGGGCGAGCAGTTGCCCGGGCTGTAGAGGCGCACGCCGTTGCCGTTGTTCCAGCGCCACAGCTCCGTTCCCGTTGCGGGGTCTATCGAGTGGAGGAAGGTGTCCCACGCCCCGAATACGATGTCGCGCGCGGTGACGGAAGGCGCGGCCTGACAGTAGTTCCCGATCCCTTCGTATACCCACAGGGGTTGCCGCGTGCGGGTGTCGACGGCCTCGAACGACTTGAATCCGCCTTGGTATAGTATGCCGCTGCGGACCACGCCGTCGGCGACATAGGGTCCGCGCCCCTCGTGCTGGGCGCGGATGCGGCCGCCGCGGGCCGAGATCCACAGCAGGCGCCCGTCCGATGCGGGCACTATGACCTCCCTGCCTGCGGGTGCGGGGCGCGAGAAGAGCGGCCCGCCGGTCTGCACGCTCCACAGCTCTCGGCCGTCGCGCTTGCGCAGGGCCTTGGCGCGGCCGAGCGAGTTGCCGAAATAGATGCGGCGGCGGTCTATGCCGAGGCGTGTGAATATCGAGGCCTCATCGCGGTGCAGCAGTTTTATTTCGTACCCCTCGGGTTGCTCCCATGTCGTATCCTCACGCGCGACCGCAGGCTTGGGCGCGTCGTCTATGGCGAAGGCCTCGACGAGGGCGGGCTCCTCCCCGAGGGGTACGTTCCACTGGCGGAGCGTGTCGCGCGAGATCTCTATGAGTGTGTAGCCGTAGTCGCCGTACGGGCCCGGCATGTGGAGCGATCGGTTGACGAGGCCGTCGATGCCGGCGGAGCGGTACCTTTTGTAGGTGTGGTAGTGCCCGCACAGATGCGCGGCCGTGCGGTACCTGACGAGAACGTCGGCGTAATCCTCCCAGTCGTCTATGTCGTCCGTCAGCGGGTAGTGGTTCACCGAGACGACCCGCTTGCCGGGGTTGTGCATGAGCAGTGAGTCGAGCCACGCGAGGTCCTCGTGCTTGACGTGGCCGTCGCCCATCTTCATGTAGGGTCCGCAGTTTATGCCGGCGAAGAGCGTTCCCCGCACCTCGAAGGCGAAGCGGTCGCGGCCCCACAGGGCGTCGAAGGTGCGGCAGGCGCTCTGCGACCAGTTGTCCTCGTGGTTTCCGGGTATGACGTACGTCGGCAGTGCTATGAGGTCGAGTATCGACTTTACGTATCGCAATTCGTCGTCGCTGCCCTCGTTAGTAAGGTCTCCGGCGACGATGACGGCGTCGGCCGCCGTGCGGTTTATCTGTGCGACGGCCTCGCGCAGGCGCTCCGCCGCCTCGGTTTCGGGCGATACGTGCAGGTCGCACAGGAAGATTATCCTGACGGGTTTTTCGGGGGCTGCGGGCTGTGCCGCTGCCGCTGCCGCAAGGCCGAGGAGTATTGCCGCGGCGGCGAGGGTTGCCGACAAGATTTTCGTGCAGTTTGGTTTCATGGTCGGGATAGGCTGGTTTCCAATTTTGCGGCGTCCGCGCCGCCGCCGATACAAAAGTAGGTAATTATACAAAGTTAGTCAATCGTATAAATCTATAAAAAAAGCGGGAATGTAAATCCCGCCATTTTCATATATTCGTTTTATCAAAAATCATATCCTAATTTGATTGAAATACCACCGCAATCAAGTATTCTAGGAGTTCGTGTATAATCCATATTGGATGATCCGATAAACCTGTCGAATGTCATAAACTCTAATTTTTGATAAGTGTATCCAATTGATATTGATATATTTTGTTTTCCTTTTACAGCAACACGACAACCTATAGAAGCATTGCTATAAAATTTGTCGTTGTTTGTTACGAAATATCCAAGTCTTAAATCGACAAAGGGAGATATTTTCTTTTTAGAAAAAGTACCGCGAAAATCGGCGAATAATGGAATTGAAACTTTTGAATCTCTTTTATCAAGTGCAATTTCAGCGCTTTTTGTTTTATATTCACTCATAAAATGGAAACCAACACCACCTCCTACAAAGAAAAATGGATTTACTTGATAACCATGTGTAGTATTAATTTCAAAGCGACCAAATTCATAATCTCCAATACCAATCGTGTAACCAATGTCAGTAAATCCTTTATATCCGCTATCAAAAGCTTTCACTTGGGCGTAAGAATATGTTAAACTAAAGAATAATAGTATGATAAGTAAAATCTTTTTCATGGTTGATTGTTTTTAAGTTAAAAATGTTCTTATCTCTTTTGGGCACGTATTTCCATACTTGATTTACCCATATACATTACTAATTCTGCAAAAGATCCGGAAAGATATCTAATGTTGTAAGTGCAGTATAGTTCTCCATCGATATAGGTGTATATTTTTCTGTCAGAGACAGTATATGTACCTCCTCCATTGCCTAATGCACCACGACCATAGTAAGAACCGTCTTCGTAGAAAGAGATTGAAATAGCTAAGTTTGGATAATCTGTGATATCTATCCAAGTATTATCACTTTTTATTGCTGTTGCATCCCAAGTGCCTATTATTTGGGATTTAATGTCGATTAATTCATCTTCGTTTTTGGAGCATGAAGATAATGAAATTGATGTTGTCAATATCAACAACATGAGCGAAAATAATTTAAGACAACGCATCTTTTAGAAGTGTTATTGTTTTGTGCAATATTGCCGTTTTTATAACAAAAATCTGCGGCATATAAACAAAACAAAAGCGCAGACTTTCGCCATGCGCTGTCTTGGCCCACCACAGGCCACAATTTACCACGGGAAAGCCCGCGCCAATAGGCACGAATCCCAATGTAAATTGTAATAGCTCGTATTTTAGTCGAGGTGGTGGTTCAGACAGCAATTGAGCTATAATGTAAAAAAAGTAATGCTAATTACAAGTATTACTTGTCACAAAAGTAGTGATTATTTTTATATGTCCAATATTTTGTGAAATACTATTTATTAGAATAAGAGAAGATTTTATAGCTTTATTATGAGTTATGCTATTCTTTGATTTTACAATATATACAATAAACCGATACAAAAGTATTGTTTTTTTGGGTTTCGGGCAACGGCGCGGCGCATGCGGCGTCCGTTGCCGTAACTCATATTTTTCGCTCGCGGCGTTTTTGGGGCCTATTTTTCGGTTTCTGTCATTGTCGTGTAAAAAAATATTCATAACTTTATAATTCGAATGTGAACCGTAAACCTAAAACTTCTATCTGATATGAAAAATTATTCAGCTAAAGAGATCAAGAACATCGTTCTCATCGGTGCGCCCGGCACGGGAAAAACTACCCTTGCCGAAGCGATGGCCTATGAGGGTAAGGTCATCGACCGCAGGGGTAGTATCGAGACGAACAACACGCTCTCGGACAATACGGATATCGAGCACGAATACAAGCGCTCGATCTATTCGACGATCCTCTTCACGGAATTCATGGGGCGCAAGCTCAACATCATAGACTGCCCGGGGTCGGACGACTTCTGCGGCAGCCTCTTCTCGGCCTTCAAGGTAGGCGACGTCGGCGTAATGGTAATGAACGCCCAGAACGGATGGGAGGTGGGCGACGAGATTCAGTCGCGCTATGCCCGCATACTGAACAAGCCCGTAATCGGCGTTATCAACCAGCTCGACGGCGATAAGGCCAATTACGAGGCTATGCTGGAGGGCATACGCGCCGCCTCGCCCGTCAAGCCCGTCATCGTGCAGTACCCCGTAAGCCAAGGGGCGGGCTTCTCGTCGTTCATCGACGTGCTGATGATGAAGATGTACCACTTCACCGACGAGAACGGCACGCGCGAGGAGCTCGAAATACCGGCCGAGGAACTGGAGCGCGCCCGCGAGCTGAATCAGGAACTTACGGAGGCGGCGGCCGTCTACGACGACGCCCTCATGGAACTCTACTTCGAGAAGGGCATGCTGACGCAGGACGACATACGTGCCGGTCTCAAGCTTGGCGTGGCCAAGCGCGATCTGATGCCCATCTTCTGCTGCAGCGGCAAGCGCGACATCGGCACCAAGCGGCTCATGGAGTTCATCATCAACGTCGCGCCGGGCCCGCAGTCGGCGCCCAAGTTCCTCACGACCGATGGCGAGGAACTGGCGGCGGACGAGACGCAGCCGACGGTGGCTTTCGTCTTCAAGAGCCAGATAGAGCAGCATATCGGCGAGATCACCTACTTCCGTGTCATCCGCGGCAAGATAACCGAAGGCATGGAGCTGGTCAACAGCCGCACCGGCAACAAGGAGAAGCTGTCGCAGCTCTTCGCCGTTGCGGGCAAGAACCGCATCAAGGTTACGGAGCTCGCGGCGGGCGACATAGGCTGCACGGTGAAACTCAAGGGCACGCGCACGAACGACACTCTGGCCGCGGCCGCGTCGATGGTGACGGTGGAGCCCATCGTCTTCCCCGAGCCGCGCTACCGCGCCGCCGTCAAGGCCAAGGAGCAGAGCGACGAGGAGAAGTTGGGCAAACTGCTCAACGACGCCAAGTACGAGGACCCGACAATTCTGGTAGAGTACTCGAAGGAGTTGAAACAGACCATAATACAGGGTCAGGGCGAGCACCATCTCAATATACTCAAGAGCCGCCTCGCCTCGGAGAACAAGATGGAACTCGAATACTTCGCGCCGAAGATACCTTATCGCGAGACCATCACGAAGGTTGCGCAGGCCGACTACCGCCACAAGAAGCAGTCGGGCGGCGCGGGGCAGTTCGGCGAGGTGCACATGGTCATCGAGCCCTACTACGAGGGCATTCCCGAGCCGACGCGCTACAAGGTCGCAGGCAAGGATATAACGGTCAATATCAAGGGCAAGGAGGAGTACGACCTCGAGTGGGGCGGCAAACTTCAGTTCTACAACTCGATCGTGGGCGGCGCAATCGACGCGCGCTTCATGCCGGCGATCCTCAAGGGCGTGATGGAGAAGATGGACGAGGGCCCGCTTACGGGATCGTACGCCCGCGACATCCGCGTCGTTATCTACGACGGCAAGATGCACCCCGTGGACTCGAACGAGATCTCGTTCAAGCTGGCGGCGCGCAACGCCTTCAAGGAGGCCTTCCGCAACGCCGGACCCAAGATCATGGAGCCGATATATGCCGTCGAGGTTCTGACGCCGAGCGAGTATATGGGTGCCGTGATGAGCGACCTGCAGAACCGCCGCGCCATGATCATGGGCATGGAGTCGGACAAGGGCTTCGACCGTCTCAACGCCCGTGTGCCTCTGGCCGAGCTCTACCGCTATTCGACTTCGCTGTCGTCGATCACCTCGGGCGCGGCGACATATACGATGCAGTTCGCCTCGTACGAGCAGGTTCCCGCCGACGTGCAGGACAAGCTGCTCAAGGCCTACGCCGACACCGACGAGGATTGATCGCCGCGTGGCGGAGGGGGGCCGTGCAGGGTCCTCCGCAATGATAAGGAAATATCCGACGTGGGTTAACCTTATTTGGAAGGCAATAAGGTTTAACTTTCCGCCGTCGGATATTTGCCGCAGCCGCGTCCCGTAACGGGGCGCGGCTTTTTCGTGCCGCCGTGCGGGAGAGGTTTTGCGGCGCGGGGGTTTTGTGTGCATGGCGGGAATTAACTGCCGCGCGGGGCGGTGTGTTTGCGGTCCTGTATTCCCGTTCGGCACCATTATAATGGCGGTATACGGTACGGCGGCATATCTCCATCGTTCGATTATTGCCCTTTTGCCTTACGGCATATCACCGACCTTACCCTTTTCTTGGCCTTTGCGCGTCGTCCCTTGTTTTGCCCCCATGCGCGCGCAGGGGCATATACGGTGTGCCTTTATATATCCCATGTATTTTCTCTCTCCGGCATCCGCATATAATAGGCCCGCGGGCCGTTTTTCCCTTGTTGTGCGGCCGCGTATTATAATATGCCCGCCGCGCCGCTTATCATGCGCTTTATCCCCCTCCCCCGCCTCTTCTCCCCCTCTCCCCTCTTCGCCGGGCCGTTTCTCTCCGGCTATTACGGGGCCGAATATGTGGCCGGCCTTCCCTGCCGTGCCGGCCCGTTTCTTTTTCGGGCGCGGATATGTCCCGTCCGGTCTTTTAACACATGCGGGCGCCGTTTTTTCTCCGTTTCGGCCTCCCTGAATTCAATTCGGGCACGATCGTTGAAGCTATCCGGCACGTTGCATGGGTAACATTACGTATAGCACGGCAGCGCACCCTCCCCAAGGCGGCGGGCGCATCGTATGCTCCGCGGGAACCGCGCACGGGGCCGCCGGCCCGACACCGCCCCGGCCGCACCTGAAAGGCTGTCCGTTACGCTTGCGGCACGTTGCCCGCACGGGCGCCGAAACCCGAAAAAGATGATCCCCGATCGAAAGCATTTAATCCGTATCGTATGAAAAAGAGACATATACGCATGTTTTGACAGGATTTTATAATATTTATTTCAGTTTTTTATTGTAAAAGTATGTATTTCATTGTGTATATTGTTATAATATTATTATATTTGAATATGCAATGCATTGCAGGATAGGGACATTAACTTTATTTTAACATACACCGAAATGAATAAAAACGAGAATGCCGGGCAGCCTACAATCGTGAAATATGTTGAAGGCAATTACGGGGGCATACAATTGTTGAGCCTGTCGCGTTACGCTCTGGGTTACGTGGTACGCGGGTCGAAGGAGATCTATTACGGCGATACGCACTATACGGTTTCGCGGGGCGATGTGTTTTACATGGGCGTGGGCAACCACTATGTCGAGAACCTGCCCGAGGATGGCCGGCCTTTCGAGCAGATCGTGGTGTACTATTCGCCGGAGCTGCTGCAGCGCATACTGCTTCAGTTGAACATGAGTTACGCTATGAACATCACCAATACGCACCATTGCGAGCGGTGCCGGCGGCTGAACCATGTGTCTGTACCTGCGTCGCCGACGCTGCGCAGTTTCTTCTGCCATACTGCGAGCTACCTTCAGGAGGACAACTTCATGCACGACGAGACGGCCGAGAGCATCAAGATGACGGAGCTTATCTACCTCGTCGTCTCGCACGAGGACGACTGCCTGAAGAGCAAGGTGCTGAGCAATGTCGATTCGTCGCACGACAACTTCGAGCAGATCATCCACTCGAACATCTTCCACGACGTCTCGATCGAGGATCTGGCGGCGATGTGCAACCGCTCGCTCACCTCGTTCAAAAAGGAGTTCAAGCGCCACTATTTCGTGCCGCCGCACCGCTGGTTCATACGCCAGCGGCTGATGCAGGCGCGGCTGCTGCTCATATCGACCTCGAAATCCATATCGGAGATAGGTGTGGAGTGCACCTTCCCCAACACGTCGCACTTCATCAAGCTCTTCAAGAAGGAGTACGGCTCGACGCCCGCGATCTACCGCATGCGCCACTGTTCGGGCGGAGCCCCGATCGCCGTGGAGGGGGCTTCGGAGGAGAACGGCGCCCTCGAGAGCATGGCCATATGATGCCCGCGCCGCCCGGGGCGGCGGGATAAAAAGGGTGCGAAAGTTTGCACGGAAACAAAAAAAGGTTATCTTTGTACTACGAAGTGTTTTACTCACTTATTTTATAAACCTGACCAACCTGAAGCGACAACGGAATATCGTGAGATATTCCGTTGTTTTTGTGTGCGGTGGGGGCTGTTCTCTGCGTTTGCGGCGTGTGCGCATTGGTGGGGGATATTTTCCCGCACCTGCGCAAGCTGCCTGACGATCTGGTCAGGCGGGGCTTTATGCGGAGGGGGCGTTGGCCGGCGCTTGGTCGGGGGCGGCTCTTTTGTGGAACGGATGCGGTCCCTCTCCGGCGGATGTGGGTCGGGCGCATGTCGGTGGCTGCTGCGGCCGTTTCCGTGCGTTGCGGGCCGTGGCTGCACCAGCATCAGAAGGGGTATCCTACGCCGAAGTTGAGGGCGGTGTTCTTCCAGCGGAAGTTGTGTATCCACCGTTGGCCGGCGGGGTTGTTGGGGTTGTGGAGCTGTATACCCCAGTCGAGGCGCAGGATGACGAACTTGATGTCGAGGCGCAGGCCGAATCCGGTGTTGAAACCGAACTGCTTGTAGAAGCGGTTTATCTGGAAGATGCCCTCGGCGGGCACCTGTGTCTTGTCCATACCGAGGTACCATACGTTGCCCACGTCGAGGAACGTGGCGCCGTGGAACATGCCCCATATCGGGAACCGGAACTCGATGTTGGCCTCCAGACGCATGTCACCCATCTGCACGGGATATGGCGTATCCTCGACCACGGCGTTTCCCGGGCCGAGGGTTCGGGGCACCCAGCCGCGCATGCTGTTGCTGCCGCCGACATAGAACAGGCGGTCGAAAGGCAGGGCGCTCGAGTTGCCGTAGGGGACGCCGCAGCCGGCGAAGAGGCGTCCCGCGAGGGCGGTCTTCTCGCCGAGGACGATCTTGCGGCTGATGCTTATGTCGCTGCGGACATACTGCGAGTAGCGCACGCCGAAGATGTTGTAATAGCCGCCTGCGGTCTTGCGGGAGAGCGCCAGCTCGAAGAGGTTGAGCAGGTTGCCCGCCGACTCGAAGTTTATGCGCATGAGGGTGGCGTTGCCGTTTATGTTCTTGTTCTGGTTGTTGTATACGTACGATGCCGAGAGGCCGACTATGGCCTGCGTCTGGTAGCTCTGGCGGAGGTATTCGTTCTTGAGCGAGTTGAAGAACTCCTCGTCGAGGTATCCGACGTTTATCCAGTTGAGGTCTATGGGTCTGAGCTGGTAGTTGTAGCGGCCGTTAATGCTGCGCCACGAGTATGTCCACGTTGCGCGGGAGAGGTCGCGGCGGTAGTACGGGCGGTCTTGGTAGTTGAACGATAGTTCGACCTTGGTTCGGGGCATGTTGACCTTGCGCGTGGAGAGGTTGAACGGCAGCAGGAAGCGCGGGAACGAGAGTCCGACGCTGAGGCCCAGCTCGTTGGCTTGGCGTTTCACGGCGTTCGGGGCCTTCATGTACTCGTATCCCACGGTGACGGCGGTATTGAGGGCCTCGACGCCGCGGAAGAGGTTTCGGTTCTGGTATCCGACTGTTGCGCTCAGGCCGTAGAAGCTCGACGTGGTGCTGCCCTCGAGCTCTATGTTGAATCCCTGCCGCAGTGTGGGGGTGCAGAGGACGTAGCACCGCAGGTATCCCTCGCGTATCTTCTCGAAGGTGTCGGGGGCGGCATTGACGTGGCCCTCGCCTATGTAGTTAAGGGTGATGGTGTCGTCCTGCACCTGCGGCAGCTCCTCGAAGGCTATGCGGGCGCTCTTGAAGTATCCGAGCGACATGATCTCGTTGTAGGTGCGGTCCACGAGCGAGGCGTTGTACGTGGTGTTCGGCGTGAGCGGTATGGCGGTATACAGCACGTCGGGGTGGACGTTGGGGCGGCCTTCGGATATTATGTTGAGGCCCTTGTAGTATGTGGTGTCGAGCATGCGGGCGTTGCTCTGCACGCGGTCGACTGTGGGGTTGTAGTCGGGCAGGACGTTTATCTGCGTGATGCGGTAGAGGGCGTTGTTGTCCATGACGGCGCGGCCGCGGTCGTCGTATCCCGTGAGGTTGCGCTTGATGATCATCTTGACGCCGACGCGGCGGTCGCCGCCGAGCGTGTCGACCAGATACTCGATGTTGTTAACCGAGAAGTTGTAATATCCGCGGTTGTTGAGGTATGCGGCGATGCGTTCGCGCTCCTTGTCCAGAAGAGTGATGTCGAATATGTCGCCTCTGCGCAGGAGCGTGGTGCCGCTGTCGGCCTCGATGATGGATTTGAGCGAGCGGTCGCGGAAGTCGTACGACAGGGTGTCGATGCGGTAGGGCTGTCCCTGACGTGTGCGGTATGTGACGTACGCGCGGTGGCGGCGGCGCGTGGTGTCGACCTCGAAGGATGCGGTCGAGGCGTAGTACCCGCGCGAGTTCATGTATGTCTTGAGGTTCTGCACGCTCTTCTCCGAGAGCGACATGTCGAGCAGCACGGGCTCCTCGCCCACCTTGCGCTTGAAGTTGTTCCACCAGTTGTCCTTGTCGGGGTCGGCCAGATTGTACGCCCAGACGTAGAAGTTCGTGCCGAGGAAGCGTTTGTTGGGTGTCTGCCGCACGTACTGTTCGAGCGTGGGTGCGGTGATGCGCTCATCCTTGGGGGCGTCGCTGTCGGTGTCGATGGAGACCTTCTGCAGGAGGTACTCCCCGTCGGAGAGGCGGCGCGTGACGCTGCACGCCGTGCAGAGGAGGCACAGCGCGGCGAGGGCCGCAAGGCGTGGTATGCGTGGTATCATCGGCACGAGGCGCTGGGGTATTTTGCCGCCGCAAGTGCGGCGAAACGGTCATACAGGGCTGTTTCGTCCTCCATTCGGGCGGTACAGGCGATGTCGGTTACGGCGGTGCCGTCCCAAGAGGCGCGGCCGCGCCATTCGTATGTGGCGTTTCCGGTGAGGCGTGTGGTTACGGCGTCGCCGTCGACGCGGCAGAGGCAGCGTACCATGCCGCCGCGGTTGTATACCTCGATGTCGCGGCCCGCCTCGCAGAGGCCCGTCAGTACGGCTGCGGTGCTGCACGAGGTCATGGCCGTGCCGCACGAGAACGTTATGCCGGCGCCGCGTTCGTATGTGGCGGCGAAGATGGCCTGTTCGGCGCAGGGGGTGTAGAGGCTGACGTTTATGCCGCGGGGGAATTCTCGCTTGAGGTGTTTGACGGCCTCGCCGAGGGCCTCGAGGCGGTGCATGTCGATCGTACCGGTTTGGGCGACGATGTGGGGGTTCCCGGGCGAGAGAGCCGTGAACCGCAGCTCGGCATCGAGCTGGGGTATTGCCTGCGCCACGAAGCGGCGGCACCCCGCGGGCATGAAACCGAAGTCGTCGCTGCGGGCGGCGATGGCCATGTCGACGCCGAAAGTCGGCATCTGGGGGAATATGTCGTCGCAGCGGGTTATGGGGTATGTGCGGCCGCCCGAACGGAGGGCGAAGAGGTCATCTCCGATGTAGCGTTCGCGCACGAGACGCGCCACGCAGCGTATGCCGTTTCCGCACATCTCGGCCTCCGAGCCGTCGGGGTTGAACATGCGCATGGCGTAGAGCCCCGCGTCGCGCACGACGCAGAGCAGGCCGTCGCAGGGCTGCATCGCGGGAGCGGCGCAGAGGGCGCGGGCGAGGGCCGCGAGG
>CASFQF010000018.1 GCA_949296635.1 uncultured Alistipes sp. | reverse complement strand
CTGTCGGCGGATGGCAGCTGCTTGACGGAGATAACGCAGGAGGTGTGCAACAGCGAGGGATGCCGCTTTATTAGTGACATTGCGTTGTCGGATAATGTATTGGCGGTTCTTGCAGGTTCCGAAATCATCCGTTTCGATGGGTCGGATTTTTCGCACGTGCGCCGCGAGGATGTCCCGATAGATTTGCCGTGCGATGCTCTGGCCCCCGACGGCAAGGGCGGCATCTATCTCTTCTCGGCCTTCCCGAAGACCCTGCCCGAACTTCCGCAGGGCAGTAATGTGACGAAGGAGCTGGCGGGCGACGAGTTCATGCTCTACCGTATCTCGGCCGATGGCGAAGTGGCGGAGCGGTACATCCCACGCACCGACTGCACGCTGTCGCTGAACAATATCTCGCAGTCTTCATGCGGCGAATATGTATTGCGTCCGCAGGACGGCAACCATGTGTTCTACCGCCTCACGGCCGACGGCATCGTCCCCGCGTACCGTGTTGATTTCGGTGAAGAGAACATCCCGCTCCGCTATTATTTCGACGCGGCGGGCGAGGACCTCATGTCCTACATCATGTCTCCGTATTACAAGATGCCGATGGAGCTGCACGAGACGGCCTCGCACCTCTTTTTCCGCGTCGCTGGGCCCGAGGCGCGCGAGGTGTCGGTCGTGTACGACAGAGAGGGTTCGGTCGGTATCATGTGGGAAAATGCCCCGAGCGACATGCAGATGCAGATACTCGCCTCGGACGGCGGGTGGTTCTACGCCGTGATGCCCGGGACGGGTGGCGCGGACGACGGACCGCACGGGCCTTTGTTCAGTTACGTACATAAGGCTTTGTCGGCGAAGGATGCCGAGGCGGCCGACCATTCGTATCTGGTGAAGATACGATTCCGCAAGATGTAACGGCAGGTGTGGCAAAACGATCGGCGGCAGGAACACCTGCCGCCGTCGGTTTTGGGATATTTCACGTGGCTGTCGCCGTGCCGCCGTGCCGCCGTGCCGCCATGCACCTATAAGAGTTTCTGGAAGAGTATCTCGTCGCGCCAGCCGTCGGGCGTGAGGACCCAGTCGCGGCGGCGGCCGCACTCCTCATATCCCGCCGCGGCGAAGAGCCGCAGGCTGGCCTCATTGTCTGCCGTGACGCCGCACCACAGCTGGTGCATGTGCAGCGTCGCGCGGCAGTAACCGGCAAGCGCAGTGAGGGCATCCCTCCCGTATCCGCGGCGCCGCATCTCGGGCGCTATGACTATGCCCACGCCGGCGCGCAGGTTCTGCGGGTCGAACTCGAAAAGGTCCACCGCGCCGGCCATCCGCGGCAGGGTACCGTCCGCGCCGTCCGCGGCCTCGACGACGAGCCGCTGCTGCCGTGTGGCGTATATGTCGAAGCGCTGTTCGTCGATAAGGCGCATAAGCATATGGCGGGAAAACGGGGCCGTAGTCCCGCTTACCCGCCACAGCAGCGTGTCGTTCTCCCAACGGTACATCTCGTCGAGGTCGTCGGGCTCGAGTGCCCGCAGACGGCATATCCTCCCCTCGATGTTCATCCCGCCGCGAGGTTACAGACCGATGATCTTGTTGTGTATGAGCATCGCCACGCCCCATGCGTTGGCGTTCTCCGACATCTTCGACTGCCGGAACTTCGTGTCGCGGTAGACGAGGTTGAGCGAATATTTGTTCGTCGACGACTTGAGCGGCAGCATGATGAAGTCGCCCGCCGCCGCGAGGTTGCCGCCCACGATCACCGTCTCGGGGTTGAAGGTGTTGATGAGGAACGCCACGGCTTTGCCCAGCTTCTCGCCCACCTCCTCGATAAGCTCAATGGAGAGGTTGTCGTCGTTCTTGGCCGCCGCGATGATGTCGTTTATGTGTATCTGCTCGCCGCGGTCGTATTTCTCGCGCAGGATGGTGTTCACGCCGCTCTTGATGAGCTGTATGATCTTCTCCTCGATGGCGATGCCCGACACCTCGGTCTCGAGGCATCCCTTCTTGCCGCAGGCGCAGATCTTCTCGTTGTCGAAGAAGGGTATGTGTCCGAACTCTCCCGCAAAGCCGTTCTTGCCGTAGTAGAGCTTGCCGTCGATGACGATGCCGATGGCCACGCCGCGTCCCAGATGGAGGTATATCACGTCGCTCTCCTCCTTCGAGCGGCTGCAGTTGTACTCGGCGTAGCAGCGGGCGCGGGTGTCGTTCTCGAGCAGTACGCGCATGTTGATCCGCTTCTGTATGATGTCGCGCAGCGACTCCTCGTTCGAGGTGAAGTACATGTAGCTGCGGCCCGTTTCGGGGTTCACGCGGCCCACGATAGAGACGCCGAGGCCGAGGATCTTCGAGCGTTCGATGCCGCACGTGTCGATGAAGTGCTCGATATTAGAGCATATCTTCTCGAGGCACTGCGGGCGGTTCTGCAGTTCGAACGAGTTGTCCGTAACCTCCTTGATAAGGTTGTTCTGCAGGTCGGTGATGACGAAGGTCATATTGTCGCGCGCGACGTTCACGCCGGCGAAATATATGGCCGAGTTGGCCAGACCGAAGACATTGGGACGGCGCCCGCCCGGGGTCTCGACCTTGCCCAGATCGTTTACGATATTCTCCTCGATCAGCTCCTGCACGAGTTTGGTAATGGTCGGGACGCTTATGTGCAGTTCCTTGGTGAGTTCCGAAAGCGTGCACTCGCCGTTCACGGCCATGTAAGCGATTATGTTTCGCTTTATAATGTTGTTTTTGTGAGTGATACCCTTAAGGTTCTCGTTCGCGGTAATGTTAAAGAATTCGGTTAAAGATGCCATTTCAGGAATAATGAGCGGTTATTTCATGCAAATATAGATACTTTTGCCCGAAATATCAACTCTTTCTTAATTATTTTAACAAATAGAGCACAAAAAAGCCGTTTCATATCGAAACGGCTCTTCTTTTTGCCCTTTATGCGGAATGTTTACATTGCGGCTTTCGACTCCACGGCGGCATCGGGGTTTACCTTCTTGATAAGGCCCTGAAGCACGTTGCCCGGGCCGAGCTCTGTGAACTCCGTCACGCCGTCGGCCAGCATGTTCTTCACGATCTGGGTCCAGCGTACGGGAGCCGTCAGCTGGGCGATGAGGTTGGCCTTGATCTTCTCGGGATCGGTCTGGGGCTGTGCGTCCACATTCTGGTATACGGGGCACGTGGGGGTGTTGAACTTGACCTCCGCGATGGCCTGCTCCAGCTCGGCGCGGGCGGCCTCCATCAGAGGTGAGTGGAACGCCCCGCCTACGGGCAGGCGCAGGGCGCGGCGTGCTCCGGCCTCCTTGAGACGTGCGCACGCCTCGTCGACGGGGGCTTCGGCGCCCGATATGACGAGCTGGCCCGGACAGTTGTAGTTGGCGGCTACGACTACGCCTTCGATCTCGTCGCAGGCCTTCTCCACGACGGCGTCGTCGAGGCCGAGGATTGCGGCCATGGCGCCCGGCTGGCTCTCGCAGCACTTCTGCATGGCCATGGCGCGTTTCGATACCAGACGCAGGCCGTCCTCGAAAGAGAGGGCCCCCGCTACGGTCAGCGCCGAGAACTCGCCCAGCGAGTGGCCGGCAACGGCGTCGGGATTTACGCCCAGCACCTTGGCCAGAACAACCGAGTGGAGGAATACGGCGGGCTGCGTCACCTTCGTCTGCTTGAGTTCGTCGGCCGTGCCGCTGAACATGATGTCGGTGATGCGGAATCCGAGAATCTCGTTGGCCTTCTCGAAGAGCTCCTTGGCCGATGAATTGTTGTCGTAGAGGTCCTTGCCCATACCCGAAAACTGGGCTCCCTGACCCGGGAAGACATAAGCGTGTTTCATGATATTTTGTTTTTGATGTAACCTGTGCGATTAGTGGCACCCGTACGGAAGGGTTTAAATTTCTGCGCAAAGGTATAACCTATATTGCAATTTTGCAACCGTACGGACGGGGCTTTTCTCATGGGGTGTGGCAGCTGCGGCGGCACAGGCTTGCATATTTGGAAAATATGCCTTATCTTTAAGATGTTGTAACGACGGTCTGCTGCCGGTATGCCGGTGCGGTTTCGCGTAAACAGTGTGCAAATTAAAAATAATGCAGTCTATGAAAAGATTACCATTACTTTTGGCGGCCGTGCTGTGCGTAGCCGGCGCCTCGGCGCAGCAGGCTCTGTGGAGCGCCTCGAAGATCGTATCGCCGCAGATAAACGGCGACAACAGCGTTACCTTCCGTCTCAAGGCGCCCGAAGCGAAGTCGGCCGTGGTCGTTTGCGACTATACCGCTGCCGACGGCACCCCTCTCGCCCCGGGCAAGATGGTGCGCGGCGAGGACGGCGTGTGGGAGTTCACGACACCGCCGTTGATGTCGGAGCTTTACAGCTACAACTTTTTCGTCGACGGCGTTAAGATATGCGATCCGGCCAACGTGTACATCAACCGCGACGTGGCGTCGGTAGCGAATATCTTTATCATCGGCGGCGACCGCGGCGACCTCTACCGCGTGAACGACGTGCCTCACGGCAGTGTGAAGCGCTGCTGGTACGAGAGCCCTGCGCTGGGCAAGAGCCGCCGCATGACGATATATACGCCCGCAGGTTACGAGCAGGGCAAGGAGAAGTACCCCGTGCTCTACCTGCTGCACGGCGCCGGCGGCGACGAGGAGGCGTGGATGACGCTGGGCCGCACGTCGCAGATTCTGGACAACCTTATCGCGCAGGGCAAGTGCCGCCCGATGATCGTAGTCATGACCAACGGCAACCCGTGGCAGCAGGCGGCGCCGGGTGAGGCGGCCGATGGCATGAAGCAGCCCGGGATGAAGTTCGATCCCTCGCAGACGTCGTTCGAGGAGTCGTTCGGCGACGTGATTGCGTATGTCGAGGACAATTACCGTGTCATCCGCAAGAAGGAGGCGCGCGCCGTGGCCGGCCTGTCTATGGGCGGCGGCCACTCGTTCAACATCTCGCGCATGTATCCCGACACGTTCGACTATGTAGGGCTCTTCTCGGCGGCGGTGAACGACGTCAAGGATGCGAAGGTTGCCGAGAGTCTCGTGCGTCAGCGCGACAACGGACTGAAGCTCTACTGGATCGCATGCGGCAATACCGACTTCCTCTATCAGGCGAACAAGGACTACATGAAGTACCTCGATTCGATCTCGTTCCCATACACCTTCCGCGAGAGCGACGGCGGCCACATCTGGCGCAACTGGCGTATTTATCTGTCGGAGTTCGCGCCGATGCTCTTCCAGAAGTAGGGGCGGCTGCTGGCGGTCGGGTGCATTGTCCCCGTACGGTGTCTTACAAGCCGTGGTATGAATATACGGCCGGCAACATCAAAGGTTGCCGGCCGTATCCGTATCCTGATTTACACATAATGGGGGTCACTCCATGTCGAACGGAGATACGTAGGGGGCATATGTCTCTATATTCCTGCTCTCTTCTCCTCTCCATTCGGTTTGAAGAAACTCTGCAGTCCCTCCGGCATACAACCCGCCGCGCAATATACGATAGTGTATCATGAAAGTGACCTTATCGGAAATCCCGATCTCCCCGTCCTTTAAAATCTCAAGTTCCGCTTCGCTTCTCCATCCCACGGCCATATCGTGCTTCGCATTCGAGTCGATCGACTGCACTATGTTGTCCTTGTCGAAATAGACATTGTGCGAGATCTCGTACCTGTATGCCGGCAGGCCGTAGATGTTTATGCCGTAACCTGCCCGCTGAAAGTTCCGGTAGAATCCGCCGTTCCGGTCCGTGAGGGACCTGCAGTCGGTTTTGGTTGCGTTGCGGTCGATGATTATGTATGTGCCGATGTTGTCGAATATGAATCCTTGTGTGTCGGAGACGACGGCCGTGGAGAAGTAACGCTCGCCCTGATAATCCCAAGTGAGTTCGACCTCTATCATGCCGGTCTCTATCTTTTTGCTTACGTTTTCTTTGACCTCCGGAAAAATCTTTTCGCTGTTGCCCCCGCTGAGCGTTACCAATGCCAGACATTCGAGCATGGTCGACATGTCCGGTATATCCAGAGTGTCACAGTCCAATTGTGTCACGACTATTGCCTCGTCGTCGAACCATCCGTCGATTACGCGGCGTACATCGTCGCCGGTGCGCAGGGTGTCCTTGACCTTGTACGACTCGAGCCGTATGCCGAATGTCTCGTTCCTTTTGGCCCGTTCGAGAGCGTTCTGCCAGCTTTTGGAGGCATGCTGTGCATTGGTGTTGGTAGCTGCGGCAAGGATGAGTACCGCGATGAACAGGGCTTTCATGGCCGTGGGCGGTTGATGTGTGCCTTAAATATATGGAATAATCGTTGGATAAGCAAGCATAATTCGGTGTAATTTGCAGTATGAGTGAATGCGAAAGGGGGATGTAAATACAAAAACAGCCTGACAATGGCCTCAAACCATTGTCAGGCTGTTTCCGTATTGTCGCTTCGGGCTACTCCACGCGGATGAAGCACTCGGCGGCTTTGACGCCGTCGGCCGTGGCCTCTACCTTGATCGTACCCTCATGCTGCGCCGCCTGCACGATGCATGTGAGCTGCCCGCTGAAGAGGTGCATGTGCGGCTCTTGGAACGATTCGAGCGACTTCGGGTCGCCGTTGGCGATGGCGCGGAAAGTACCTGCGCCGCTCACCTTGAACCGTATCTCGCGCGTGTCCGCAGGCAGCGGGTTGCCGTCCTTGTCTACGATCCGTACGTTTATGTAGCTCAGGTCCTCGCCGTCGGCCGCGATCCAGCGGCGGTCGGGCGTAAGCTCTATGGCGTATGCCTTGCCGGCCGTGCGTACGCTCTTCTCGGCTACGGCCTCGCCCTGCGTGTCATACGCTACGACACGGATCTCCCCCTGCTCGTAACGCACGTCGTCCCACATGAGGCGGTAGCGCGTGAGCGTGGTCGAGTCGCTCTTGTGGCGCACGCCCTGACTCTTGCCGTTGACGAAGAGCTCGGCCGAGGGGTACGAGGTGTATACGTAGACGGGGGTTGTCTCGCCTTCGCGGCCCTCCCAGTTCCAGTGGGGCAGGATGTGAAGTGTGGGCGAGGTGTTGTTCCAGACGCTGCGGTAGAGCCAGTAGCGGTCCTTGGGTATCGACGCGAGGTCGATGATGCCGAACATGGAGCTGTGGTTGGGCCATGCGTCGGAGTCGTAGGGTGTGGGCTCACCAAGATAGTCGAAGCCCGTCCATACGAACTGTCCGATGAGGTAGCTGAGGTCCTCGTCCGCGGCGAAGTCGTCGTCGGGGATGTTTGACCATCCGCAGTACTCTACATCATACGACGTGCATTGGTTGTCGTCATGTATTACGCCGGCGCCGAGCTTTACGGGGAAGTGGTATACGCCGCGGGAACTTACCGTCGAGGCGGTCTCGCTGCCCAATATGAGGCCTTGCGGCAGTTTGGCGTAGGCTTCGGGGTACTGCGGCACCTTATAGTTGAAACCCGCGATGTCGAGCAGCGCGGCGAAACCGTTGTTTACGACAGAGTTGTAATCGTTCATACCGCTGGTGACGGGGCGGGTGGGGTCTTCGCGGTGGCAGATGTCGCGGAGCCATGCCGCAACCTTGTAGCCGTCGGCCGTCCATTGCGATGGCACCTCGTTGCCGATGCTCCACATCACCACCGATGGGTTGTTGCGGAAGTTGTGCAGCATGTTGACCATATCGCGCTCGGCCCACTCGTCGAAGAAACGGTGGTAGCCGTTCTGGCACTTGGCCGCGTCCCACTCGTCGAACGGCTCGACCATCATCATGAATCCCATCTCGTCGCACAGGGCCACCAACTGCGGGTCGGGCATGTTGTGCGAGGTGCGTATGGCGTCGCATCCCATATCCTTGAGCAGTGTGAGCTGCCGGCGCAGCGCGGCCTTGTTTACCGCGGCGCCGAGCGGCCCGAGGTCGTGGTGCAGGCATACGCCGCGGAACTTGCGCATGCGGCCGTTGAGGAAGAAACCCTTGTCGGCGCGCAGTTCGACGGAGCGTATGCCGAACAGTGTGGTATAGTTGTCGACGAGGCGCCCGTCGTAATAGAGTTCAGTCTCGGCGGTGTACAGGTCGGGCGTTTCGGGAGACCACAGGCGCGGGTGCTCCACCGTGAAGTGCTGTTCTGCCGGCATGCCGTGGTTGAGCTTCTGCGTGTTGTCCTTCATTGCGACCTCGCGTCCCGCCGCGTCGCGTATGCGGGTTACGAGGCGCACCGGCGCGCCGTCGGGGATACCCTCCACTTCGGTGCGCAGGCGTACCGAGGCATAGTCGTCGGACACGTATGGCGTGGTGATATAGGTGCCCCAGACGGGGATGTGAACCTTGCCGGTCGAGATGAGGTGTACGTTGCGGTAGAGGCCCGCCCCCGGGTACCACCGCGACGACTGCGGCAGGTTCTCCAACTCCACGCGGAGCGTGTTGTCGCCCTCCTGTGCCGCCTCGGTGATGTCGCACGTGAACGAGTTGTAGCCGTAGGGCCAATAGCCCACCTCGGTGCCGTTGAGCAGCACGTGCGCCTGACTCATGGCGCCGTCGAAGAGCAGTGTCAAGGAGCGGTTTTCAGGGAGCGAGTCGATGTGCAGCGTGAGTTCGTAATAGCCTTTGCCCATGTACGGGAGACCTCCCGTACGGCCCGTCTTGTCGCTCGGGTGCCGCTCGCCGTTCTGCACCACGGCGACGCGCTGTATGTCGTTTTCGCGGTCGAAGGGCCCGTAGATGGCCCAGTCATGGGGTACGGTGACGCTCTGCCATTCGGTCTGGCCCTCCTTCATGAAACGCCACCCCTCTTTGAGGGTGGTATGCGTGCGCAGCGGCTGTGCCGCACCGGCTCCCGCCCCCAGCACGCACAGCAGGGTCGGGATAAGGTGTCGTAGTCTCATGTGGTATCGTTTTACGGCAGCCGGCGTGTCGTACCGACATCACCCGACCGCACGGTTACTTGGTCTTGTAGAAACACCTGTACTTGCCTCCGGCCAGCTTCGAGAGTTTGCTCTTGAGCAGGTTGCGGCGCAGCGGCGAGAGACGGTCCGTGAAGACGTAACCGTCGATATGGTCGTATTCGTGCTGTATGACGCGGGCCGGAAGCCCCGTGAACTCCTCGTCGTGCTCGACGAAGTTCTCGTCTACATAGCGCATGCGTATCGAGACGGGGCGCCGTACGTCCTCATGCAGGCCCGGCAGCGAGAGGCAGCCCTCGTTGAAGAGGTCGGTCTCTTCCGAGCGCTCGTATATCTGCGCATTGATGAATACCCGCTTGTACTCCTTCAGCGACGGGTCGTCCTCGCCCCACGGCGTGCAGTCGACGATGAACAACCGTATGTTCTTGCCTATCTGCGGTGCGGCCAGACCTACGCCCTCGGCCTCGGTCAGCGTGAGGAACATGTCGTCGACGAGCTGCTTCAGCCCGGGGTAATCCGGCGTTATGTCTTCCGATACGTTGCGCAGCACGGGCGATCCGTATATTACTATGGGATATATCATGTCAGTTCCGTTTTTTTCGGTTATCGCCTCATGGAGATCGACTCCATATAGGATTGCAGTATTATGGCCGCCGAGATGCGGTCCACAACGGCCTTGTCGCGGCGCGCCATGCGCCCCATGCCGCTTTCGATCATGGTGCGGTGCGCCAGAACCGAGGTGAAACGCTCGTCGTATAGCACCACGTCCTTGTCGGGGTAGCTGCGCCGCAGCCGTGCCGCGAGGGGCTCTATGTAGCGCATCGTCTCCGACGGCGAGCCGTTCATCTGCACGGGTTTCCCGAGTACGATGGTGTCGACGTCGTTCTTCGAGAAGTAGTCGGCGAGGAATTTCTCCAGCTGCTTGGTCTCGACCGTTGCCAACGCGCCCGCAATTATGCGCAGGGGGTCGCTTACGGCGATCCCCGTGCGGCGTGTGCCGTAGTCTATGGCCAGAATGCGTCCCATGTGCGGCCGGTTACGGGAGCTTTGCTGCCGGGCCGGCGGAATGCCCTATGGCGACACACGCGGCGACGGGTGCTGCGATGTATGGCATTCTCACGGCTCTGCTTTTCACGCTCCACTTTATCCCGTTACAGTCCGAGTTTCTTGAACAGTTTGCGGAACGACACCTCGCCGTCCACCATCGCGGGCAGGGCGTCGATGGGGATGCGCTCCTGCGCCATGGTGTCGCGGTGGCGTACCGTGACGGTGTTGTCCTCGAGCGTCTGGTGGTCCACCGTGACGCAGAACGGCGTGCCGATGGCATCCTGCCGGCGGTAACGCTTGCCGATAGAGTCCTTCTCGTCGTACGTGACGTTGTAGTCGTACTTGAGGGTGTCGATTATCTTCTGTGCCACGTCGGGCAGCCCGTCCTTCTTGACCAGCGGCATGACGGCGACCTTCGTGGGGGCCAGCTGCGGCGGTATGCGCAGCACGACGCGCTCCTCGCCTCCCTCGAGCTTCTCCTCGGTGTATGCTGCCGACATGATCTGCAGGAACATGCGGTCGACACCGATCGAGGTCTCCACAACGTAGGGCACGTAGCTCTCGCCGCGTTCGGGGTCGAAGTACTGTATCTTCTTGCCCGAGTACTGCTGATGGCGTCCGAGGTCGAAGTCCGTACGCGAGTGGATACCCTCCACTTCCTTGAATCCGAACGGGAAGTTGTATTCGATGTCGGTTGCTGCGTTGGCGTAGTGGGCCAGTTTCTCGTGGTCGTGGAACCGGTAGTTGTCGTCGCCGAAGCCGAGGGCGCGGTGCCATGCCATACGTATATCCTTCCAGCGGCGCCACCACTCCATCTCGGTGCCCGGCTGTACGAAGAACTGCATCTCCATCTGCTCGAACTCGCGCATGCGGAAGATGAACTGGCGCGCCACGATCTCGTTGCGGAACGCCTTTCCTATCTGGGCGATACCGAAGGGTATCTTCATGCGGGCGGTTTTCTGTACGTTGAGGTAGTTGACGAAGATTCCCTGTGCCGTCTCGGGACGCAGGTATATGGTGCTGGCGCCCTCGGCCGTAGATCCCATCTGCGTCGAGAACATGAGGTTGAACTGCCGCACGTCGGTCCAGTTGCGCGTACCCGATATGGGGCAGGCGATTTCGCAGTCGAGGATGATCTGGCGCAATTCCGTAAGGTCGTTGGCGTTCATGGCGTCGGCATAGCGCTTGTGCACTTCGTCGCGCTTGGCGGCGGTCTCTGCCACGCGGGGCGATGTCGAGCGGTACTGCGCCTCGTTGAAGCTCGCGCCGAAACGCTTGCGGGCCTTCTCCACCTCCTTGGCGATCTTCTCATCCTGCTTGGCGATCCACTCCTCGATCAGGACGTCGGCGCGGTAACGTTTCTTGGAGTCCTTGTTGTCGATAAGGGGGTCGTTGAAGGCTGCCACGTGACCCGAAGCCTCCCACGTCTTGGGGTGCATGAAGATGGCGGCGTCGATGCCCACGATATTCTCGTGGAGCTTCACCATCGAATCCCACCAGTAGCGTTTGATATTGTTTTTCAGTTCGACGCCGTTCTGGCCGTAATCGTACACGGCGCCAAGGCCGTCGTATATCTCGCTCGACGGGAATATGAATCCGTACTCCTTGCAGTGAGCCACCAGTTTCTTAAACAACTCCTCCTGTGTCATGATATTTCGTTTTTGTATCTGTGTTCAGACTGCAAAAGTACAAAATAAATGGGAAAATGAGCCCCCGTATCGCAAATAGCATCCGTTTTTTTGGCCTGAAGGGCAAAAAAGCGCCGACCCGTGCAAAAGAGGCGTATTGATTTGCAGAACAGATAATTTTTAGTATATTTGTCTTGAAGGAAGGAATGTGAAAACAATCATTAACCGTATAAATTGACTCTCGGCGATAGAATTCCGCGTTCGAGGGGGCTGTGGATACGTTTTTCGTACGGATCGTTTCAGCCGGCCGTTGCCGGCCGGATGGTTAGCCGTTCGGGGTATTCCGGTATTAGTGATCGGAATTCATTACGTTTTAATTTTAAATTTTATGAAGAAATTTTTGCTTTTGGTTTCGGTGATGTTGTGTGTGAGCTTCTCGGCTGCGGCACAGGATGATTCGGGCGTGGACCGTCCCGACAAAATGGTACGTAAAAAATTCTTCAACATCAGCTATGTTTCGGACAAGATAAAGCCTACCGACGGCAGTCTGGACCTCGGCGACATCATGGATGAAACATCGGGTATCGTGGATGGTAAAAACAAGGGCCTCAAAAACAATTGGGGTTTGTCGATTACGCGCGGGCGCACGTACATGCTCCACAAGAAACCCATCGCCCGTCTGTTGAGCATCGGCCTCGACGTTAGCTTCTGCGATCTGACATATTCTAACTATACGATGGAAGGTATGGATTGGGGCGACGGATCGGAGGACTATGACGAAACATACGGCTCGTCGGAAAGTGTCGACATGCATAAGGCCGAGTATGCTTTTCTGGTGGGACCGTCGATTACCATTACCCCGGGCAAGAGCCTGACCGTTGCGGCGTATGCACGCTATGCTCCTTCGTTCTCGTGCATATATGTGGACAATTCGTTCTACGGCAACTATGCGACCGTTTTCAATGTGGGAGCTTCGCTCACGTGGAAGAAGATCGGTGTCGGTATCGAGGCCCGCATGGGGAGCTGCAAGTACAAGAATTTCGCGGGAGGCGATGATTTCATGGCGTCGAACCTCAAGACTTCGGGCTTCAGGGCATTCTTGCAGTTCCGCTGGTAGCAGGCAGATAAACATAAAGTCCCGCATTGCGCGGTGACGGGCCGACAAGTCGGGTGCGAATCAATCGCGCCCGACTTGTTTTTCAGTCACAGGGGCATTGCGCCGCTCCAAATTCCGTATTGGAGGCATCTCGAATATTCCCGTTTTACGGTGCCGTAATCCGGCCTGTTGACACCTTGGACGGATAAACGGGCGTCCGCTTGCCGGATAATCACGTTTTAAGATTTTGGCGGAGACGGGTTTGCGAATGAGATGACGTATGTGTTTGGATAATGGATAATTATCCCTATATTTGTGATGAGAATTATACATGTTATAGTGCATATTGTTTGCGGTATTTTAATTTTGCGTGGAGGCGCAGGCATACGGAATCTGGCGTATTGGGTTAGGACAGGGGGCGTAATGTAGCCCGGCCGCTTCGGTATGATATTCGGAATGTTTGATTATAATTTCTGTTTTATGAAGAGATTTTTGTTTTTGGCCATGACGGTGCTGTGCGTATCTGCATCGGCCGTGGCGCAGGACTATAATGATTTTTTTCAGTTCCGTCCTGACAAAAGGGTGCGTAAAAACATCATTAACATATGTTATGTATCTGACGAGATAAAGCTGTCGGACAAAGATGCAGGCGTAGGCGTTGCCGGTAAGAGCGTCGAAAGCAATTGGGCCGTATCGCTTACATATGTTCATACCTACATGCTTCATAAGAAGCCTGTTGGCCGCATATTGGGTGTCGGACTCGACGTGAGTTTTTTTGATGCGACGTATTCGAATTACACGATAGACAACATGGATGAATGGGGGATGGTGGACCCCGACGATTTCGATGCGACGCACGACCCTTCGAAACGTATCGACGTTCCCATGCACAAGGTCGAGTATTCACTTCAATTGGGGCCTTCGATTACGATCACGCCCGGAAAGAATTTCACATTTTCGGCATATGCGCGTTATGCGCCTACGTTTACCGGCCTGTACATAGAATATAACTTCTACGGCAATTATGCTTCGATGTTCAATCTGGGTGCGTCGGTCGCGTGGAAGAATATCGGCGTAGGTATCGAGACCCGCACGGGTGTCGGTTGCCGCTACAAGGATTTTACGGGAGGCGAAGATCTTATGGTGTCGAAACTTCGGACATCGGGGTTCCGTGCTTTCCTGCAGATACGTTGGTAACGGCGGCGCAGTGATGTACGAATGCGGCGCAGTGGAGGCAAGCCTTCACTGCGCCGTTCGCATGTAGTATGTAGTATATAGTTATAACAATCCGCTGCGGCGGAACGAAAACTCCCCTTCGCGCGCTATTATGATGTGATCCGTCAGGCGTATGTCGAACAGAGCTGCGGCATCGCGTATGCGCATTGTGAGCGTACGGTCGGCGTCGCTCGGCGCGGCGGTGCCCGACGGGTGGTTGTGTACGAGGATTATCTGCGTGGCGAGCAGTTCGAGGGCGCGCTTGACTATGAGCCTGTGGTCTACGACGGTGGCCTGTACGCCGCCTTGGCTCACGCGGCTGTGTTCGATGATGCGGTTCGATGAGGTGAGGTATATGGCCCAGCACTCCTCGTGGCGTATGGCGTCGAAGTGCGGGCGCATGAGGCGCACCACATCGGCGTCGGTGGTGACGGAAGCCGTAGCGGCGGCCGTAGCGGCGGCTGCGCGCCGGCCGAGTTCCGCGGCAAGGCGTATGCGTTCTGCGCGGCGCAGCCCCAGCCCTTCGCTCATGCGCAGGCGTCCGATCTCGGCGTGGGCGACAGCCGTAAGCGAGCCGTAGGCCGCGATGAGGGCCTCGGCCGTGAGTCGCGGGTCGCGCTTGTCGTCGCCCGACTCCACAAGCAGGGCCAGCAGTTCGGCATCGGTGAGGGATGCGGCCCCGCGCGAGAGGAGTTTATCGTGCAGGTTTTTCATGTGCATGCGCCGGCCGTGGTTGCGGCGGGCGGTTTTATTCTGCCGTGTCGACGGCCGTTTCGGTATCTCCCGTTGTTATGGTTGTGGCGGTTTCCACTGCCGGTTCTGCGGTTACGGCGCCTTCGGGCTTGCCGGCCCCTGCGTCCTCACCTTTTTCGGCTGCCGTTTTAGACGGGCGCCGCCGCGGCCGCCGTTTGGGTGCGGCGCTGTTCTCTGCGGCGGGGCCGCCGCTGTCAGTACGCACGGCTTGTTGTGCCATATCCGAGCTCTCCTCGGGAAGCGCCCCGGCCGCTTGCGCGGCATCCGCTCCGGCCTTTGGAGATGCGGCTTTAGGCGTACGGCGGCGTGTGCGCTGTTTGGGCGCATTGTCTGTTCCTGCTGTGGCGGTATCCTTATCGTTTTGTATGGCGGCAGGCGTTTCGTCTTCGCCTTTTTCGGCCTTTTCGCCCTCTTCCCCGGGCGTGCCGGCATCGGTGTCGGGCATGTTATCCGGCTCTGCTACGCCGGCCGCAGCACCGTTCGCAGGGGCGGTTTTAGGCGTGCGGCGGCGTGAGCGGCGCTTGGGCGCGGGGCTTTCAGCCGGCGCGGTATCTGCTGCCGGAGCCGCCTCCGCCTCCGTTGTCGTCCCGGCCTTCTTTTCTGCGTCTTTTACGTTCTCCGTATCCTCTGTGCCCTGTGCTGCAGGTTTGTCGGGTGTCGTCTCTGCAAACCCTGCTGTATCGGTTGTTGCTGCGGTTCCGCCTTCCGCCGCTTCCGCCGCTTCTGCCGGTATGCCGCGCTCCAGAGCCGTCTGCGCCTCTGCTGCGGTTTCGTCGGCCGAGGTGTCTGTTATGTCGGCAATGGCGGCGTTTGTCCCGATATTTTCGGCAGCCTGTATTTGAATATCCGTTTGGGCATCCGTTTGGGCATCCGTCTGGATGTCCGCCTGCGCGGCTGCTGCTGCGCGTTTGCGTGCACGGCGGGCCGAGCGGCTGCGTCCCGAACCCTTTGCTGCGGTGCCGTCGCCGGCATTATCTTGTCCGTCGGCTTTGGTTTCCCCATTCTGCCGCACGGTCTCCGTATCCGCCGGACTCCCGTCCGTATCGTAGCGCTGGTGCGGTGCGGGGGCAATCCCGCGGTCTATGGCGTCGAGCTTGTCGAACAGTTTGGTGCAGTCCTCTTCGCGGAACCCTTGCGATACGGAGTATGCGGCGCGTTGTTCCGCCTCCTTCTTCGAGTCGCCCGAACCGTAGCCCGCCTCGATGTCGTCGATGAGCACCTTGCAGTTGAATACGGGATGCGCCGACGAGTAACTCTTGTCGTGCGAGGTAATGAAACGTATGGTGTGGTGGTTCTTCTGGCACCATTCGATAAGGCGGCTCTTGAAATCCGTCTCCTCCTCGAGCAATGCCCCCGTGCGGAGGTAGTCGCCGAAGATGCGGTTGATGAGAAGGCGGTTGACGAAGTCGTAGCCCTGATCGAGGTATATGGCCCCCATCATGGCCTCGAAGGCGTCGCCGTAGATATGTTTCTGCGAGAAGCTGGCCGACGAATGGGTTATGACATGGGTGTCGAGTTTTATGCGCTTGGCCACCTCGTTGAGCGACTGGCGCGATACCATTTTCGAGCGCAGCTGCGTGAGGAACCCTTCGTTCTGGTCGGGGAACTCGATGAAGAGGTAGTCCGAGGTGACGCTTTCGATGACGGCGTCGCCAAGGAACTCGAGACGTTCGTTGTTGATCTGGCGGCCGTCGTCGAGCGTCACCGAGGCCGACTTGTGTATCAGTGCGAGTTTGTATAGTTCGATATTGTGCGGAATGAATCCGAACATGTCGTCGATGGCAGCGTAGAAGCGGCGGTCTTTGCCGAAGCGGCGGCGTATGGGCCGTAAGATGAAATCTATCACGTTATTTATTCGATGTTGAACTGTTGTGTCGGGGACGCCGGTATGCCGCCTCTTCCGTCTCGTGCCGTCGGCTGCGGCGTCGGCGGCATGGCATCATGGCTCCCTGTCTCTGTGCGGTATGCGGCGGCGGGGGATTCATCATGCCTGTATGTCCGCGCGCTTCGTGCCGGAAGCAGGTACAGGCGGTGTGCGGCGTTTTCCGGCGGTTGCCGGTTGTCGCATGTCGTGCGTATGTTTGCGGTGCCATGGCGCCGCTCCAGAGATTCGAGAAACGGAAAAAGGGCTAATCGAGGAGAAAATACGCCCCGATATAGCCCTGCTCTCTGCGTAGAACCTTGTAAGTTCGATGTGTCCCTTGTCCCGCACCCGGGCCCGCGACGTCCGCAGACGCACGTCCGATATTTCATGCGAAACACCGGCGGACACGTTTTATGCGAGGTATATGGTCTTGAAATTACTTCTTGTGAGCCTCTACGTATGCGATAGCATCGCCAACGGTAGTGATCTTCTCGGCGTCCTCGTCGGGGATCTGGATGTCGAATGCCTTCTCGAACTCCATGATCAACTCAACGGTGTCCAGTGAATCTGCGCCCAGATGAGCGGTGAAACTTGCTTCGGGAACAACCTCCGACTCCTTAACGCCCAACTTGTCAACGATGATCTCGACAACTTTTGACTGAACTTCTGACATAACTTTAATTTTTAAGTTTAACAAATGTAATATTGATTGGTCGCAATCTTTTCTGCGCTTTTCTGCGCAAAAGTAACACTTTTTTTATTAATTTTGGCATCATGTTGAAAATATTTTATTCCCCCGATATTTCTAATGTTTGCTAAAATACAGAAAATCATTATATTATGAATCTGCTCCTTATATCCAATTCCACCAATGCCGGTGAGGAATATCTGCGTTACCCGCTGACTGCCATAGGCGATTTCCTCGGCGGCGTCAGGGAGGTGGCCTTCGTGCCTTATGCCGCCGTCACCTTTTCGTATGCCGCATACGAGGCGAAGGTGCAGGCCCGTTTCGACGAGCTGGGAATCAAGGTCAGCTCGGTGCATCGGGCGAAAGACCCGCGCCGCATGATACGCGAGGCGGAGGCCGTATGCGTAGGCGGCGGCAACACCTTTGCGCTGGCCCGCAAGATGCAGGAGCAGGGGCTCATGCGCGCCATACGTTCGAAGATAGCTTCGGGAGCCCCGTATGTGGGGTGGTCGGCCGGCAGCAATGTCGCCTGCCCCACGATATGCACCACGAACGATATGCCTATCGTGCAGCCCGAGTCGTTCCGCGCCATCGGGGCTGTCAAGTTCCAGATAAACCCCCATTACCTCGACGCCAACCCCGAAGGGCATGCCGGCGAGACGCGCGAGCAGCGTATTCTGGAGTATATCGAGGCCAATCCGCGCCGCTGGGTCGTAGGCCTGCGCGAGGGGTGCATGCTCCACATGCACGACGGCAGTCTGGACCTTGTCGGGCCGCGCCCGGCACGCATCTTCCGCAAGGGTGTCGAGACATTCGAGGTGAAGGCTGGCGACGACCTTGCCTTCCTGTTGTAACGGCTGCGGTCGGTATACGCTTTCCATATGGACGGACACTTTGTTTGGGACATTGATCCCGTATTGTTCTCTATAGGCGGGTTTGCGGTCAGATACTATTCGCTGTGCTGGCTTGCGGCCTTCGCCTCGTGCTACTATGTCATGAGGTCTGTATTCCGCCGCGAGTCCCTCTCGACAGAGCATCTCGACGCGCTGTTGGCTTATGTCTTCTTGGGAACATTTATAGGCGCGCGGCTGGGACACTGCCTCTTCTACGAGACACATTATTATCTGAGCCACCCGTGGCGTATTGTACTGCCGGTTTACGAAAGAGGTGACGGCAGCTGGGGCTTCGGGTTTATGGGCCTTGCGAGCCACGGCGCCGCTATCGGTATCGTGGTGTCGCTGATACTGTATGCCCGCCGCTACCGCTTTCCGATGTGGGATCTGCTCGACAAGCTGGGTGTGGTGGCACCTCTCGGGGGCGCTTTCATACGTCTGGGCAACTTCTTCAATTCGGAGATCATAGGCGCCCCGACGGACGGCCCGTGGGGTGTGGTGTTCAGCCGCGTGGACCCGCTGCCGCGCCATCCGGCGCAATTGTACGAGGCGATCGGCTACTTCGCCGCCTTTGCCGTGGTATATGTCGCCTACCGCCGGTGCCGCGGGAAGGTCGGGGCGGGATGCTTCTTCGGATTGTCGATACTGCTCATATTCGGATTGCGTTTCGCAGTGGAGTTCGTCAAGGAGGTGCAGGAGCCGTTCGAGGTCTATCTGCGCGACCGGCTCTCGCTGGATATGGGACAGCTGTTGAGCATACCTTTTATATTAGCCGGCGCGGCCGTGATGGCGGCACGGCGCAAACGGATTGCGGCAAAAGGCTGAAGGCATGGCTACACGGGCAAAGGCGACGGGGGATCGCGGTGAGGACATAGCTGTGGAGTATCTGCGCCGCCGCGGGTTTCTGATCTGCGCCCGCAATTGGCGCTGCGGCCGTTACGAGATAGACATCGTGGCGGCGAAATCGGGTGTCACGCACTTCGTGGAGGTGAGGGCGCGCGCGGCCGACGCCGTGGTGCCGCCCGAGATGACGGTAACGCCGGCCAAGGCCGGGGCCATGCGCCGCGCCGCGGAGGCATACCTCGCCATGACATGCACCGCGGGCGAGGCGGAGTTCGATCTCGTGGCCGTGGAGATGTACCCCGACGGCTCGTATGAGGTCCGATATGTGGCAAATGCGGTCGAAGTGGGGTGGTAATTTGGTATAACGGATAAAAAAACATACCTTTGTCGCGCAAAATCGCGATAGTGACATTTATGTTTCTATATAACTTCTGTGTAGCCGTATATGCACGTTTGATCGCGCTGGCCTCGTTGTGGAACAACAAGGCGAGATTGTGGACCGCCGGCCGCAAGGATATATTCGACCGTATGGCCCGTGCCATATCGCCTTCGGACAGGATCGTATGGATACATGTCGCCTCGCTCGGCGAGTTCGAGCAGGGACGCCCTGTAATCGAACAGATCAAGGCCAATTACCCTCATTACAAGATACTTCTGACATTCTTTTCGCCCTCGGGATACGAGGTGCGCAAGGATTACAAGGGGGCCGACTACATATTCTACATGCCTATCGACACGCCGCGCAACGTACGCCGTTTCCTCGATCTGGCACATCCCGAGATTGCGATTTTCGTCAAGTACGAGTTCTGGATAAACTACCTCATGCAGCTCAAGCATCGGGGTGTCCGCACATTCGTCATTTCGGCAATTTTCCGCCGTAATTCCATCTTCTTCCGCAGCTACGGATTCCTGTGGCGTCAGGCGCTCGACTCGTTCGAGCAGATATTCGTACAGAACGAGGAGTCGCGCCAATTGCTCCACGGCATAGGCTTCGATAACGTGGTGGTCGCGGGGGATACCCGTTTCGACCGCGTGGCGGCCATAGCCGAAGGGGTGAAGCGCATAGATTTGGTCGAGCGGTTCAAGGCCGGCAAGGCCCTCTTCGTGGCGGGCTCCACATGGGGTCCCGATGAGGACATACTCCTGCCTCTGATAAACAACAATCCCGAGATAAAGTTCGTGATCGTGCCGCACGAGATGGATGAGTGCCGTATAAACCGCATCCTGTCGGAGACGCGCGGCGGAGCCGTACGCTATACGCGGTGCGACGGTTCCACCCCCGTGGAGCGGTATCAGGTGCTGGTGCTCGATACGGTCGGATTGCTCTCGTCGGTCTACCGCTATGCTTCGTGGGCATATATCGGAGGCGGTTTCGGCACGGGCATACACAATACGCTCGAGGCAGCCATATTCGCCCTGCCCATAGCCTTCGGCCCCAACTACTCGAAGTTCAAGGAGGCGCGTGACATGGTGGCGCTGGGCGCCGCAACGAAGGTGGAGACGGTCACCGATCTCGAGGCATGGTTCGCCCCCATGCGCGACAACAATGAGCTGCGCGCAAAGGTGAGCTCCACGGCCAAGGATTATACGTTGAAGAATATCGGTGCCACGTCGCTCATAATGAAGATCGCTTTCGATAATTGAGCGGTGCAAGCCCTGCGAGTTGTCTCCGGCACGTGCTTATTTGAAGGTGCGTGCCGGAGATGTTTTATGTGCGTGCGGGTTGAGGGCGGATCTCCCTGTGCGGTGCGGTTTGCCGCAGTGGATTCCCAATGCGGGAGGGGCTATGTAAACGGGCCCGTCGGATCAGGTGCGGAGAGATTTTCTGGGTGCATGGGGGCTGGTCGGGCGAGCGTTGCGGCTGTCGGCCTTTTATGCCGGAAGGGAGTTGTGAGTCCGGTGTCTCATATGCAGAAACAAAAATATCGGGAACCGAAAGATTCCCGATATTTTCCGATGTACCTCCTCAGGGGCTCGAACCCTGGACCCCAACATTAAGAGTGTCGTGCTCTACCAACTGAGCTAAAGAGGCATCCTTGTTCGTGATTGCGAGTGCAAATTTAAGGCACTTATTTCATTTGTGCAAATTTTCGGAGGACTTTTTTTTGTTTTTTATTTTGCCGTCTCCGCCCGTTGCATCCGCATGCCCGGGTTCCGCGCAACGCCGGCATCCCGCACATCGGCCGTTAACGGCATGTATGCCTGTGTTTTCAGTCTCAAGCGCCGCTGCCCGCGGAAAGTACGGTTAGTCGCTGTTCCATTCGCCTGCCGATTCGATATACAGGATGGGGCGTTTGCGCTCGAGCGCCTTGAGCCGCAGGAAGGTCTCGTAGAGGTTGATTCCGTTCGACGACTCCTCGGCCATGACGTAACCTATGACGCATGCCTGCCCGCACGTGGTGCGGTATGCCGTTTCGGCGCGGTCGAGGTAGGCGGCCTTCCATGCGGGGTCGTTGCTCGGGTTGCCTCCAACGCGGCGTGAGAGCCCGCTGCCGCTGGTGTTGATGGGTACCTGCGCTATGACGTACATGCCCAGCGAGTCGCACATGCGGTAGACGTTTTGCGGTACGGCCCCCATGTCGAAGCGGAGGG
>CASFQF010000017.1 GCA_949296635.1 uncultured Alistipes sp. | reverse complement strand
GAGTGGCTCCACCCTTGGCCCGTGATCGATTCCTCCTGACGGATGTCGTACTGCCGTTCTCCGAGCGTATGTATCGAATGCATGCCGTAGATGGTCTTCTCCTTGCCTCGGTTTGAACTGTACGTGACGTCGGCCGACCACTTGGGCGAGGTGGCGATGAAATTGCCGCCGAAATCGTAGCTTCCGTAGTAACGGTCGGTATAGTTACCGTGTACTTCGCCCGAGAATGCCGTTTCGCGGTTGCGGCGCAGCACTATGTTTATGGCCGCGCCGCGTACGTGGTATTGCGGCGGGGCGCTGTACATCACCTCGGCCTTCTCCACCCTTTCGACGGGAGTCGAGCGCAGCAGCGTGGCGAGCTGCTCGGATGTCATGGTCGAGGGGCGGCCGTTGAGTATGACGGTCACGGCGGCAGCGCCGGCGAGCGTAAGTGTTCCCGACTGCTCGGCGACCCCCGGCAGGCGCGTGAGCGCTTCATAGGCATTGTTTACGGCCTGATCCTGCGTAAGCCGTTCGAGGTCGTAGCTCAGTTTCCCGGGTTCGACCGTGACGACGGGGCGTTCGCCCTCGACCACGACGGCGTTCATGGCGACGGCATTGTCCTTGAGTACGATGTCGCCCAGATCCGACAGGCCGGACTCCACCGTACGCAGTTCGTATGCGAGGTGCTGTATCTGCAGCATGTAGGGGTGCAGCGGCGAATGTATGTCGAAGTTGCCGTCCTTATCCGAGGCGACGGCATGGATGTATGTGGAGTCGCAGTCGAAGAGCACCACGGCGGCGCCGGCTACGGCCATGCCGGCCGTATCTACCAGCCGTCCGCGGATATGCCCGTCGGGCAGGGTCGGTGTTTGTGCGAAGGTTTGGGCCGCCGCGATTATTGAGACAATCGTTGCGGCGGGCAGCAGTTTCAACAATAGGGGTTTCATGATTTTGCAGTTTTTTCGAATGATTTCCGTACTGCAAAATTAGTTGTAAAACGGCCTTGCCGGTGTGGATTTTATCTTGCTCCCCTATCGGTAACATGTTGATATGCAATGGCTGGCATTGCTGAAAATCTTGCTTTGCACTGCCATGCCCTTGCTCCGGCGGCGGGGAGGCGCATTACGCGAAGAATCCGAGCAGCGGGTCCCTGTCGGCGGCCTGCGATTCGGCGATACGGCGTTTGAGTTTCGACTTGAGCGTATAGACGCCGTTGAGCGACATGCCCAGCATGACGCATATCTCCTGCGGCGAGAATCCGGCTATGACGAGTGCTGCGAAGTCGTAGTTGCGCTGGGTCCAGTCGGGGAACTGCGCCTTGAGCCGTGTGACGGCGCGGTCGCTGTACAGGTCGGCCATGTCGACCACGTCCTTGAGCATCGCCGGACTCAAGGCCAGCTCACGCATTTTTGCCGTCAGGCGCTCTCCGTCGCCGTATGTGTAGCATGTGGCGGCGATGTCGCGTACGGCGGCCACGCGGCCTTCCAGAATGCGTTTTACGGCCGCCTCGCGGGCATTCGAGGCGTCGAGGCGCGACGTGAGGCTGTCATGCGACTCGCGGTACGAGTCCAACAGCGCAAGTGACTCGTTGAGTTGTTCGTCGCGGCGGCGCAGCTTGCGGCGGTACCATACGACGGCGCACACGGCAACGGTTATGACCAATGCAGCAACCAACACGGCGATCCACGCACGATAACGCAGTGACGCCTCGCGCAAGGCCGCCTCGTTGGCCGTACGGAAACGGCGTTCGAGTTCCGCCACCTGTGTTCCGCGCTGTACCTCGAAGAGCGAATCCTTCGCTTCGATATATTTCTGCGCGAAGTCATAGGCGCGGGCGTTGTCGCCTGTTTCGTGGTATATCTGCGCGGCGCCATTGTACAGGTCGACATTCCCTTGGTGGAATTCGGCCGTGCGCGACAGCGTGCGTTCGATGTAGTAACGGGCCGAGTCGAGTTGTCCGTTGCGTTGGAAGATGATTCCCGAGGCCACGTCGTAGAAAGTGCGTCCCGTGTCGTCCGAGACGGCCGTGCCGTATGAGAGCGGCGCCGACCGTATCTCGTCGAGGTCGATGCTGTCGCGTGCGGCAAGCAGCTGCTCGGGCGTCCAATCTTCGAGATACGTGTGGTACAGGAGGTTCTGCAGCCTGACCTGCTGGGCGAAATATCGGAACGGTATCGTATCGCACGCCTCGACCAGCGGCGCGAGCGTCTCGATGGCCTTTGCATAGTTCCCGTCGGCGCAATATGCCGCCGAGAGCATGAAACGGCTGTATCCCTCCTGTTCGCCGTTGCTGTTGGCGCGAGCCGCTTCGACAGCCTTGGCAAAGGGTTCCACAGCGTCGTACCCCTGTTCGAAGTACAGTATCCCGAGCGTGTGGTATACGGCGACGAGCAGGGTCATGGTCCTTTGATATTCCGAAAAGTCTTTTTTCGCCCCTCTTTTGCCGAGGGCCTTCTCGGCGAGAATGGCGGTTTGCGTGTAGCCGCGTATCGCCTCTTCGAGGTTGCCTGTCTGCATGTACGCCTTGGCGTATGTGTACCATGCATCGGCTTGCTCGTGGGCGGACCCGTGGCGGTCGAAGTACCTTATGGCACGCTCCAGAGACTCCTTGCTTGCCGCCGTATCACCCTTGTGGGCCTCGGCCAGCCCTTTCAGCAGCATGCATCGGGCTCGGTCATTACGGCCGAGATGCTGCAGATTTATCTCTTGCAGCAGGTGCAGGGCGCTGTCCGGATGCTCTGTCGCGAGGGTGCCGTCGACCGAAACGGCCGATTCCGTATGCCGGCCGCAGCAGAATAGAAGCGCGGTCGCGGCAATTGAGAGTGTAAGCAGGAGGATGTGTCTCATGATCCCTTCTGTTCGGCCTTCTGTTTGTCCTTGCGGTATATCTGGTACGAGTTAACGAAGTTCTGCCATACGATATATGCCGTGGGTGCTACCGACGATATGGGGTCGAGGAACGTCTGCGACATCCACACGGCGAGGACCGTGTTCTTCTGCCCGAGCGACTGCCCTCCCGCCACGACATCGCCGTAACGGCGCCCCAGACGGCGTCCTATGGCGAACTGCGCTATGCATATTAAGAAAGCCGCTGCGGCAAGTGCCGCCTCCACCGTACGGTCTGCCTCGTTGTGGTCGAGCAGGAAGCATGTGGTGCGCCCTATGATGAATGCCAGCGACAGGAGCCATATGTAGAACGATATTTGCCCGTGGTTTCCCACCCATTGTGCCGCACGCGGTACGATGAGGCGGCAGAACTGTGCCGCGGCGAAGGGCATGATGAGGAGCGGCGCTATGCGGGCGAGGATCTGTGCGAAGGTGCACTCGCCGTTGCCCGTGAACGACAGCACCACGGGGGCGGCGACGGCGACGGCCATGTTGCACAGCAGGCTGTATGTGGCCATAGTGGCCACGTCGGCGCCGAGCATGCCTGCGATGACCACTGCCGCCATGGCTACGGGGGCCAAGATACATATCATGGCTCCCTGCGCTACGACTGCGTTCAGGGGCCGCAGGGCAAGGTATACGGCCACGCATCCTGCGATCTGTATTGCAAGCAGCCATACGTGCAGCATCGAGGGGCGCATCTCGCGCGGCTTGACGCGGCAGAAGGTGACGAAGAGCATGAGGAAGATGAGTACGGGTGTCACCATATGCCCCGACCAGTCGTCCGCGGCCGAGACGGGGCGGCACAGCACGGCGCCCACGACCATGGCCAGAGGCATGGCTACGCTCTTGACGTTGCGGTGCAGGTATTCTTGTATGTACATTGCGTACGGTATTGAAAAAACAGGCCGCGCTTGCGGCGGCCGTAAGTGTACATGTGCTGCGTCACCCCTTATGCGGGTCTATGCGAGCAGCTCCTTGACCTTGGCCGAAATATCCTTGCCGTCGGCACGCCCTGCGAGGCGTTTGCTCGCCACGCCCATCACGCGGCCCATATCCTTCATCGACGAGGCGCCCGTCTCGGCTATGATGGCCTTGATTTCGGCCGTGAGCTCTCCGGCCGTGAGCTGCTGGGGCAGGAACTCCTGCATCACCTTGACCTGTGCCAGCTCCTCTTCGGCAAGGTCGGCACGGTTCTGCTGCGTGTAGATGGCGGCCGAATCGGTCCCCTGCTTTGCGAGTTTGGTGATGATCCTTATGACGTCGGCGTCGGGCAGCTCGTCCACGGCAGTGCCCGAAGTCTTGGCTTCGATGATATATTTCTTGATGTTGCGCAGTGCGCTGAGACGGACGGCGTCCTTGGCTTTCATGGCCGCCATAATCTCGCCCGAAATGGTCTTTTCCAATGACATGGCTATTGTTGTTTAAAGTTATGCTTCAATCATGTATATGTTATTTATCGCTCTCTTTCTCGAAAAATGCCAGCACACCGCGCATCAGCATGTCGCGTTGAGCGCCGTCGAGGATCGACTCGAACGGGAAGGCCATCACCACGCTGCGGTAGTCGCTGCCGTTGTAGCATACGGCAGCCGGCTGGTTGTTCGTGGCGTAGCGCAGGGCTATGTACGCATTGCGGCCGTACGGCGAGATGCACCCGGGTGACTCCACGCCGTAGAAGTCGCGCGACGGCTCGCGGTTGAACCCTATAGTCTGCCGCGGCATGCCCATCGGTGAGGCGACGATACGCGCCTCGCCCCGACGTGTGGCCATGTCGCCGTTGTAGGATATGTGGAGCGTGCGTCGGGCAAACTCCTTGTCCGAAGAGGTTGCCTCCGGTCCTTTCCACAGGTCGCCCGCCACGTGGCATCCCGAGACGAATATGTTGCCCCCGTGGCGTGTATAGTCGGCGATGAGGCGCTGCAGCGTCTCGGACATGACCTTGAAGTCGTATCCCGACGTGCCGCGTCCTATGGCGCACGAGCGCTGCTTGCCCAGAATGAGGTCGACGGCGTCGTAGCGGCCGAGGATGGCGTCGCCCCGCTCGACGGCTTTCACCGAGGCGGAGCAGAACGAGTATCCCGCCGCGGCGACCGACTGCCCGTGCAGCGCCGGGTAGTCGAAGGTGTTGCCCGCGATGACGCGCGTCTCGTAGTCGCTGTAACACGAGCCGAGGGCGTCGTTGTCGTTCTCCGAGCGCGACAGCGTGCGGTCGAAGTTGCGCTGTTCGCCTATGAACGATATATCCTTTATGTATGCGGCGCCCGAGTCGTAGGTGTTGTAGAAGCCGGCCAGCGAGTCGCCCTGTATGTTCATGGGGGCGCTGACGCGCTCGAAGCCGTTTACGATGATCATGTTGCCGCGTTCGTTTTCGGCGCGGTGTGCCGCAAGGGTCTCGCTCGGGAAGCTCTCGCCGCCCTTGTTCACCGCCGTGACGCGGTAGGAGTATGTATGCCCGCGCTGTTGCGTCATGCGCACCGTGGTGCCGTCGACGCGGATGCCGTTGTCGAAACCCCCGTCGTCCTGCCGCGTATAGACGATGTAATAGTCCGGATCGGCCGAGAGTTCGAGCTCGTCAGTGACGGGATGCCAGCTCAACACCACGTCGGGCGTGTCGTCGTCGGCGAACTCCACGCTGAACGCCTCCACGGGCAGCGGCTGTACAGTGTAAGGCACGTTGTATTGGCTTGACAGGTAGCGCAGTATGCCCTTGTATATCGAGCGGCTGACGAAGAACTTGAAACGCGGGTCGTTGCCGTAGCGCATGTCTGCGAAATTCTGGTGCGAGAGCGATTCGAGCAGCATCGTCGGGGCACACGGTACGCGCGCCTCGTAATACGACCGGTTCCACATTCCGCGGCGGCTCCAGTTGGGTTCGTAGACGGCGCGTATGTCCTCGACCATCTGTGTCATTACGATGTCGGTCAGTTCGCGCGAGAGGTAGCGGTCGGCTCCGCCTTCGAAATGCCCCTTGTTGTCCTTGGTGTAGAATATGCCGAGTGTGCCGATTATGTCGTCGTTGAGCCTGACGCCCGCATCCGAGTGGAATGCCAGCGCTATGTCTACGGGGATCGCCTTGCCTTTCTCGTCGGGCAGGCGTTCCGATCCCCCCATGAGGGCGTTTACCCAATGCGCGCGCGACATGTAGTCGTCCTTGTAGTCGTCGGCGCCCTCCTTGGGGGTATAGACCTCCTCGTCGAAGCCCGACCATTGGAGCCAATAGCGCGCGCCCTCGCAGAAACGCGGGTATTCGCTGGTGAGGGGTTCGTATTCGATGGCTTCGTCGCGCAGCGCGGGCGACACCTCGCGCGCAATGTTGCCGTAGCCCCCGCCGATCTTGACGGCGTCGGCCGAGACCGTACGCCCGCCTTCGGTGGTGGCGTTCGACAGCGAGACGAGCGTACGCTCCCCGCCTGCGGCAAAGGGGAAATGTCCCAAGTATATCCACATGCCGCCGCCCATTGTCTGGTTTACGGCGAAACGGCTCTCGCCGCCGAGGTGGTGGACCGTATATACGGCGTCGTCGGCGCTGTCGGCACCGTGGCTCGCATAGGATACGTATACGGCATATTCGCCCGCCTCGGGTATGGCCGCACGCCACTCGGCGCGGCTCTCGCTGCCAGAGGTGATGCTCTTCACGGCGCGCGTGGTCCCGTCACGGAAGGGGTTTTCGCCGTTCATGTATACATCTCTCTTATGGGCGAATCCCACGACGTCGTCACCCCACGCCTGCGCTCCGTCGGTCTCGGCGTAAGAGGTGTCGTCCACACCGCGGTCGTTGTCTATTATGATCTCGCATAGTTGTGTGTCGCGTTCGCGCGGCAGCAGTACGTTCGCTCCGGCGTTCTCGAGCATCGGCACCAGATACGGCAGCACGAAACTCTGCGTGAAGAGGTCTTCGACCGTTTCCCACAGGCGCGAGCGCTGCCAGCGCCAGATATTTTCCTTTTGGTCGAAATATCGGCCGTGGCTCTGCCACATGGCTATGTGCCGTCCGGCAAGACCCTCCGTCGGGGCGTTCTGCGACGACAGCGGGCGTACCAGAGGCCGCTTCGAGCGGTTTGTAAACCTTGTCCCCGTCTGCTGCGAGGTGCGGTAATAGTGAGGTATGAACTCCTCGATGCGGTGGTTGTCCGTGATGATCGAGAGTTTGCGGCCGGCATATTCCGCAGGCAGCGCCATGCGTACGGAGTCGTATATCGCCGCCACGTTATCTTCGCGGAACGGATAGTAGGACAACCCTATCGATGCGTATATCTCAACCTGTCCGTCCGTTATGCGGGTACGGTCCACGCGGACCGCGCCGCCCGATATTTCGCGTGCGACGATACGGGTAAGCACCTCGCCTATCTCGCGCTTGTGTGCCGGGGTAATGCCTTCGGCGTCGGATGTGGCGGGTAGCAGTATCAGTGCCGCGAGGACGGAAAGCGCTATTCTACGATGCAGTCTCATTTCTTGGATATGATATTAAAAACAGCCCAAAGATACAAAATAATGCATTATAGCCCAAGAGTTCGAACCCTATGGCGTATCCCCACTTCTCTGCGGCCCACCATTGCAGCATGTAGCTCGCTGCGGGCGCGGTGACGGCGATGAGCGGCACGAAGCGCTGCCGTATGCTGCGGCGCGTCGCCAGCCCGAAGACGAAGAGTCCGAGTATCGGTCCGTACGTGTAGCCCGCAACCTTGAATACGAGGTTGATGACGCTGTCGTTGCCGAAACGGTCGAAGATGAGTATGACGACCGTCATTACGGCGGCCATGGCCACATGGGTGCGTTTGCGCAGGCGCTCCAGATGCTGTTCGTCGCTGCGGCCGCCGCGCATGATGTCGAGCGTGAACGATGTTGTCAGGGCCGTCAGGGCCGATCCGGCCGCCGAATAGGTGCATGAGACGAGGCCTATGACGAACATTATGCCTGCGATCTTGGGCAGGCCGCCCTGTACGGCCACCAGTGCGAAGGCTTGGTCGCCCTTGGCCGGCAGCGGCAGCCCCTCGCGTGCGATGTATATGTATATGAGGGCCCCCAGAGCGAGGAAGAGCAGTATGACCACGATCTGGCACAAGGCTGTCAGGACGATGTTTATCTGCGAGTCGCGCTTTGTCCGGCAGCTCAGGTTGCGCTGCATCATGTCCTGATCGAGCCCCGTCATGGCTACGAGGCACAGCGCGCCGCCTGCGACCATCTTCCAGAAGTAACGGGCCGATGCGGGGTCGTCAAAGAACCACATTTGCGAGTACGGCGATGCGGCCACGGCCTCGCACGCCTCTCCGGCCGAGAGCCCCATGCTGCGGCATAAGCACCATATGCATACGATGATGGCCGCCACGAGGCATACGGACTGCAGCGTGTCGGTAGGTATGAGCGAGCGGACGCCGCCCCACCGCGTATAGAGCCATACGAGCAGCATGGTGAAGATTATGTTTGCGATGAAGGGCAGGTTGAGGTGGTCGAATACAAGTATCTGCATCACTGCGCATACGACATATATTTTGAGGGAGGCCCCGATGGTTTTCGAAACGAAAAAGCACCATGCTCCCGTGCGGTGTGCCGTGATCCCGAAACGGTCGTTCAGGTATTGGTACAGCGATACCACGCCGTGGCGGTAGAATACGGGTACGAGGATGAAGGCTACGATCAGCTGGCCGATGGTGAAGCCTACCGTCATCTGCATGTAGGAGAAGGAGTCGGCGGCAACCGCCCCCGGGACCGATATGAACGTCACGCCCGACATGGCGGCACCGATCATCGCCAGCGTGGCCATGTACCATGTCGTGCGGCGGTTGCCTATGAAGAACCCCGCGTTGTCGGCATGCCGCCCCGATATGTAGGCCAAGGCGAAAAGTACGGCCAGATATGCTGAAAGAGTCAATAAAACCGATAACGGGGACATAACTCGCGGGATCATTTACCGCGCAAAGATAACAATTCGCCACAAAAAAATTGTAGTGTCGAATAAGTTTAATATCTTTGCCTTCGGTTTGCGAATCGAAATGACAACATCAGGGATTATTTGTTAACTAAATATATGTACTATGGCTAAATCATTGAAGATACGAGATTTGACTTTGCGCGACGGGCAGCAGTCCTCATTCGCTACACGTATGACGCAGGAGCAGATAAACCGTTGTCTGCCCTACTACAAGGATGCCGGTTTCTATGCCATGGAGGTATGGGGCGGTGCTGTCCCCGACTCGGTGATGCGTTACCTCGGAGAGAACCCGTGGACCCGCCTCGAGACCATATACAAAGCCGTGGGCGACGTGTCGAAACTGACGGCGCTGTCGCGCGGCCGCAACCTGTTCGGCTATGCCCCCTATACGGATGAGATCATCGACGGCTTCAGCCGCAACGCCATAGAGAGCGGCCTCGGCATAATGCGTATCTTCGATGCGTTGAATGACGTGAACAATGTGAAGTCGACGGTCAAGTACGTCAAGCAGTACGGCGGCATCGCCGACTGTGCGGTATGCTATACGGTGGATCCGAAGTATCCGCAGCCGTCGTTCTTCGAGCGACTCTTCGGCAAGCGCGCCCCGAAGCCCGTCTTTACGGACGAGTATTTCCTCGACAAGGCCAAGCAGATGGCTGCTCTGGGCGCCGACATGATCACCATCAAGGATATGTCGGGCCTGATTCCGCCGCGCCGCATCAGCCGTCTGGTCAAGATGTTCAAGCAGAACCTCAACGTGCCCATCGACTTCCACACCCACTGTACGCCGGGTTACGGCCTTGCGTCGGTATTCGCCGCCATCGCCGCCGGCGCCGACATCGTCGACACCAACTGCTGGTGGTTCAGCGAGGGTACGGGTGCCCCCGCTCTGGAGTTCATATATATCTTCTGCAAGAAGATGGGTATCGACATCGGTGTGAACATGGAGGCCGTGTCGAAGATCAACGCCCAGCTCAAGGATATACGCAAGGAGCTCGAGTTGTCGGTATTCGGTGCCGAGAAGCCTGCACCCAAGGCTTTCGACCCCATGAAGGATACCCTTCCCGCCGAGGTGGACGCCCTCTTCGACAAGGCAGTGAAGGCTGCCCAGACCGAGAATTTCGACGAGTTGCTCGCCGCAAGCCAGAAGATCGAGGCATACTTCGGTTTCCCCGCCCCCAACGAGCTGGTGCAGAAGGCCGAGATTCCGGGCGGTATGTATTCGAACATGGTTGCCCAGCTCAAGCAGCTCAAGGCCGAGGATATTCTGCCCCGTGCCATGGAGTTGATCCCTTCGGTGCGTCTGTCGGCAGGTCTGCCGCCGTTGGTTACGCCCACGTCGCAGATCGTGGGCGCACAGGCCGTAAACTGCGCCCTCGACGAGAAGGCCGGACGCCCGATGTATACCAACAAGAGCTCGCAGTTCGTGGGCCTCGTAAAGGGCGAATACGGACATACGCCCGTAGCCATAGACCCCGAGTTCCGTTTCAAGATCTGCGGTGTGCGTGAGGAGACCCCTTACGATACGTCCAAATACAAGATGCAGCCCAATCCCGAGCTGCCCGAGGCCGGAGGCGTCAAACTTGCATCTAACGAGAAGGAGGTATTGCTGTTGGAGCTCTTCCCGCTGGTAGCAAAGAATTTCCTCACGAACGAGAAGAAAAAGGCGTATGAGGCCGCACAGGCCGCTGCCGCAGCGAAGGCCGCTGCTGCCGCAGCCGCTCCCGAGGCCGAAGTTAAGGAGGAGAAGGTCGTGGCGGAGTATGTCATGCCTACCGATGTAAATGGTAATGCGGTGATCGCTCCCCTGCCGGGCCGCGTGATCGAGGTCAAGGTCAAGGTCGGCGACAAGGTGTCGATAGGTCAGTCGGTCGTAATCCTCGATGCCATGAAGATGGAGAACTCGATTACGTCGGATTATGCCGGCGTGGTGACCCGTATCTTCGTCGAGAATGAGCAGGCCGTACCTGCAAACGCTCCTATGGTCGAGATCGGGTAGACGTCCCCGTTACGATAAGCATCCGCCCCGCAATCATGCAGATTGCGGGGCGTTTTCGTATGCGGGGCGCGTGGCCGTGTGGGTGCTGCCGCGGCGGCACCGTTTTATTTCATTATGTGCAGCGTGATGTTGGATTGACGTTCCGTGTCGTGGTATATCCTTATGTCGCACGGTACGAAGTCTTCGGCGGGGCATGTGTATGTGTCGACCATCTGCTGCGGGTTGCGGTCGAAGAGTGGGAACCATGTACTGTGTATCTGTACCTTTATGCGGTGTCCCGCCATGAAGGTATGGGCTATGTCGGGCATGGTGAGGGTTATTCTCTCGACCTTGCCGGGGGTGAAGGCTTCGGGCGACGAGAAGCCGTTGCGGTATCTGCCGCGCATGATGTCGCCGCGTACCAGCATCTCGTACTCGCCGTCGGGCCCCACGTCTATGACCTTCACGATGAAATCGGCGTCGGTGGACGATATGGCCGCGTAGAGCGTCGCTTCGACGGCCCCGGCGGCGGTGATGTCGTTCTCGAGGCGCGGAGAAAGGAATGTCAGTACGTCGCCGCGCCCGTCGAGGAACTCCTGACCTGCCGTCATGTACTCCTTGCGGCGCGGCCATGCCATGTCGGGATAATACGGTACGGGATCGTGCGGGTCGGATGTATAGAAACTGTAGGTTTCGGATATGTCCGACGGCGCGGCGGCCAATGCGCCTTCTTCGGCGAGGTATAGCGTGAGCGTATCGTTTTCCGTTTCGGGGCTCCATCCTTCCATCTCGCGCCAGCAGTTCTCGCCCGAGAAGAATATGAGAGCTCCGGCTGCCGAGGCGCCGCTGTCGTCGGCATCGCGCAGGTAGTGGTCGAAGAACGGGAACTCGACCTGCCGGCGGTAGAATTCAGACAAAGATTCCTCGGCGAAGCGTATCTGCCCTATCGTGTTGGCACCGCCCGCCCCGCGCCAAGCTCCGTGGGTCCACGGGCCCATCACTATGCGGCATTCGGTATCGGGGTTGTTCTGCCGCAGGGCGCGGTATATGCTCCATGTGCCGTAGAGGTCTTCGGCATCGAACAGGCCTCCAACCATGAGTATGGCCGGGCGTATGTCGTGTGTGGCATTCAGGGCGCTGCGCTGCCGCCACCATTCGTCGTAGTGCGGATGCGCGGCCATCTCGTCCCAAAACGGTATGCTGCCGGCGAGCATGCGGGTTATGTCGGCGACGGTGTTGTCCATCAGGAACTCTACGGGGTTCCCCTTTATAGGGGTGTCGAACGCTTCGGGCTTGTCTGTCGGCTTGGTGCGGCCGGCGGTGCCGAAGTTGGGGAGGAAACCTGCTGCGTCGCTGAGTGCAAAAGCTCCGTTGTGATGGAAGTCGTCTCCCAAAAACCAATCGCAGACGGGTGCCTGCGGCGATACGGCACGTATTGCGGGGTGTCCGCTGGCGGCGGCCATAAGGGCGTAGAATCCCGAATAGGAGTTGCCGAAGACCCCCACGCGGCCGTTGTGGCGCCGGACTTTGCGCAACAGCCATTCGACGGTGTCGTAAGCGTCGGTCGTCTCGTCGATGCCGCCCGAAGCCTTGTCTGCGGTAAGGGGGCGTACGTTTACGAATTCCCCTTCACTGCGCCAGCGGCCCCGAACATCCTGAAAGACGATTATGTATTCGGCACGGAGGTACTGTTCGTATATCGGCTGCTCCCAGAACGAGGCGTTGCGGCGCCCGTATGGCGTACATCCGTAAGGGGTGCGCGTGAAGAGTATCGGGTGGCCGCCGTTGCGGCTCTTGGGGGTGAATACGGCCGTATAGAGTCGCACGCCGTCGCGCATGGGTATCATGTACTCGTTCTTGACGTAATTGGCCTTGAACCATGCGGCGTCGATGGGGGTTTGCTGTTCCGCCTGTTGTTCCTGTGCGCGGAGCGTACAGGCGAACAGAAGGATTATTATCGAGGTGACGATGCGTTTCATCGGGCAGGAGATTTGTTTCCTGCAAAATTAATACATTTTGGCCGTTATGCAAGTCATTCGGTGTCGTCGCGGCGCTTCTTGTATATGTCGGTGACATAAAGCGTGAAGATGGGGAAGAACATCATGCCGAGGCACGGCAGCATTACCGAGAGCGTCTTGCCTACGGCCGTCACGGGAAATATGGCGGCGCCTACGGTGGTGACGTTCATCCATGCCCACCACAGGGCGTTGCCGAAGCCGTGAAGCGAGCTGTTGGCTGTGACTTCGTAGTCGTAGAAGATCAGTGCCGCGAGATAAGTGAAGCAGACTACCGTGAATATGTATGCTGCCAGCAGGCGTTTTACGCCGCGGCCTATAAGCCAGCGTATGACCACACCCATGGCGACGAACGACCTTATCAGTGGCAGTGCCGCCACTGCGACCTCTGCGCTGCGGTATATGTCTGCGCCGCACCACTGCAGGATGTTTAGATATGGAATGGATAACAGCAGAAACACTATTTTTGTGGTGAAACGTCTGTGCGCTTCGTAATCGGATATGATCCCGCCGGCAAAATCGGCCATGAATACGATACATGCTGCGAGTTGCAGTCGCATGTACCATGCCGAGTATATACGGTGGTCGCCTGTGAGGACCTCGATCGAGATGCCCGTAAGGAGTGCTATTCCCGCTATGAGGCTGGCTATGCGCAGTATGGAGTATAGGCGTGACATTCAAAGGCGAATTTGCCGATGATGCGGGCAAATGGCGTGCCGTGCAAATTCATGGCGTAATGTTTATTTTTTCGAAAAAAGTTTTGCAAGAATGAAAATTTGAGTTATCTTTGCACCGCATTTGAAGATGGCGAGATAGCTCAGCTGGTCAGAGCGCATGATTCATAATCATGAGGTCGAGAGTTCAAGTCTCTCTCTCGCTACACGCGGAGATCACCCCGAATGAAGGTCTCGGCGTCAATCTCGGGATGTAGCTCAGCCCGGTTAGAGTACACGTCTGGGGGGCGTGTTGTCGCTGGTTCGAATCCAGTCATCCCGACTAACCGAAAGCCTTGATATTCAACTGAATATCAGGGCTCTTTCTTTTCATCCCTACCCCATCTCCGCCGTCGGTGGAACACAAGTGGAACATGGATTGCCGGAATCGGGGAAATAATCTCTTCTCGGCGAGAATATCGTTGTTGCGGTTGTGTATCTATGTAATATTACACAATAGAAGCGGCCTTGAAGTACAGTGACTTTCGGGCCGTCCTATTGTTGCTATACGATTCCCCCGCTCTGCTGTTCGGGCCGTGTTCAGTGGGATATTATAACTGACAGCAGTCGCGTTCGGTATTCGGGTCGTCTATTCGTGTAAAGGTTTTGGCACATTGATGTATGGCCGAGTTATAAAGCTGGCAATTTGCACAGCAGTGTCTTGGCTGTGAACTCCCCAACAGGTTGCCTCCGGGCTCGAGATGTCCTCTGTATAATATCTTACATAACCAGATGACAAAGTATATTAACAGGAGTATTGCTCCGAATAAGGCCGTCAACAAAAATATAAGAATTATCATGGGCGCGGCCTTGCACGAGGCCGGATTCTTTCGGTACAGCATGATGCAGAAACAGAGCGAGCCCGCCAGTATGCCGATGCCGTAGCATGTTAATATCGACAATGCGTATTGTACGGATGTATTTTCGGTGGTGACCGATTTGACGACATATATTGAACCTGCGCATGCCGCTATGCCTACCGCCAGACAGATCAATATGGATTTCAGGCTGAAGTCTATGCCGTAATGGCGTAAAATGGCATCGCTCATTTCAGTTCCGGCGTATATGTTGGCCGACATTACGATTATGGCAGGTAGTAAGGCGGCCAATATGAAAATTTCCGCGGCGCGGATATTGACACCGGTGGACCCGACAATCATGATGAATATGACTATCTGCGAGATCATCAGCAATATGCCGATGGCGGGCAATATGAGGGAGCCCTCCTCCATCCGCGAACAGATATATCCGATAATCAGAAGCAGGAGAGCCGGAATGCATATGTACAGGAAGTCGGTATCGGCGCTTTGGGCCGTCTGTGCCGGCGCCGTACCGTCGCTCAGCATGATTACGTTGTGGGACTTTAGGAACTCGTCCAGATTGCGCAGGTAATCGGGCGAGTCGGTATCCGGTTCGAGCGAGGCTCGGTATTGTTCGGGTGTGAGCAGTGTGAGGACTGATGTGTCCACATCGAATTTTTCACCTTGCAACGTGACGGTTACAATGTCGCCGTCGGGCTGTTGGTTCAATGAGATCCATGTCCCTTTCTCGAATCCCCTCGCTACGAGTGTCTCGGGGCCATCCTCTTGGGTGGCAAGCCACTCTTGGTTTACATTTGCATCGTAGTCGCGTGAAAATACATAGATGTATACATCCCTGCTGACCTTGCCCGCTTGCTCCTGCGAGCAGCCCGAACAAAGGAATAGGATACCAAGGCATACACTTGCAGTGAGAAGCCGGAATGCGATGCCTGTCTGCCGGCGCAAGGTGTGGATAATCGCAGTCATAAAAATCGGTGTTTGGGGTGTTTGTTATAACGGATATAAAATGGTTCCATGTTTGATCTCATCCGGGCCATTGGACCTGCAAATATACCAATTATTATCCAGAACTCCGGCTGTTGTTGCCGTTGTAGCCGTTTTTTATCATGTGGAGATATTTTCACCGTGACGTATTCATGGGGGCCCAAGAGTTATATTCCTGTGGCTGTCTCTTCCGATATGGTTACATGCAATCGCTTATGCATAGGCGTTGAAAGGTGTTCCTTTGTAATGTCTGTGGAGAAACTCTGATTTAGTGCGTATGTGATAGGAAAGCTACGGCACCTGCCGTTTGGCAACCGTCCGATAGCGGTGTTGGGCTGTATATTTTGCGGTGAACCGCCATGCCGCCGTTCCTGCCGGCCGATAAGCATGGTGCGTTCAACGGACAGCTGGCGCGCGCGGAGTGAGACGGAACGGCATCCAGCGTCCCGTGCGGCGAAGGTCGTATATGAGATATGCCGAGAGCAGCGAACAGAGGATCACGACCGTCAGCGAGGCTTCGGGCCCGAACATGCCTCCTGTAAGCAGTTCGGGACCGGAGGTCTCGGCGTGAAATAGGGTTATCCTCTTTACGGATCCCGAGACGGGCAGCCCCCAGATTCTTCCTTCTGTGAAGTTCCATGCCCAATGTATGCCTATCGGAAGCCACAGGTTGCCGCAGTGTGCATACACCGCCCCGAACAGCACGCCGGCTTCGACGGCTATGGCCACGCTTGTCCAAAGCGAGGCGTTGGGGTTGAGTATGTGCGCCCCGCCGAAGAGCATGGCCGAGACGGCCGTTGCCGCCGCGGTTCCGAGCGAGCGCTCTGTAATACGGTATATAACGCCGCGGAACACGCACTCTTCGGCGGCGGCCGTAAGCAGGCAGTAGAGGAATATCCAGAAGAGATCAGCCGTAGGGGCGAATGCCGTGATACGGTATCCGCCGCCGAGGGCCATTACCGCCACCGCAGCCGTGATTAGGAGGAATCCCGTTGCGAGGCCTTTGGCCGTCTCGGGTAGTGCCGTACGGCGGGACAACTCGACAATGCGCCGTCTTTCGAGAAGCCGGCACAATAGGGCGTAGAATGCTATCGTGAGCATTCCGGCAAGAAAATAGCTTATCCCCGCAATCGGAAGGCTGTCTGCCGGTAGCATTCCCGCAATGCGTGCCGTGACCGACCTGAAGGCCATGATGAGGATCGTGAGCAAAGCGATGCGCAACGGTGCCCGACAGAGTATGCGGCGCAGTCTCGGAACGGCGGTCGAGACCAACCGCCCCCGGAGCGATCGCAGTTTCATTATTATCAGTATCCACAGCATGGCGGGCGTCTCGTGTGCGGCATGCGCCCGAAAGAAGGCCTTGCGGCAGGCTTTCGGGCGGGGCGGTTGGTTACTCAATATCGGGTTTTACGATGCCTTTTTTCGATTGTCCGTCTACATATATATACAGCGGCCTGCCGAATTCCACGCATCGCAGATATTCGCCGTCGTAGAGTGCCGGCATGGCATCAAGGGCGGCAATATCGAGCGTGCCCTCACCGCGTGACGGGTTAAGCGACAGGTACCCCACGCCGAGCGACGTTACGTTCTGGAAGAAGTGCGTGCCTTGGCTCGCCTCGATGTTGAAGTCGGGCAACGCCGACTCCACTATGACACGCGCCTCGGATATGTGCCCCCACTTGACGGGAACGCCCAGATTGGGGTCCGACGACCCCCAGCGGCCCGTGCCTATGAGGACATATTCGCTGCCGCTGTCGCGCAGGCGTTTGTTGAATTCGTATAGTTCGTCGGCTATCTCCTGTGTCTTGAGCGACGAGAACTTGTCGAATTTCATGTATATGATGTGGCGAATGTCGCGCATGAGGCCTATGCCGAGGGCGCACTCCGAGTAGACGATGGCGCCCGTACGGTCGACCTTCGTCCAATCCAGCTTGGCGCTCTCCTCGTTGCGGATGATGGGGCGTATCTGCAGCAGGTTGAATATCTGCACCGAGCCGTGCGGCACGTCCATGTTGACGGCGAACTCCAGTTCTACGGGGCACCGCATCTCCTCCTCCCCTATCTTGAGCAGGTCGCGTATGATCTCGGCCAGCGGGAACGAACCGTATTTGAGTATGCGGTTGAAGGTGATCACGCGGAAGTAACGCGACAGCGTGGGGCTCTCGCTGATACGGTTGTTCTGATAATCGTAGTATGAACAGGTGTATTTGGCGTTGCGGAAGTCCCCCATGCGCGAGACGGGGATTCGTTCGATGTTGACCTCGTCGTTGGTCGAGGGACGGAATTTGTCGGGGTTGAGGCTAAGGGCCATCACCTCGGTCTGGGCGTCGCTCACGGCCAGCTCGGGCGTCGATGTCTGCAATGCCTTGTCGGGATATGCTGGCGAGAAGCGCATGCTCTTGCCGCCGTCGACGACCGCCTTGCCCAGACCCATTACGATGTTGCATACGCCGTCTTCGGCCTTCTCGTACCCGAGCGGGTAGAGGTTCTGCGAGCGTGCTACACCCGACAGTGTCGGGAAGTAGTATCCGTTCTGTTCCGTACCGCACACCTCCTGTATGAGAACGGCCATCTTCTCCTCCGACAGGAGGTTCTGCGACGACTGTATGTAGGCGCGCGACGAGGCGTAGAAGACCGAGGCGTAAACGCTCTTGATGGCGCGCACGAGCATGCGCAGCATCTGGTCGTCATTCTCGCAGCGCGGGATCATGTAGGTGGAGTATATTCCGGCGAAGGGCTGGTAGTGCGAGTCCTCGAGCTTCGACGAGGACCGTATGGCCAGCGGGCGGCGGCACGTGCGTACGAAGACCCTCAGTTTTGTGTATAGTTCGGCCGGAAGCACCGAGTTGAGGAACTCCGACAGTATGCCCTCGTCGTCGACCTCCTGCGAGATGACATATTTTAGGCCGTTCATGCGTATGAAGTCGTCGAAGTAGTCCGTTGCGATGACGAGGCTGCGCGGGATCATTATACGCACGTTGGGGTACTTGTAGTAGTGGTTGTACTTGGCCAGCATGCTGTTCATGAAGGCCAGACCGCGGGCCTTGCCGCCGATGGAGCCCTCGCCCAGACGGGCGAAGCCGATGGCGTCGCTGTATGTCGCCTCGTCGAACTGCGCCACCACGCCCTGACCGAGCATGGTGCGGTAGTCCTTGAACAGGGACACAAGTGCGGCGCGGTGCTCGTCGATGGAGCTGAAATGGCTGCTGTTGATGCTGCGCAGGACCTTCGCCAGCGGGAAGAGGCCGCGCGAGTAGAGCCATTTCGAGAGGTGCATGTGCTGCAGGTGGTGCTCCAGCACGTCGTCGGGGACGGTGGCGATAAGTTCCTGCATCTGTTTCAGGTCGCGGGCGCGCCCCACGACCTCGCCCGTCTGCAGGTCGCAGAACTCGAACTCCCCGAAGCCGAACTCACGCAGTATGACATCCTGAAGTTCGGGCAGCAGCGTCTTCGAACTCTTGGCGATGAACCCTGCGCCCATCGACTCGGCCACGGCGCGGTAGCTCACCTGCGACGACTGCATGATGACGGGCATCCACGGCGCGTCGGCCTTAATCATCTTGCAAAGGTCGATGCCTGCGTCGCTCTTTTCGTCCTCCGATTTGTCTCCGGCATGGAGGATAAGCCCCACGTCGGAGATGACGCCCAGCAGGTTTTTCTTATACCGTTCGTATGTCTCCACGGCCGAGGCATAGTCGGTTGCGAGGAGCACTTTCGGGCGGGCGCGCTTGCGCGAGATCTGCTGCTGTTCGTTGTAGGCGTCCTTGAGGAACTCGCTGTTCTGCAGCAGCAGGATCTTGTACAGTTCGGGTAGGTATGTCGAGTAGAAGCGTACCGAATCCTCGACCAGCAATATCGCCTGTACCCCACCTTCGAGTATATCCGACTCGGCGTTGAGGCGGTCCTCCATGAGCTTGATGATGGCTATGATGAGGTCGGTGTTGCCGTGCCAGCAGAAGATGTTGTCCAGCGCCGTGCACTTTTGTTCGGCAATCTGGCGGTAGATCTCTTTCGAGAAGCTGGTGAGCAGTACCACGGGCAGCGACGGGTAGATCTCCTTCACGCGGCGGGCGAAGTCGAAGACGTTGGGTTCGCCGACGTTGTACATCGTCAGCACGAAGTCGAAGTCGCTGCGCGTCTGCAGCAGCGCCAAGGCATCGGCCGTCGACTCGACACGTGTGAGCGAGGGCGGGTTGCTCATGTTGAGCTCCATGTACTCGCGGTTTATCTGCGATTCGATGTGGCCGTCCTCTTCGAGTATGTATCCGTCGTATGTACAGCACACGAGAAGTATCTTGTGTATGCGGTGCTGCATGAATTGGTATGGAGTCTGGTTCTCGAGACTCAGGTATGCGTGGTCTTCCATTGGCGCGGTACGGTAATGCGGTGGTGATTAAAGTTTCCAGTTCGGCTGCCATGTGAGGGTGAAGCGCCCCTCCTCGATGTTCACGGGCAGCCATATGTAGCGTCCGTCGATGGCGTTTTCGGGCTTCCAGCGGTCGCCCATGTATATGACCGTACCCTCGCTGCCCTCGACGGGGAGCATGTAGGTGCTCTGCGAGTGGAATGTCTTGTCTGCGTCATCGCCCATGCAGGGGTTGCCAAGTTCGGTCCACTCCCCCATCACGGCATCGGCCACGGCCGAGCGGGCGGCGTTGGGCGCCCAGCCCGTGCATCCCGACATCATGAGGTAGTATTTGCCCCCGTGCTTGAATATGGCGGGAGCCTCCATCGAGCGGCCGACGAAGGCGCGCACGTAGCGTCCCGAGTGTGCCGTGTAGTCGTCGGTGAGTTCGGCGATCTGGAGCGTCTGGTTCTCCTCCGAGGCGTATATGTGGTATGCCTTGCCGTCATCGTCCACGAAGAGCGTCATGTCGCGCGCCATCTGCCCGCCCTCGAAATCGCGTACGAGGAAACGGTCGTTGTCGGGAATGGCCGCCTCGTTGCCCGCGGCGACGGCCTCTGCCGCCTGCCGTGTCTCGTCGCTCACGTTCAAGGGCCATTTGCCGGCGTTGACACGTCCCGCATTAAGGAACTCGTACGGTCCCGTTACGTTATCGCTGACGGCAACGCCGCTCATGGCGGCAGAATAACCCTTGTCCTTCAACTCGAGGTGGAACCACATGACGAACTTGCCCGTCTGAGCATTGTATATCACTTTTGGCCTCTCGAGTATGCACCCTTTCTCGATCGGGCTGCCCGAGCCTTCGGGAGCTACGGCGAGAGCTATGCCCTCGTCGCGCCAGTCGTAGAGATTTTTGGACGAGTAGCAGTGCACGCCCACATTGGCGCGGTTGCCGCCTTCACCTTCGGTCTTGTGTTCGCCGAACCAGTAGTAGCGGCCGTCGTGGTAGAGCATGCCGCCGCCGTGGGCGTTGATGGCTACGCCGTTGTTGTCGAGCCACACCTCTCCCGGGCGGAATTCTTTATTGCCGGCGCACGAGAGGCACGCGGCCGCCGCAGCTGTCATGAGGCACAGGGTAAAGAGTCTTTTCATGGTATTGTGAATTATGGTTTGTCTTTATTTTTACAAAAATATAAAAAGGAGCGCGAAGAGACAAATCAAAATGGGGGCGTTTTCATGCCGGCGTGTCCGGACGGGACGCCGGATTCTCCAAATATGGCAGGAAAATATCCGAATTATGCCTTGGAATGATTATTTTTGCACACGGAATAAAATCTGAATTTATGAAAGTGGATGTTAACGAACGTGCCAACCGTGCACGGGAGCTTTTCGAATCTGGATATAATTGCGCCCAGTCGGTGTTTTTGGCGTTCCGCGACGTGACGGGCCTCGACGAGGAGTTGGCGGCGAAATTTGCAGCGCCGTTTGGCGGCGGTATGGGACGCCTGCGCGAGGTGTGCGGCACGGTGAGCGGCATGAGCATGGTTGCGGGATTCCTATGCCCCAACACCCGTCCCAACGACATGCCGTCGAAGAAGCGCACCTATGCCGCCGTGCAGGATATGGCCGAGCGGTTCCGTGCCGAGAACGGGTCGATCGTGTGCCGTGAACTTCTGGGGCTCGCGCAGCGGAAGGACGACCCTGCGCCGTCGGAGCGGACGACGGAGTATTACAGACGCCGCCCCTGTTCGGAATATGTCGCCATCGCGGCCCGTATTGTCGCCGAGAGGATCAATGCCGCGGGTGACGGCGAATAGTTGTCAGCGGGAGATATAAGCGGGGAATCCCG
>CASFQF010000016.1 GCA_949296635.1 uncultured Alistipes sp. | reverse complement strand
AAAGATAAATTCAAATCGTTGCGCTCGTTTTATCTCTGTAAATTCCTAACCTTCAATATTTTCAAAGAACTTTCATGATTTTTTACCGGACACTAGTGTGTTAAACTTTATAATAACCAGTCCGGATTTTTACCGGACACATATGATCAATAACAGTAAATGCTAATACCTATAACGAATAACCGGACCGTACGATTTCGGTTATCCGTTCTATATGCCGCAACAATTTTTGGTATCATTCCCCTTTTTGTATTATTGCGGCTTTGTACAATGTTTGCCATGCCTTGCACCAAGCATCCGGTGTTATGGCGTGTGTCTGCAGCGCAATGGTGAATCCGCGTGGTTCATATCCGATTCATGTTGGCTGCAGCTGTTATGTGTATTGCGTATGTCCCGTTATTATGCGGATCTCAACGCCGATACACGGCGAGCCCTTTTTGAGTCGTCCATCGTCGTTTGGATGAAGGTTTGCACGGACATACAGTCCCGTATGCACATCTGGAACGGCCTGAAGTTGTCATTTTAACTTTATCCGATCCGTTCGCGACGGCTTATTGCCGGAATCGGCCTTTCTGTCCGGCGATCGGGATCCCCCCTTGTTTGCCGGCAATATCGACTTCTCGTGTTCGACGATGGATAATTTCAAGCTGTCGGCCCTGCCGCTTTTGAGGATATCCGAGTAGGAGGGGGTAATGAATACGGCCATACCAATGTGGCATTTCTCCACCAGCTGCTCGAGATCTCCATTCAGAAGGCGTATACAGCCCTCTGTATCGCGGGTGCCAATAGATTCGGGTTTGTGGGTACCGTGTATTCCGATGCCTTTGTGGCCCGGGACTTCAAGCCGAATGAAAAACGGACCGTAGGCACCGGTTATTTCACCCTGCCCGTCTCCGAAGTCATGAGTCCATTCGGAGGCCTTCTCTATCTCTGTGATGTGGAAAAGACCCTCGGGGGTGCGTAAATCGCCTTTTTTCTCTTTGTTGCCGAAATTCTTTCCGCAGGCTATCGGATAGTTGTATAGCTCATGGCCTTTATAGTCGATCAACCGGAGGCTCATCTCTTCTTTGCTGATGACAATGAAGGCAGCATTGTTGATCTCGTTTAATCTGTGCCTGTACCAGACCCGCAATCCGAATACGCCGGCATATGGAAGCAATATTAGGAACAGCAGTATTCCGTATATTATGACTCTTGATTTCGACATCCTGATCATTCGGTGTAATCGACCATTAAATACTTTTCGCCCTTTATTGTTCTGATTGAGATGTTTTTGATGGTACCGTACTCCGGGGCATCCTGTTCAACCGCCAGATGCGGGGTCTCGTCATCGTCAAAGTAGAAAAACAATAATTTTCTCTCGTTTGTGTTTATATTCTTGATTATCACGGCAAAATCCGTGAATTTCGAATCCTTGCGAATGAGGCGCTTAAAGTATACGTTGTTTGTCGGGGCATCCTTCGGCAGACAATATATCTGCCATTGGTTCTCCGGTGTCGGGGCCGGAAGCCCGAGTTCCACGGTCTCCATCGCGGAGAGCCTGCCGATGTATTTCTGCTCCTTGAAGTAGTTTAGGAGGGCGCGCCGGCATTTCGAGGTCTCGATCACGGATTGGCTTTCCGTGTCGCCGAAGATACTGTTTAATCTGAAAAAATCGCTTTTCTCAAGTATAAACGGTGATGCGACATATCCGATCATTTTCTCGTCCGAGGTGATCGAGTTCACTTTAACCTCGCTCCATTCATATCCGAAGTCATAGGTGATCAGCTCTGTCCCGTAAGGCAGGGATGCGATCTTGTTGAAATCGGCTCCCGAACTCTTCGACGACCGCAATACAACGCTCGGAGCAAATGTATAATAACGCGGGGCAGCTTTGTCTATTTGGCGCGGTTTGATGATGTTGTTGTATACAAAGAACCCTCCCGCACAGAGGATTACTGCGGCGAGTATGATGCTTAGGACGACAGGGCCGGATACGGACGTCTTCTTCTCGGGCTGCTTGTACCAGCCTTCGCCGGACGGCTCGTCCGGAATTGGCTTGAATTCCTGCGGTTCGGGTTTGCCTGCCGCTTCCGGAGCCCCGTTGCTGCCATTGGGGTCTTTCGGTATGGGCTGTGCCTGCAAGGTTGTACCGCAACTCGGGCATGCAGCAGACTTGTCGGATACCAGATTGCCGCATTTGGGACATTTGATTATCATGTTAGTCTCTATCTGAAGTTTTCTGATATGGATTCTATCGAGAAGGTGCCGTCGATCTCCGGAACAGTGATTTTGCCAAGCATCAGTGCCATGAAGAAATCATATATCTTCTCTGGCGAAAGCACCGCTTTCTCACCGTTAGCGTCGAGGCCGAGGTCGTAGACGCTGAGGAGCTGCGTACCCAAACTTGCCGCCGTAAGCAGGAAGTGGTTTTGCATTTTTTCCCAATCGATCATGTCCGCCGCCAGAATTTTGCCCACAACCGTATAGTTGCGGACGGACATCTGCCGGTCCTCGGAAACAAGGGTGCTCTTCACCTCATCGGTATCAATATTCATACGTATCTTGCCGGAGTTGGCCGCAGGGGCGGCCCCCCTGTATAACGCTCCCAAATCGGCCAGCGCGAGGTTGTACAGCGTCGTGGTGGCAGGGTTGTAGTTTATGGGTTCGAGCGAGAATGCGCTCGGAAGCAGCAAGGCGTTGTTCCCCTCCATAGTAACGGTCGGGGCGTTGAATGTACCGGCGATGGAGCTGCTCAGGGTTAGCTCTTTATTGGCGAATGCCCCGCCTATGACCACGCAGTTGACAAGTGTGATCTCATCGGCGAATATGCTGCCTCCGACAAAGGCGTTGGTAAGCCGTACCTCTTTCGCGTTTATGTCCGAAAGGAACATGACTTTGCAATCCCTTGCGTGGGATACTATGGATTCTATTGCCCCAATGCTCTTTTCGAATTTTACGGTTCCTTTGGCTCCGCTGTTGATATATATCTCCAACTGGGCGAATGCCGCGCCTTTCACTATTACGTCGCCGCTTTCGATTTCGATCTTATGTCCGTATACGGCGCCCTCGATTATCGTATCCTTTTGGATTTTGATGTCCCTGTCGAGTTCCCCGACGCTTTTGGGCAGGATGGATCCTTGTACTCTGTTTGAGTTCAATATGATATTCTCGTGGTCGAACTGTATTTCATTTAACTCTTTCATTGCTTTAGTCTTTAATGGTTTGGATTGCGCGATTGTTTAACAGGCTGAGCATTGTTTTAAGCGTCCGGTCGTCGATCTGTTCCGATGTTATGGCGGAATTGAGGTAAGAGATCACCTTGTCCATATTGTCCGGGTCCATATCGTTCCATTCTACCTCCTTTGACATGAATGCGGCCGTGAGTTTCGAATCTACCGACCGGCCCGACGGAGTGAAACTGTCGTTCGTACCGTATATCTTCGACTCTTTGCCTGTGGGTGAGGCGACAGTTTCGACGTACATCACTGGCAAAAGGATATCCTCCTCGCTTTTGGTGTCATCGAGCATGTCCCGCACCGAATTGGTCAGCCGGTAATTGCCTTGCAGATATTTGTTGGCCTTGTCCAGCAGTGTGTTTGCCTGTTGTTTGACATGCGAGCAGGAGAGAATGGCCTCTATTTGGAGGTTCTCGTTGGCGGAAATCGTGGAAATGCCGAGCAGGTCGGTATCGCTGTTCCTGTCGATGACCCTCTGTGCCTGTTCCGCGAACTGGAAGGCCGGTTTGTCCAGAACTTCAATACGGGAAATGGTCTCCTTATCCAGATCTTCGAATATTTTTGAGTACCTTTTGCTGATACGGTTGTAGTCGTCCTGCATCTGCTTGCTTTTGGACAGGCAGCACTCCTTATGTCCCATCAACGCGATGAACAGGGATTCGCATTTCGAGGCGAGTTCCTTGATTTTCTGTGACAGGTCGGCGGTGACGTATTCGAAGAACCCGTTGACGATGGCGGAGGCTATCTGTCTCGAGGTCCTCTGTTTCGATTCTACTTGGGCCGCTTCTGTCGCGACAACAGCCGTGTTGAGTCCGATTACGGCGTTATTGCATCGGTCGACACTGGCATCGAAGGCATCGGTGTCGACATTGATCGTAATATTGACCTGCTCGGACCCGGAATAACTCACCGAACCACCATGTTGGCTTGCAGGGTAACTGACGGTTCCCGAGTAGTGGACGTATCCTGTATAACTTCGACTATAACTCATCTGTGTTCGGGTTCAATTGTTGTATATTGTTTGTCGCGTTGAACATCTTTGCAATCTCGTCTTTGACTCTTGCGTCGTCCGAGGAGCTGTTCAGCAGGTTGTTGAATTCCGCTTCGATATTTGCCATATCGTTGGCGTCGATGTCAGACCATTTGCCGTGAAGAACCGAGTTGACGGATTGTTCTCTGACGGAAATGTCGATATTCTTGTCTATCTCTTCATTTCCGCTTCTGGCGACGTAATAGTTGACTGCCGGATTGCCCATGGCCGAGGTCGACTCGACGATGGATACAGGAATGTATAGATCCTCGACGGAGTCGATACGGGTCTGCTGCATGGTACCCTCGGATTTTTTCGTCTGTATGTTTGAGTCCTTGACGAATTTGGTAATGACACCGAGCGTGGTTTGGGCATCCATTTTGACCTTTGATGCCGTGATTAACTGCGAGGAGAGGACCGACTCCAGTTGGTTGACCGTGAACTGGGCGGAGTTGAGCCTCATTCTGTTGTCGACCATCTTTACGTCCCTGTTCACCAGTTTGAAGACAGGCATATCGAGTTCTGCTACGCGGGATTCGAGATTGTTGTTGATAGACTTGAAGAGTTTGGTATACCGGCCGGAGATCATGTTGTAATCCGTGGTCATGCGTGCTTGGATACCCTTCAGTGCGGCGGCATATTGTCCCAGCTCGAACAGTTTGGCCTCGACCGTACTTGTAAGCTGTGCTATCTTCTGCGATATTTGGGAATGCATTAAAGAGTAGAATCCCTTGTTCACATTCCGGCACACGTGTTCCGCGCCCTCTTCTTCAGCCGCTATTACGGCAGTCTGCATGGCAATTACCGCTCCGGAGACACGGTCCACGCCATGCGATACTTTCTTTATCTCCGATGCCATCGGAGAGGTGTCGACGGTAAAACTGAAATCTGCCATAATTTACTGATTTTCGGTGTTAGCCAATTGGTCGTTTATCTGTATTGCGGCGTTGTATATGTCTCTCAACTGACGCTGGAGATCCATCTCTTCGATTTGGCTTTCGCCGTTCTGGAGGGCTGTTTTTATTTTCATCAGTTCTCCGGCCAAGTCTTGGACGCCGTATGCTCCGTCAATGTCTTTCTCGAGCAGAGCTTCGATGGCGTTTTCCACTTCGTCTATATCCAAATCTTCGTCTTCGAGATCCTCGTCTTCCTCGTCATAGTCTGCATCATCGCCGTTGTCGTCATCCTCGTCATCCTCGTCATCCTCGTCATTCTCTTCGTCATCCTCCTCGTCAGCCGGGGACTCTGAACTGCCGATTATGTTTTCGGCGGCCTTTTTCAATTCTTTCAGCTGTTCGAAAGCATTTGCGACCTCCTCTTCGTCGGATGCCGATTTAATATGATTTTGTATCTCCTCGAGCAAGGCAAGCAGGTCGTCCGTACCGTATTCGTTTTCCGGATCGAGCTCCTTTGCTTCGAGGATTATACTCCTGACTGCGTCGACGGTTACGAAATCGTCGTTTTCGGTCTCTTTGTCCTGTTTGTTGCCGGACTTATAGGCGTTGGCATGCGATATTTGCATGTTTTCCACCTCCTTGAGTTCATCCAAAGCATCTTGAGCCGCTGCATTGAGGTTTATGCCGGCATATTCGTATGCGGTCTGATCGATACTCGGCTCGGGCGGGAGGTCTGACGTCTGGGCCAGCAGCGGGCTGACTTCGGCCAGAGGTTTCCTTCTGTCGTCCAGCGTGTTTACGTTGTGCGCTGCCACAGCCGTATCCCGGGCCTTCTTGTCGCGCAATGATGCATCGTAATATTCCACATATCCGAACTTCTCCGCCCTTGCATCTATGTCTTCGTGCAGTCTGTCCATATAATCGGAGAACTCTTGCTGTGTCTGTGCGATTTGTTGCGCTTGGGCCTGATACCCGGCCAAGACCTCCGCCGAGTTGTCGGTAGCCTCCGTTACGGCCGATTCGAGCGTTTGGGATGCATTCATTGTCTCCTCGGTCTTTTTATATGCGGCGAGGGTGTTGTATGCGGCGCTGTATTCTGCGAGCGTGCTGCGCATGAGGTTGATTATATCGGCAGCTTCGGCCCTGTTGCGGCCGTAAAAATCTTCCGTATCCTGATGCCACTTGTTCAGATAGCTTAGTTTCTGGTCTTTGATGTGGTTGTATATCTCTATACGCTCCTTCCTTGTGCCTTTTAAAAGATTCGATACTATCGGGGCGATGATCTCGTATTGTATCTGGTTGACGCCGAAGGGTACCGTAGTGCGGCTGCCGTCATCCGCGACCCAGCTCATAGACCGGAGGTCCAGTTTTACCTTTGAGCTGTCGCGCAGGTTGAATGGCTTGTAGCTGTAATCCACCGATTCGTAATCGAACTTTTCGTTTTTTATGCGTTCTATCTCTTCGGCCTCGAGCACTGGCGAGTAGAAATTGTACGGGGCTTTTAGTATGTTGAACAATATCTTGTTGGAGTAGTCTATGAGCGTTCCGGCCGATGCGACCTTCTTGGCGGCGGTCGATTGCACGGCGTCGGCCATATTGACCATAAGGTTTTTCAGCACCTTGTCCACCTGCTCCGACTGATTGGACAACGCTTTTCTGGTCTCGTTGAGTTCGTTGAAACGCTGGATGTCGCCGTCGTATTGCGAGGTGTCGAATATGTTGAAGACGGGGGATCCGTCCACGTTGGTGGCGGCGTGTTCCTTCAGGAACTTCGCATATTCGGTATCGGGGAAAACCACGGGCAGCTCGACATTGTACTCTTCGATATTCCCCAGACTGAAGGATATGGTCCGGAGTGTGCGGTCGAGCTTGCCGAAATAGTCATTGAAATTGATTTTCTGGATGGACCGTGACAGGTCGCCCGTATTGACGGCCTCGGGTTCGTTGGAGCTTTCGACGATGGGGGCGCTCTTTGACAGGCTCTGCAGATCGGTTACGGCCTCATTTATCAGTTCGTTTTGCTTTATGACCTGAAGCGTGAATTTCTCGTTGCCGGTCACGCCGCTTTGGTCTACGATGAAACTTTTGTCGTTATATGCGACACGTTTGGCGACAGGTACATACGCCACGCCCATCTTCGTCACGCGGTAATCGCGGAATATATCTTTGTGCGCCTGTTTGAAGGCGTCTATTTCCTTGTCCTTGCCGGTTATGAGCGCTTCGAACTCCTTTACCTTGGAATTTTTGATCAGGGCTATGACAAGTCCGACCAAGGTCCAGCAGAAGATCCACGCGATGGTACGCGCGGTTTTTGTCTTCTCCAGATCCTCGTTGTATTTGCTTTTCTGGTATTCGGCATCTTTGATCTTGTCCTCGAGGATCTTCTCCTCATTGACGATCTTCTCTGCCGCGGATTTATAATATTCGTATAAAACCTTGGCTTGGTCCTGATAGATGTTGGCGGAGTCATTGAATATTTTACCTTCCATATTACGAGTAGATTAATATTGTTTTTTTCTCAATTCCATAATTGCCAGACACTCCTCGAGCTCACCCTTGACTACCTCGCCGGGTTGCGAGGCGTGTTCGATCTGGCCTGTTATAAGTCTGATTTTTGCGATCAGTTTGTTTTCGAGATCTATTGCGGCCCGTTTGTCTGACGCGGTGATGTACCGGACGTTTTCCCGCAGAGCATTCACCAGATCGAGATAATCGCCGCCTGCTCCCAGCCTGCATTGCATTTCGAGCATGTCGAGTTGTATGGCGATCTCTTTCAACCCCGACTTCCTCGCCTCTATTTTATCGGTAACGTCATTGACGTTATCCTTGGCGACGGAGCCGAGGAAAAAGAACATCAGCAGGATGAAGAGGAAAATCAGGTGTCCGATCAGGCAGAAGCTGAAGCCCCAGCCGAATATTATGGAAAGGATGATTAGGATTAATGCCAATGGAGCATAGATGGATACGCCATGCCATTTGAGTCCGTATCCGGCGCCCGAATGTGCGACTTTACCGACGGTGCCGAAGATGTCGAACGACCGTAAATATACGACGGCGAACACGACGCATGTGGCCGTTATATTTAGCACGAACAGGTTTTTCTCTTGGCCCTCTTGCAAAAACAGAAAATAGATGGCGATGATTATACCCAGTCCTGCGAGAAGGAACAGTATGCCGTATATTGTATTGGATGAGTTTTTCATAGTCGTCAGTTTATTTTCATTCCACAGTTTGAGCAGAACGCCGCCCCGTTGGTGTCGGCGCCGCAGCGGGGGCATTTATGTTCGGACAGGGGCCTGCCGCAATTCGGGCAGTATGCTGCACCCGAAGTTACGGACGTATGGCAGTTGGGGCATACCGTGCCGCTTTTGGGGGTGAGCTGGGTGCCGCATGTTACGCAGCGTGTTGCGCTCGCGTCGTTGTCCGCACCGCATTTGGGGCAGGGATTGTATTGATTGCCGCAATGCGGGCAGAACCGCTTGTCGGAGGTGTATTTCCTGCTGCATTGCGAGCAATATACCTCTTTTATTAACGGTGGCGCGGCAGCCGGTTGATTCTGGCCGGCACTGCCTACCGGTGCGGGGGTCGGCTGGGTGTAGTTCGGGGTCATGATGCCGGCATTGCCGCCGCCGATGCCGCCGAACATCCCTGCCATCATTACGGCGCCGAGGATCCCGCCGCCCTGTGAGTTGCTTACGGCCTGCTGTGCCGTCTCGAACAGCTTGCTTTGCTGCCATGTATGGCCGCTGATCTTCTGTGCGGTCTGCTGATTTATGGCCTCTTGTGCGATACGTCCCGACTCGGTTGAGGTGTCGATGCCGATGGTGGTTACGTAGAATTTCGAGAGCCTGCATCCGAATTCATCGAAAAAGGGGTTCAGGTCGGTGCCGAGTATGTTGGAAATATCTGTGAGGTGTGCCGATATTTCGTTAATACCGTATTTGTTCGCGGAGAAGACTTTGGTGATGAGGCTTTTCGTTTTTGCGGTCAGCTCTCCGCGCAGTTGTTCCGTGAAGTGGTCCACCGTAACTTCGATTGCGCCGTCTCCGTTTGCGGGATATCCGAGTGCGAGTTTCAAGATGAGTCTTTCGGCGTCGGATACGGTTATTCCGTATTTGCCGTGAGCCTCGATTGGGATTTGTGCTTGGAACGTTTGGTCGTATATTGGGAAGTCGTCTATGCCCCAGTCCACGTCCTTGGGGGTTAGTTTGTTTACGAACCACGCCTGTACGGTCCATGGGTTTTCGCCCCCGAAGGGGATGCCGTAAAATGCACGCAGAATGGGTATGTTTGGCGAATCCAGATCATATTGCCCCGGGCCGAATTTCTGGGCTTTCGTGCCGTTTACGACAATTACAGCCTCTTGGGCTTCGTTGACCTGCAGTTTGGCGTATTTGCTGATATTGACTTTTGGATGCCTATACGCCAGCACTCCGATTTCCCCAGACCACCGAATGAAGTCAATGATGGAATTCTTCATAGTATACCGAATATTATAATCGTATAACTTTGATGTGACATGCTGGTAGGCAAGCGCCGTTTGTTCGAGTCGGGCCATCCGGGTTCACAGCCGACAAATTATGCCTGTATGCATTATCGCATCATGTAAAAATAAGTTTCGGAGTAGAAATTCGGGTATCCAATCGGATGGCGGAATTACAGGAATCCATCGGCCGGCCCCTATTTAATAATAGCATTGCTCCCTCCCGTAAAAACAAATATAATATATTTTTATCTTATTGCCGCCTCCGACGGGATAAAAATTAGCATATTTTCGCCTTATTTTCGTATCTCGTCCGCGTGTTGGTTAAATATCGGGCGGCGGTGGGGCCGTGTTATGCTGCCGGATGTGGGTTGATGTGTAATGTGAAAAAATTTTAATAACGTTACGGGCGTAGGCCGCAGGCCGGTATAATGGCGGCGGCAACTCTTTAGGGATACGATAATGCATAAACACAGGGCAAGCCGTATAGACGGCCGCCCTATGTGTTTGGGGGGGGCGGCATGACGGCGGTATGGAAGATGCCGCCGGTATGTGGGCTCATGCTGCAGATACCGCACTTTGGGGCGGGGAGGTGTACGGAGGCCGGCCTATTGTTGCATGGGGCCGTTGGGACCACCTGTCCGGGCCCCGTTTTGAAGTTTCTTGGCCTCGCGCCGTGTGAGGAAGCCGTGGCGCCGCAGGAAGCCGGCCGTGAGGCGTTGTATGTCGTAATACATCCTGTCGGGCGCAAGGCGGTAGTTGAACAACGGATGTACGCCGCCTTTGAAGACATGCAGTTCGCACTCGCCGCCATATTGCCGCACGAGGCCGCGGAACCGCTCGGCCGTCGCGACGGGGACGATAGGGTCGCTGTCGCCGACCAGAAAGAGCGCGGGCGGCAGTTTGCCCTCTATGTGGTGCATGGGCGAGAGTGCGCGGGCGCGGCTCGCGCCGCCGAAAGATCTGCCGCGGTCGGAGGTGTCCACGACGGGGTAGTACAACAGCAACAGGTCGGGACGCTCGGGTATGCCGGGCAGTGTCGCCAGCGCGGCGGCCAGATGTCCGCCTGCGGAGCTGCCCGCGGCAGCTATGCGGCCGGGGTCTATGCCCAGACGTTCGGCGTTGGCGCGCAGCCATGCCATCGCGTCGCGTACATCCTCCACGCTCTGTGCGGGGGTGGTGCCGTGGACCATGCCTATGCGGTATTCGGCCGTGACGGCGACGATGCCTGCCGCGGCATAGGCGGCGCACTCGCGGTAGAACTGCAGGGGCGAGCCCGAATGCCACCCGCCGCCGAAGAGGTATAGTATGGCGGGATGCCCGCGGCGGGGCGCCGGCCCCTCGGGCCGGAAGATATGCAGGCGGAGCCGTGTGTCGCCTGTCTGCTTGTAGCACTCGATGTCGGGGGCGTACTCCTCGGCCGGAGGCGGCAGCACACGGCGCAGCGCCTCCATCCAGCGCGCGGCCATAGCCTCGGCGCCGGCACGGTTGGGGTGTACCTTGTCGGCGACGGTGTGGCGCCGCCAGTCGAAGCCTTCGGCTATGTGGGCCAGCGTCACGTTGTCTGACCCCAGATCTTCCACCATCGCGGCGAGGCGGTCGTTCAATTCGGGTATGTACGAGTATTTAGGCAGTTTGCCTGCGGGTATCACCTGCGCCACGATAATCTTTGCCGCTGGGTTGCGGGCCATGATCTTGAGGATTATGGAACGTTGTGCCGCGACGATGCCTTCGACGGGGTCCTCCTCGGCGAAGTGGTTGTGGCCGGCATGCAGGAGCACCACGTCGGCGGGATAGAGCGCATAGAGGCTGTCGATCTTCGAGTCGAGGTATTCGGCTGTGCGGCCGCCGTAGCCGCAGTTGGCGATGCTGCCCGTGCGGCAGGTGAAACTGTTGGGGCCGATGAAGTCGAAGGCGTAGCCCGCGGCGTAGAGCATGCTCCAGAGCGGTGCCGTGTAGCTTTCGAAGCCCTCGCCGCCCTGCGTGATCGAATCGCCCACGGCCATGATCGTTGTACGGGTTGGCGTGCCTGCCCGCGCGGCCGCCGCCAGCATGACGAACATGAATGTAATCACCGTGCGCCGGAATATCTTTGCGTAGGACATATCGTATCGTATTTGCCGGTGGTTCTAAAAATCCGATTGCCGACGCTTCGGCCGGCAATCGGGTATATGCGCTCCGCGTGTCCGGAGCCTTAATTCTTGGGTTTGCGGTATGTCGGCCAGTTGCCGCCGAGGTTGTAGAGCTGGTTGTTCTTGAGCCCGCTCTTGCCCATGCCCTTCTCCATCAAGGCCTTCAACTCGTCGAGATGGTCTGCGTAGACCTCGCGCGGCAGTGCCCCGTGTTCGGTGCAGATGCCTGCGGCCATACCCACGACCTCGCCCATCATGCCCGTGGTGCGCATCACACGTACGGTGCCGAGCCCGATGTGGGTGACGCTTATGTTGCGTCCCGCCATGAAGAGGTTGTCGATGTTGCGCGAGTAGAGGCAGCGGTAGGGTACCGCGTAGGGGTTCACCGCCCCGTGCGTGCAGATCGACTTGAACTCCTCGCCCGGGAAGTGTTCCGAGTTCTTGGGGTCGGGATAGTGCAGGTCGATGCTCCACGTGGTGGTGAAGGATGCGTCGGGGTACGCCACCTCGTTCACGAGGTCGTTCTCCGTGAGGACGTGGTCGCCCAGCAGGCGGCGCGACTCGCGCTTGCCGGCGATGTATGCCACCCATCCGAGCGAGCGGTTGTCGTAGGAGCCGTTATCCTCGAGGCGGTTTTTAAGGTAACTCCAATTTGAGTATACCACCATCAGGCCGTAGTCGCGTATGCGCTCGAATTCCTCGCACTGGTCGCGGTTCATGCCCGTCTCCCATGTCCATTCGCCCATGGTGACGCGCTCGCAGCTCTCGTCGTTGAAATCGAGGCCGTATTCGAACAGGGGGAACGTACTCGGCGCGTCGTCCTCGACCGAATACCACTGCACCGAGGCCCCCATGGTGAGGTTGTCTCCCTGCTCGGGGGCCGAGGGCTCGTTGTACTCGGCGCGGCTCTCGCGCCCCATCGAGTAGTCGGCTCCGGCGAGGTATCCCACCGTGCCGTCGCCCGTGCAGTCGGAGAATATCGGGGCGCGGAACTCCACCGTCTCGCCCGTCTCTATATGGGTGGCATAGACGGCGCGTATGTGTCCGTCGCGGCAGTCGACACGGTCCACGCGGTACGACGGGTAGAGGTCGAGGTGCTCGGCCTCGGCTTCGAGGAAGGCGCGTTTCTTGTCGTCCTCGTAGAACTCCGCGGGCTGGGCGTTGCCGCCGCGCAGCGGGCCGAACTCCTTGATCATGTTGCCCAGATTGGTGTAGGGCTCCATCTCGATATGCCCGCCCAGATGGACGCGCGTCTCGGAGCTGTTGCAGCCGCCCCAGATGGGACGGTCGTTGATGAGGGCGACCTTCACGCCCTGACGTGCCGCGGCCACCGAGGCGCACATGCCCGCAATGCCTCCGCCTATGACGACGAAGTCGTACTTGACCTTGCGCAGCCTCGGCGGGTTGTGGCGGGTACGGAATCCGGCCAATGCTTCGCCGCTGCAGGGAGGCACGACCGACTTGTCGGGGGTGAGCCATACGGCATCGCAGCGGCCGTCGAAGCCCGTCATGTCGTGGAGGGTGACGGTGGCGCTCTTGCCTGCGGTCTCTACGGCACCGGCGTACTGCCACATCCAGCCGTCGCCCTCGGTGCCGAGTGTCGCGTCGAGGGCGGTGCCGCCGACGCTTATGCGGAAGGCGCCCGGGCCGCTCCGGTCGGACCACGGCGAGGTCCAGTTATAGGTGCGTACATATACGTGGTAGAGCCCCGCTGCGGGCAGCGTCACTTCGGTCGAGGCGTCGCCGACGGGTTTGCCCATGCCGTGGGCGATCAGATATGGCGACCCCATCTCGAAGGTGAATTGCTGGTCGACGCTCCAGCCGCCCTTGGCGGCGAAGTTCTCGGCCTCGACGAGCACGCCCGAACTCTTCGGTGCGGAGGTGCAGGCGGCAAAGAACATGAACGTAAGCGTTAATACGGATAATCTCTTCATGTTGCGTATGTTTTGCGGCTAAGGCACGCTTGCGGCGATACCCGTGCGGGGCATCGCCGCATACGTGCGGTTATTTGTATTCGAACCATGCTGTGGCCTTGGTATCGCGGTCGGCGGTGACGCGCACCCAGCGTCCTTGGAACGACTGCGGGAAGCTGTGCTCGAAGGTCTGGCCCGCAGGTACCTCGAAAGTGCCGTAGCGGAACCATGCCCCGTCTCCCGTGGGGTCGACCTCGACGGTGAAGGCGACGTTGCCCGAATCGGTGTGCGAGAGGGCCATCGTGCGTTTGTCGTAGAACCCTATGAGGAAGGGATCCGATGCCTCGCCGGCCTTGACGGGGCTCTCCACCCACGGGCCGCCGCGGCCTGTCGGCTTGCCCATCTTCCACAGGTCGTCGATGGCGCCGGCCCAGACTGCGGCCTTGCCGTCTTCCGAGAAGACCACATGCGGGTTGCGCTGTGCCTTGGCGTGGTCGATGCCCGTGAGCATCATCATGCCGCGGTACGAGGCGTAGTCGTTGATGGCGAACGAGTGCGACGCTACGGGGCGGATCTTGGCGAAGCCGTCGGCGTTCTCGGCGGGCAGCTCGTAGAAGGTGCCGTGGCACGAGAGCAGGTCGCGTTCCGTGGCCACCTCGCGGCATAGGCGCAGGCGCGCCTCGGCGATCATGCCGTTGTAGGCGTCGTTCCCCAGCGGCAGGCGCCAGCGGCGTCCCTTCGTGTCGACGATCAGCACCGAGCCGGCGTCCACCTCCACGACATCGTGCGGTATGGCGAACTTCTCGGCTATGTATTGGCTCATCTCGGGATCTTGGCACGGGGTGAGGTTCATCGCGGCGTCGAGCTCGTAGTAGCTCTGTCCGTCCGCCGTCGAGGCGAGCAGCCCCAGCGCGCGGCGGTTGTCGGGCAGGCCGTACATCAGGCCTTCGGAGTCGGCCTTGCCCTTGACCGAAGCTATGCCGTTGAAGATGGCGTCGGGCTCGGTGGTGCGGCTCTCGGCCTCGGCCAGCACGAAGGTCAGGTCGGCACGTATGGGCGTATCGCTCGTGGCGCGGACCCAGATGCCTGCGTCCTGCGGCTCGAAGGGTATGAACTTCGACTCCCCGGCCGCCACGGGTTCGGTGCGCAGCGTGCTCCACGTGCCGTCGCCCTTCTTATCCACCTCGAAGGTTATGACGGCAGCCTTGTCGGAACGGTTTGCCACCCATGCGCAGCGGTTGTCCCAGCCCGTGAAGAGGATGGGGTCGGAGGGTACGCCGGCCGAGACATCCTCGCGGAGCCAGATCGATCCGGCCGCGGTGGTGGGGCCGACATTGTCGGGGGTGGACATGTCGCCGAACCAGAGATTCGAGTTCGACTGCCCCGGGCCGCCGATGTTGCCTTTCTGGCGGCGTTTGTTGAGGAACTCGCTCTGTGCCGAGTCGTCGCAGCCGAAGACGAGGCGGCCGTTCCACTCGGTGAAGTCGCCTATGACCTTGAGGTAGGCGCCGCGCGGGGCTATGCCCGCGGTGTTCTGCGATGTGAAGGTTTGCGGGAACCACCAGAACATGCCGTGCATGGTCATCAGCAGGTCGGGGTTGTCCTTGGTGCCGACGTTGCGTATGCGGGGCCACTCGGTATTCCAGCCGTGGGCGCCGTCATAGGCGAAGCTCGCCTTCGGCAGGCGGTAGAAGGTCCACCCTGCGGCCGTGTCGCGGCAGGCCAGAATCAACGACTTGTAGTCCCAGCCTATCGACCAGATGGGGTCGTCGGCCGAGGCATTGCCCTCGATGCCGCCGGGTCCCGTCACCTCGGTGAACTGGTTGCGGCGTATGACCTTCCACTCCTTGCCGTCCCACTCCGAGAGCGAACCCGAAGGTATGTCGAACTGCCTTTGCGCCAGTTCGCCCTCCTCGCCGTTGTTCGAGTATACGGCCACGCCCTGACTCGAGTAGAACCCCTTGCCGTGGTATCCGGGCAGCAGCGGGCTCAAGCGCCCTTCGGCGCCCTCCTTGCGCATCTGGTTGCCATCCTTGTAGATGGTGGTTGCGTCGAGCGTGTGGACGTCTATGTCGTAGAAGCCGGCCTCCATCGTGGCCAGCAGTATGCGGTTCGCGGGATCGGTCAGGTGTGCGGCGTTACCCGTCGGGCGGCCCGGGATGCGGTCGTAGGGTATCACCCGCACCGCGCCCTCGGCGTCGATGGCATAGGGGCCGATGAAGAGCTGCCGGCTGGGAGTGTGGATCATACGGTTGGCGGGGGTGCCGCCGATGCTCTCGGGCCGTACGATCTGTGTCAGTTCGGGGGTTATCTGGTAGAGTTTGTCGTCCGACCCGAATGGCTCATGGGGGGAGTAGGTCACTACCCACAGCGACCCTGCCCACGGCACGACGGCGCCCGTACCGCACTCGCCCTGCGAGTTGTAGTATGCCAGATGGGGATATATGCCGCTGTAACACGGATACCCCGTCCCGTCCACGGCCGAGGGGCGCTCCCCGCCCGCGCACGCGACGGCTGCGGCCGTCAGGGCGGAAAACAAAAGTTTGTTGAACTTCATCTCTTTTGTGTTTAGTCTTTTGCTGTAAATTTATACATTTTTTCGCAATATACGGCTGCCGCGGCCGCGGGAAGCCCGACAGGCGCCGGGCTTTCGCGGCTGTGCGGATACCGTTACCAGTTGGGATTCTGGTCCAGCTTGTCGTTTATGAGGCGGTCGTCGGCGGGCACCGGCCACAGGTAATCGCGCGTCTTGTCGAACTTGCGTTCGGCGGCTACGACGATATAACCCGCGTCGACCATGTACTGCAGGTTGGCAAGCCCGTTCTCGTCGATCTGGGGCGTGCCGCCGATCGGGTAGTTGCCGTCCTTCCAATTCTGTATGAGCACTTTGTAGTCGTCGCTCACGTTCTGCTCGTTGCCGTCCCACGATGCCGAGCCCGACCATGCGCGCTTGAGGTAGTAGGTGGGACGGTTGAAGATGACCTCGGCCAGACGCCAGCGCAGCAGGTCGGGGTAACGCCACCCCTCGAAGGCCATCTCGATGAAGCGCTCGGTGCGTATCATCGTACGCATGGCCTCCTGCGTCGATTCCGTGGCTACGGGGTAGTCGATGCCGGTGCCGCGGTATGCGCGCTCGCGCAGCTTGTTGATCGTAAGGTTGAGCACTTTGTTGTCGCACTTGCCCAATTCGTTCATCGCCTCGGCGTACATCAGCAGCACGTCGCCGTAACGCATGTATGGGTAGGTGGTTGGGGCGCCGTTGTGTCCGTTGTCGAGCCAGCTCTCGTCGACATACTTCTTGAACATGAATCCGTTGTATGCGGCGTGCTCGGCACGTGCCTTCGAGTCGGTGTTGCTTATCTTCTCACCCGTGGCAAGGTTCGTCACCTCGATGCGGGTGGGGTCGGGCGAGTGCTCATATCCCAGCCAGCCGTAATCCTCGGGTTTGTAGGTGCCGTCGAGCACGCTCTTGGTGTATGCCGTGGCGAACGGTACGACCGTCATCGCAAGGCGCGGGTCGCGGTTCTCGAAGGGGTCCTTCGGGTTGTAGAGCGGCGACTCGTCTATGGGCTTGCCGTCTATACACGGGTATGCGCAGATGAGCTCGTACGAGGGGGCGCAGACGCCGCCCCAGCCGCCGACAAGACGGGGGATGATGTTGTTTACGTCGGCTGCGGCAAAATAGTATTTCTTCAGGGTGACGTCGCCGCGGAAGAAGAAGATCCACTCGTCGGACCACGATGCCGTGAAGAGGTCCTGATAGTTGTCGTGCAGTTTGTAGACGCCCAGATCCATGCAATCCTTTGCCGCCTTTGCGGCCACGTCGTAGTCGCCGTTCCAGAGCGCCGCGCGCGCCTTGAAGGCGTAGGCTGCGCCCTTGGTGGCGCGCTGTATGCCCGAATAGGTCGTGGGGAGGCGGTTGGCCGCCTCGTCGAAGCACTGGTATGCGAACTCCAGCACGTCGGCCTTGGGCGAGCGGACGGCTTGGTATGCCTCATCGAGGGTCATGCCCGTCTTGTCGAGGATGGCGTCGCCCCAGAAGAAGGCCAGCATGCCGTAGGCGTAGCCCATATAGAAGTACGCTTCGCCCTCATAGCGGAGGATCTCTGTCTCGGCGATACCCATCGCGCGGGCGTTGTCCATCTTGCCCAGCAGGCGCAGGGCGCGCGCGATACCTTTATAGTAGTTCTGCCAGCGGGTGGCGACGCCGCTGTCTTCGGCTGTCATGGTTCCGTTCTGTACCGATTGGGTGTTGTTTCGCCACGTCACGTCGTCACCCCACGACTTGTCTATTATGGGAAAGAAGTCCGTGCGGTAAAAGTCGTTCAACGACATCTCGATCTCCGACTGCGAGGAGTACCAAGTCTCGCTCGATCCCTCCGATAGCGGAGCCAAGTCAAGGTCGACGCAGGCCGACAAGGCCGCCGCCGACACTATGCATGTTGCCAATAATATCTTTTTCATATCCTGTACGCTTTTAGAATTTCACATTAACACCGAAGATGAATGATGTCGAGATGAAGTCCGAGCCGTAGCCGATCTCGGGATCCCAACCCTTGGGGAATTTGCTGATGGCCGGCAGGTCGGTGACGCTGACGTAGAAACGCAGCGACTTCATGAAGATGCGCTTGGTGAGCTCCGAAGGCAGCGTATAGCCCAGCGTGATGTTCTTCACGCGGAAGTATGCGCCGTTGAAGAGCCAATAGTCCGAACCGGTGTAGGTGTTTGTGGTGTTGGTGTATGTCAGGCGCGGATATTTGGCCTGTGCGTTCTGTTCGGGGGTGTTGTGCTGGCTCCAGTAGTTGCCCAGCAGCAGCGACGGCACGGCGCCCCACTGCTCCTTGAGGGGCTGTATCCAGCTGGTGTTGAAGAGCACCTTCTGGTGTCCCACGCCTTGGAACGAGAGGTTGAAGTCGAGGCCCTTCCATGCCATCGTTATGTTTCCGCCGTAGAGGTATTCGGGCAGCGAGTTGCCCAGACGCACCTTGTCGTCGGCGTTGATGGTGCCGCTGTTGTCGACATCGACATATTTGATGTTTCCAGCCTTGTCGTTTGCCGTGAGGGTCGGATACTTGTTCCCGTTCTCGTCGTAGAGGTCCTCGTCGGTAAGGAAGAGCCCGTCGGTGCGGTACATGTACCATTCGTTGTAGTACGATCCCTCCTCGGTGATGTAGTTGCCCGAGATGGTGCGGCGGTCGCCGAGGTATCCCATGCGCGAGCGGTAGTCCGAGAGGTTGGCCGAGATGCTGTAGTAGAAATCATCGCCTATGGTGTCCGACCATCCGATCTCGAGGTCCCAGCCCTTGGTGTACATGTCGCCGGCATTCTGCGACGGTGCCGAGAATCCCGCGTACGAGGGGAATCCGAGCGTGAGCAGCATGTCTTCGGTTTTCTTGTAGTAGTAGTCTCCCGTCAGGCGCAGGCGGCTCTTGAGGAACGACATGTCGACACCTATGCCGTATGTCGTGGTGGTCTCCCACGTGATGTCTTGGAAAGCGTAGTATACCTGTGCGGCGTTCTGTACGGCGCTTACGGTCTGCGAACTCTTGTCGTACATGTAGCTGTTGCCGAAGGTTATGGCGGCCATGTAGGGGAATTCCGAACCGATACGCTCGTTACCCAGCTGTCCGATCGAGCCTCGCACCTTCAGATATTCGACGACGTCGTTCTTGAACCACGGCTCCTCCGACGCCACCCATCCTGCCGATACCGAGGGGAATGTACCCCAGCGGCAGTCCTTGTGGAAACGCGACGAGCCGTCGGTACGAATGTTGGCTTGGATCATGTACTTGTTGCGGTAAGAGTACATCAGACGTCCGAATACGGACTGGTAGGCGTTGTGTCCTGCGCTGCCCGAGTTGTACTGGTAGTCCTCGGGGCCGAGGTTCAGGTAGGGGTAGCGGTCGAGCAGGTAGTTGGTACGCGAGGCGCCCAGATTCTCCCATTCGTATTTGTAACCCTCGTAACCGACCATGGCGCTGAACGAGTGGTCTCCCCACGTATTGGCATAGTTGGCATAGAACTGGTATGTCGTGTGGTTGCTGTCGTTGCGGCTCTCCGACAGGTCGGTAGTCTTGAGCGACTGCATGAGCACGCTGCGGCCGTCCTCGTAGTAGACGTTTACGGCCTTTTTGAACGACTTGCCCTTGGTCATTCTATAACGTGGCGCGAATACGGCCGTGAGCGTAAGGCCCTTGACGGGGGTGATGTCGAGCTGCGCCTTGCCGCCGAACTTGTAGTAGTTGGTTCTCGATATTCCGCCCTCCTTGAGTCCGGCCAGACCGTTGGCGCCGTCCTTGACATCGGCATACTGCCCGTTCTCCCAATATGGCGCATATATCGGGGCCATCAGGTATGCCCAATATATTACGTTGCCAAGTGCCGGAGACTTGCTCTGCGACGTCGAGAAGTCGAGGTCGATGTTGAAGCGCATCCAGTCGGTGATCTTGTAGTCGTTGTTCACGCGGCCCGAGTAACGCTCATATCCGCGGCTGTCGTAGTACCCGTTGCCGGTCTGGTAGTTGAAGGTGAACTTGGTGCGCAGTTTGTCCGTACCGCCCGATACGCTGAGCGAGTGCTGCTGGTGGCTGGTGGTCTTCTTGAGCATGAGGTCCACCCAGTCGGTATTGGCATAGTGGTACGGGTCGGTGGCGTTGTTCTCCATGTAGGAGTTGATATAATCCTGCGAATACATCGAGTAGGGGTCCGAGGCGCCGTCGTTCCACTTTATTTCGTTCTGGATATTGAGCCAGTCGATGGCGTCGCCGTTTGTGGGGCGTGTCGTAGGCGTGTCGAGCGCGAACTCGTAGTTGTAGTCGAGAGCGAACTCGTTTGTCTTGGCGCGCTTGGTGGTTATGAGGATAACGCCGGCGGCGGCGCGCGAACCGTAGATTGCGGCCGAGGCGGCATCCTTGAGCACCGTCATGGTCTCCACGTCCGAAGCCATCACGTCGTCAAGCGTCGATGTAGGCACGCCGTCGACGATGATGAGCGGGTCGTTGGTCGACATTGTGGTGACGCCGTGGATGCGGATCGACCCCGAGTCGCCCGGGCCTCCCGACGAGCGGGTAATCTGCAGACCTGCGATCTGTCCCTGCAGGGCCGTTGTGATCTGTTGTGACGATCGTTTTACGAGGTTGTCTCCCTTGACACTCGAGATTGAACCCGTGAGGTCGCCTTTGCGGGCCGTACCGTAACCGATGACCACAACGTCCTCCAGCTGGTTGAGGTCCTCTTCGAGTACGACTTTCAGGTTCGTTTGTGTCGAAATCTTTACATTTACGGTTTTGTAACCGACAGATGAGAATTGCAATGTGTTGCCTGCGGCGACGGCGATCTCGAAGTTGCCGTCCACGTCGGTGAATGTACCTTTGGTGTTGTCTTCAACCAAAATTACCGTGGCGCCTACCAAAGGAGCGCCGTTTTGGTCGACGACATTACCCTTAACTAAATTCTGCGCCTGAGCGGCGGAACCCCCCCCCCAATAGCATGATTGCCAGCGCATAACGAGCAGTGGCAACCATCAGGCGCAACGATCCGATAGTTCGTTTCAGGTCCATGTAGAAAAAGTTTTAAGGTTAGAAATAGACCGTACCGGAGGTAATCCGGATACGTGTGGTTTGGGTCAAATCTGTTTAGTATTGCGCTTTGTAAATTCCCGCTTGTTGCGCAAATATAACTTTTATTTCGTAAAAAATATCATAATAGGGCGTTTTTTTGCCGCAAGAGGGCATGATGGCCGATATTTTAGGCAAAATATACAAATATGCTGCGCGCGTATGTAATTTTTTGCAAACATTCCGCAGGACTCTTTTTGATAGTATGCCGCAGACGGGCAGGCGGGGATATTGCCGTTACGGAATCTTATTCGTATTTTTGCATTAGACCTTGAAATCTGAAAATCTATACCTGTATGAAACCTCGTTTGATTCTGGCGGCGGCAGCCGCTGTCGCAATGCTGTCGGCGGCCGGTGCCGCGGCGGAAACATGCCTTTATACTAACAGTGGCGCCGGAGGGAGCTGTGCCGCTGCACGGGATGCGGACGGCGTTGCCGCGGCG
>CASFQF010000015.1 GCA_949296635.1 uncultured Alistipes sp. | reverse complement strand
AGGGGTTCCGCGCATGGTGTGTCGGGGTCTGTTTCGCCCACCAGATCGTGGACGACCTGCCGTGCGAGGAGCATGACCGCCGTGTCGACGAAGTGATAGCGGGCGGGGGGCTGTAACGGGTGCGCGGTGCGAAAACTGCCCTTTCGTTTGTGTTGAGCATCTACTTTTAGTACCTTTGCATCCATGAGCCAGCAGCAGGATACACTCAAGGCGCAGGTCGCCGCATTGCCGCTTTCGCCGGGGGTCTACCAGTTCGTCGACAAAAACGGTACCGTTATATATGTAGGCAAGGCCAAATCGCTGCGCAAGCGTGTCTCGTCATATTTCGTGCAGAGCCGCGACCATACGCCCAAGGTGCGGGTGCTGGTGCGGCAGATCGTCGAGATACGCCATTTCGTGGTCAACAGCGAGCAGGATGCGCTGCTGTTGGAAAATTCCCTTATCAAGACCCTACAACCCCGATACAACATCCTGCTGAAGGACGACAAGACCTACCCGTGGATCGTCATCCGCCGCGAGCCCTTCCCGCGTGTGGAGTCGACGCGGCAGCTGCGGCACGACGGTTCGCAGTATTTCGGCCCCTACGGGTCGGTTTCGATGCAACACTCGATTCTGGAGTTCATACGCGAGGTGATACCCCTTCGTACGTGCAAGCTGAACCTCTCGCCGCAGGCCGTGGCGCGGGGCCGTTACGGTGTCTGCCTGCAGTACCACATAGGCAACTGCAAGGGCCCCTGCATAGGGGCGCAGAGCGAGGAGGAGTACGACGAGCTGGTCGAGATGGTGAAACAGGTGCTGCGGGGCGACCTGCGTCCCGTGCGCCGTTACCTCGAGCGGAATATGCAGGAGGCGGCCGCAGCCTTGAAGTTCGAGGCGGCGCAGCGTTTCAAGCAGCGGCTCGAGGCGCTGGAGAGCTACCAGAGCCGCTCGGTCATCGTGAGCGCCAAAATCGTCGACTGCGACGTCTTCTCGCTGCTGGAGGACGACGACGTGGTATACTGCAACTTCATACGGCTGCGCCACGGCTCCGTTGTGGCGCTGCATACGGTCAAGCTGAGCCCGGGAGTGGAGGCGTCGCAGGCCGAGATGCTGACGATGGCCATACAGTACGTCGTCGACAACATCTCGCACGACCTCTCGCGCGAGGTCATCGTGCCGCTGCTGCCCTCGACGACGCTTCTTTTCGACAAGGTGGTCTTCACGGTGCCCAAGCGCGGCGAGAAGGCCGAACTGCTGGAGTTCTCGCTCAAGAGCGCGCGCATCTATCGCGCCGAGCAGATGAAGAACCTCGAGATACGCAACCCCGAACGCCATACCGAGCGCCTTATGAACGCCATGCAGCGTGAGCTGCACCTCGACCGCCAGCCCCGCCATATCGAGTGCTTCGACAACTCGAACCTGCAGGGTACGAACCCCGTCGCCTCGTGCGTGGTATTCCGCGACGGGCGGCCCTCGCGCAAGGAGTACCGCCACTTCAACGTCAAGACCGTCGTGGGGCCCGACGACTTCGCTTCGATGCGCGAGATCGTCCACCGCCGCTACTCGCGCCTGCTGGAGGAGGGGGCCGAGCTGCCCGACCTTATCATCGTCGACGGCGGCAAGGGGCAGCTGTCGAGCGCCTACGGGGTGCTGTGCGAGCTGGGCATCGAGCGGCAGGTGCCCATTGTTGGCCTCGCCAAACGTATCGAGGAGATATTTTTCCCGGGCGACCCAATGCCGTATTACCTGAGCCGCACGGGCGAGCCTCTGAAGGTCGTCTGCCACATACGCGACGAGGCGCACCGCTTCGGCATCACCTTCCACCGCCAGAAACGCAGCAACGCCTTTATAGACAGCGAGCTGCAACATATACGCGGCATTGGGGCCAAGAGTGTCAACGAGCTTATGCGCCGCTTCCGCACCGTGTCGAAGATAAGATCGGCCACGCAGGCCGAGCTGGCCGAAGCGGTGGGCGGGGCGCGTGCCCGCACCGTGTATGAATATTTCCATGGCGGCGAAACAAACCGGAATGAAAATTTGAATGATGGAGAGACGGAAAACCGAATATGAAAACCTGCTGTGGGATCTCGACGGCACGCTGACCGACCCTGCCGTGGGCATCACCACGGCGGCGCAGCTGGCGTTGCGCCGCAGCGGTGTAGAAGTGGAGGACCGGAGCGAGCTGTGCAAGTTCATCGGGCCGCCGCTGATGGACTCCTTCCGCGACTTCTACGGCTTTACGGACGAGGAGGCCGCGCGCGCATGCGGATATTTCCGCGAATATTACAACGTCAAGGGCCTCTTCGAGAATGTCATGTACGAGGGCATCGACCTGTTGCTGGACCGCCTTGCGGCGGCGGGGTACAAACTCTATGTGGCCACGTCGAAGCCCGAGCCGATAGCGCGGCAGGTGCTCGAACATTTCGATCTGGCGCGGCGGTTCCTCTTCATCGGGGCCGACACGACGGAGCATCTGCGCCCCACGAAGGCGGCCGTCATAGAGTACGTGCTGGAAAGGTGCGGCCTTGCGGACCGGCGTGCCCGGACGGCGATGGTAGGCGACCGCAAGCATGACGTCATAGGGGCCCGCGCGGCGGGCATCGACTCCATCGGCGTCCTCTACGGCTACGGCTCCGAGGAGGAGATGCGCGAATGCGGCGCCACGGTAACCGTGCGCGATGTGCGCTCGTTGTGCAGGCTGCTGCTTGCGGACGAATGACCGTTGCGGCCGGATGTTTACGTAGAAACCCGAAAAACGATATGACCATGAAACGAACCTTGTTGATTATCGCCATGCTGTTGTCGTTCGGTGCCGCCCGTGCGCAGGGTGCCGCTGCGACAGCCATGCGCAGTATCCGCGACTTCGGCGTGCTGCCCGGGAACACCCCGCGGCAGAATGCCGAAAACCTCCAGAAGGCTATAGATTGGGCCGCGGCATCGGGGGCCGCGCTCTTCGTCGAGCCCTCGCAGGAGGGTTATCCCGTCGCCTCGGGTATCGTGCTGCGGCAGAACGTCTCACTCATAGGCGTACACGGCCCTACGGGGCGCGGTACGAAACATCCCGACCGCAACGCCCCCGTGGGGTCGTTGTTCGTCATCACCGACGCCGAGGCCCCGTTCCTCACGGTCGAGTCGTCGACGCAGGTGCGCGGCATACAGTTCTGGTATCCCGAACAGGCTTTCGACGACCCGTCGAAGATCATCGCCTACCCGCCTACGATACGCATGACGCCGGAGGGTACGGCGCAGGGGGTGACGCTCTCGTGCCTCACCTTCTACGGAGAGTATGTGGCGATGGATTTCCGCGGCCGCCCCGACAACATCTGCGAGCAGGTGCTCTTCGAACACTGCTACGGCTACCCGCTCAGCGGCGAGTTCATCCGCATAGACTACTGCTACGACATCCCGCGCATCCTCCACTGCCATGTCAACCCGTCGAACATGCGCCTTTTCGGCCGCACCTTCTCGCGCGAGGTGGTGGACAGCGTCATCGCACGCCCAACCTTCACCTATGCCATCGACCATACGGACAATGCGCAGCTGATCGACCTCTTCACTTTCGGCGTGCACGGCGGCATATGGCTCGGCCCCGACACGTACGGGCAGCTGACCAACTTCAACCTCGACTGCGTCACCGTGGGCATATACAAGGCCGGCGGCGGCACCTTCAACCGCAACTGGCAGATCGCGCAGGGCTCGATCATCGCCAACGTGAAGGGTTGCGGCGACGGAATACACCCCATAGTCATCACGGGCGAGGGCCATACCGCCATCACGAACGTCGAGGCCTTCTCGGGCGGCAACGGCGCCCTCACGGCCGACGGTTACTCGGACGATTTCCTGCTTGTCGAGGGTGGCAAGCCGCTCACGGTGTCATTGTTCGGCTGCCGCATGCGCAACTACCGTTCCGACGAACCGCTTACGGTGCGCAACCCGCAGGCACGCATCGCGGCCGCGGCATGCGTGGATAAGGATGAACGTTTTTACGATACAAGGATCGACCCGGTACAATAATCCGAACATAACCCGATAATGAAATATATGAAAAGAATTTTGCTTGTCGCGGCCGCGTGCATTGCCGTCATGTCGGCCTACGCGCAGGAGGGAACGCTCCTGCTCAAGGATATAAACATCCGCGACCCCTTTATCCTGCCCGATCCGGCGGCGGGGGTGTATTACATGTACCGCTCCTCGTCGATCGAGGCGGGGGACGGCTCGGAACGCGGCGGCGTGGAGGTGTTCCGCAGCCGCGACCTCGAGCATTGGGAGGGGCCGAAGCGGGTCCTCACCGTGCCGGCTGACAATTGGATTACGGGGCGCGTATGGGCACCCGAGGTGCACCGTTACAGGGGCCGCTATTACCTGTTCGCCACGTTGAACAGCGACATCGTGTGGAAGAAGCAGCGCAAGTCGCACCCTGCCTATACGATGCGCGGTACGCAGATCTTCTGGTCGAAGTCGCCCGAAGGGCCGTTCCTGCCGTTCCCGTCGCGCGAGCCGGCCACGCCGATGGACGAGATGGCCCTCGACGGCACGCTCTGGGTCGAGGACGGCACTCCGTATATGGTCTATTGCCACGAATGGGTACAGCTGATGGACGGCGGCATGAACGTGGTGGAGCTCAAACGCGACCTCTCGGGGCGTGCCGGCGAGCCTGTGCGGCTTTTCCACGCCTCGGCGGCGGAGTGGTCGACGGGGACTCCCGCAGCGGACGGCGAGCGCAGCTACGTCACGGACGGATGTTTCCTCTACCGCACTTCGGGCGGCAAGCTGCTGATGATATGGTCGAGTTTCGGCAAGGACGGCTATGCCGTCGGCATCTCGGAGTCGGAGACGGGCAAGGTGACGGGGCCGTGGCGCCATCATCCGAAGCCGCTCTTCAGCCGCGACGGCGGCCACGGCATGCTCTTCCGCGACTTTGAGGGCAACCTCAATATCGTGATGCACTCGCCCAACTCGCCGAGCGGGGCCGAACGCGCCGTGATCCTGCCTCTGGAGGAGCGCGGCGACATGCTCTATGTGAAGGATTGACGGCATGGGCCGCCACGACAGTGAAGACGCCTTCGGCACTGATATGAGGCCGAAGGCGTCTTCACTGTATGTATGGCCTCCTATAACGATTCGAGTATGGCAAGGAGCTCGACGGCGGTGTCGGCTATGTAGTCGGCACGGTTCTGTTCGAGCTCCGTGCGGGGCCGGAACCCCCAGCTGACACCTATGGCTGTGATGCCGGCGTTATGCGCCGTCTGCATGTCGATGCACGAGTCGCCCACCATGACGCATTCGGTGCGTGAGACCCCTGCCATGCCGATTATCATGTCGACGAGCGCCGTGTCGGGCTTCAGGGGCACGCCATCGCGCTGGCCGCATACGGCCACGAAGTCTATGCCGGGGAAAAATTCGCGTATGAGTTTCTCGGTGCCTGCCTGAAACTTGTTCGAGGCGACGGCCATTTTCACGCCGAGGCCGTGCAGTGTTCCGACCACCTGTGGCATCCCGTCGTAGGGGCGCGTATGGGCGTCTATGTGATCGATGTAGTGGTCGAGGAAATCCTGCCGTGCCGCCTTGACGTATTCGGGCGTGCGCAGGTTCTCGGGCAAGGCCCGTTCTACGAGGCGCAGGATGCCGTTGCCGACGAACGTGCGGTATTCTTCGTATGTGTGCTGCGGCAGTCCCCGCAGCGAGAGCATGTGGTTGCAGCTGACGGCCAGATCGCCTATGGTGTTGAGCAGGGTGCCGTCGAGGTCAAATATTACGAGTCGTGTCTTCATCTTTGCCGTTTCGTTTCTTGTATATCCTGTATCCTATGGCGGCCGCCAAGACCGACATGAAGGGGCTTGCGATGTTGAATATGCAATAGGGCAGGTATGTGAGCGTGGCCACGCCCAGCACCGTCGACTGCGTCATGCCGCACGAGTTCCACGGTATGAGCACCGACGTCACGGTGGCCGAGTCCTCCATGCTGCGGCTCAGCAGGCGCCGCTCGAGGCCGCGCTTGTCGTATAGGTTGCGGAAGAGGTTGCCCGTGAGTATTATGGATATGTACTGGTCACCAGTGACAAGGTTGAAGAACACTCCCGACGAGACGGTTGCGCCCACAACGCTGACCGTACGGTGCGCCATGCGCAGGAACAGTTGCGAGATTGCTGCGAGCATGCCGCTGCCGTACATAATGCCGCCGAAACACATGGCGCATATGATAAGCCATACGGTGTCGAGCATGCTGCTCATGCCGCTCGTGGCTACCAGATCGTCCAACAGCGGGTCTCCTGTCTCGACGGCGGTGTCGGTGGTGGCGGCGAGGATCATGGCCTTGAACGGCGCGAGCAGCGGCCCTGCTTCACCGGCGATGCGCTCCACTATCTCGGGCTGAAATATCACCATTGCTGCGGCCGCCAAGGCTACCGAGGCGAAGAGGGTGATTATGGCGGGTAACTTGCGGGCGATGAGCAGTCCCGTCACCACGGGAACCATCAGCAGCCACGGCGATATGTGGAATGTCGAGGCGAGCGCCTGCTCGATGCTCTCGACGCCGACGGCGGCATCGGGTGCGGCGACGAAACCCGCGGCGCCGAAGACGGCGAGGGCTATGGTCATCGAGGGAACGGTGGTCAGGAGCATGTATTTTATGTGCGTGAATATGGGCACGCGCGCCGTCGAGGAGGCGAGGACGGTGGTGTCGCTCATGAGCGAGATCTTGTCGCCGAAGTATGCGCCCGAGATTATGGCGCCGGCGATCCATCCGTCGTCGAAACCGAGGGCGCGGCCTATGCCCATGAGGGCGACGCCTATGGTGGCGACGGTGGTCCACGACGATCCCGTGAGCAGCGAGACGACGGCGCAGATGATGCACGAGGCGATGAGGAATATCGACGGGTGGAGAGCCTTCAACCCGTAATATATCAATGTGGGGATCACGCCGCTGGCCATCCATGTGCCGGCTATGGCGCCGATGAGCAACAGGATGATGATGGCGGGCGTTGCGCTGTGCATGTTCTCGACGATGGCCTCCTCGAGCTCCTGCCACGAGCGCCCATAGCGCCATATGGCCAGCGCTGCGCACACGGCCGAGGCTGTCAGCAGCGAGAATTGGCTTCCGCCGGTTATGGCGTCGCCGCCGAAGAGGTGTATGGCGAGGGCGAGGAATATGACCAGCACGGCCAGCGGTATGGACGATACTGCGAGCGAAGGTGTGGGGGTTTCCGTGTTTCGGGCCATGGCATGGTGTTATACGGCTGCAAAGATAGGAAAAGGTGTGGGCAGAGACAAGCCGGAACGGAGGTTTTGTTTCTCGGCGGTTATTAGGCTGCGGCACGCCGCAGTGTGTGGCGATTGCTCGCGCAGCGGTTGGCATGCCTGCCGAGGCAGCTTCCCCCGCTGGATGAATTTATTTTGCCGTCGGGCCTTTTGCCTTATGCGGAGGATAAAAACATGGCGCATGATGGACGGATTTGGGAAATTCTTTTTATTTTTGTACAGGACGCGGCATGCCGGAGTACAATGCCTGTAATATGAGGGCGACATGGCTTTTACGGACATGGGGCTTCGGGATGGCCGTGCTTTGACGAGCGGAAGAACCTAAAACCAGAAACCTGTAAAATAACTAAACAACCATGAGAACTTTCAATCATGTCGGTATGATTGCCGATACCGTTCCCGAGGGGGCCGTTTTCAACGAAGGCCTCGGCGTATGGCTCACGGACTATACTAAGAGCTCGAACAGAATCGAGTTCCTGAAGTTCGAACCGGGCAGTTGTATGCCGGAATTGGTACAGAAACAGGGGCATGTCGCCTATACGGTGCCTTCGCTCGATGAGGCGCTCAGGGGATGTAAGGTGATATTCGGCCCCGCCGTGTGTGACGAACACCTTACCATTGCCTTCATCGAGGAGGAGGGCGTGTCGATCGAGCTGATGGAGGTGAAATGACCTTTGTCGCCGTCATGTAAATGTAAAATCAAAGAAATGATAATATGCAGACGAAATTCATAAACAATCCCGAAAATGTCACGGCCGAACTGTTGGAAGGCTATGTGCTGGCGTACCCCGATCAGGTGAAGCTGGCCGATGAGAATATTGTGGTCAGGGCCGATCCGAAACCCGCGGACAAGGTCGCCATCGTCACTTTGGGCGGTTCGGGGCACGAGCCCGCCTTGAGCGGTTTCGTAGGCGAGGGCATGCTCGATTGCTCGGTCGTGGGCGACATATTCGCCGCACCCGGGGTGCAGCGCCTGTTCAAGGCCCTGCAGCTTATGAAGCGCGAGGCCGGTATCCTGCTTGTGGTACTCAACCATTCGGGCGACGTCATGAGCGCGAACATGGCGTGCCAGCTGGCCGAGCGTGCCGGCATAAAGGTCGCCAAGGTGTTGACGCATGACGACATCAGCGCCGGAATCGGTGCCGACGACAACGACCGCCGCGGCCTTGCGGGGTGTGTCCCGCTCTACAAGATCCTCGGCGCGGCGTCGGAGGAGGGCAGGTCGCTCGAGGAGTTGGTAGAGATAGCCGAGCGATACAATAAGAACGTTGCGACGCTCGCCGTGGCCATGCGGTCGTGCTCGCACCCGCAGAACGGGGCCGTCATCACCGACCTTCCGGAGGGTATCATGGAGATAGGCATGGGACAGCACGGCGAGGGCGGCGGCGGTCAGAAGCCTCTGGTCTCGGCCGACGATACGGCCGCCGAGATGGTCGACCTGCTGTGCCGGCAGCTGAAACCCACGGCCGGCAGCAACGTGATGCTTATCATCAACGGCGTGGGGGCTACGACGCACATGGAGCTCAACATCGTCTTCCGCAAGGCTTACAAGGATCTGGCGGCACGGGGGCTGAATGTCGTGTACGGCAGGATTCAGGAACTGCTTACGGTGCAGGAGCAGGCCGGTTTCCAGATGATAGTCGCCGTGCTCGACGACGACCATGTGGAGTATCTCAAGAACAGGACGTCGAAGGCCCCGTATTGGACCACCATAGGCAAATAAGCGTTACGTCATGAAGAAGACATTGACCGTAGACGACTTCAAGGCCATGCTCGAGTGTGCCCTGAAGAATATAAAGTCGCGCGAGGCGGAGTTCTCGCAGCTCGATGCCGTCACGGGTGACGGCGACCACGGGCAGGCCATAGTCGCCGCAATGACGGCCGTGCACGAGAGTGCGCTCCGCGGCAGCGAGTTCAAGTCGATGCTCAACGACATGGGATTCGATGTCATGATGCAGGTGAGCGGCTCGACGAGTACGCTTCTGGGGGCGTTCTTCCTCGGCATGAGCGACAACGCCTCGGGCACGGAGCTGGACGCCGGGGGCGTGAAACGCATGTTCCGCGGCGGCCTCGAGAATGTCATGAAGCAGACGCAGGCAAAACGCGGCGACAAGACCATGATGGATGCCCTTGTCCCTGCCGTGGAGGCGATGCAGGGGTGCGCATCGGAGGATATAGCCGAGGTGCTGAAGTGCGGTGCCGAGGCTGCGGCCGAGGGTGCGCGTGCCACAGTGATGATGAAGGCCAACTTCGGCCGCGCGCGCAATTACGGCGAACGCTCCATAGGGCATGCCGACAGCGGCGCCATGTCGTGGAGCTGCATGTTCGCGTCGTTTGGCGAGGCGTTGGGCCAAAAATAGTCGTAAACCATAAAAACAGAAATATATGGCAGATATGGATGGCTTCCGTGAAGCCTCTGATTTCGGTATAGGAGAGGCGGCGGCGTCTGCCGCCTTCCACGTAAAGGGCGCCTCGTCGCTGGGATGGGGCATGAAGGACAGGCTTTCGCGTATCTTCAACCCTGCGACGGGCCGCACGGTGATGCTGGCGTTCGACCACGGCTTCATCATGGGCCCCACGTCGGGGCTCGAGCGGATAGACCTGAATATCGTTCCGCTCGTCCGGTACGCCGATTGCCTTATGTGTACGCGGGGCATATTGCAGACGTCGATTCCCGCCAATGTGAACAAACCCGTGTGTCTGCGCAGCGATGCCGGCTCGACCGTCCTCACCGAGTTGAACCGCAACGTGCTCATCGACATAGAGGATGTCATACGCTTCAATGCGTCGGCCATGGCCGTGATGTTCTCTGCGGGCGACGGCGAGCAGGAGGCCGTAACGGCGGCCAACCTCGCGCGGGCCGCGGATCTGGGCAACCGTTTCGGCATCCCCGTGATGGGAGTTACGGCCGTAGGCAAGCAGATGGCGCGCGATGCGCGTTACTTCGCTCTGGCGTCGCGCGTATGCGCCGAGAACGGGGCCTCGATCGTGAAGACTTACTATTGCGACGGCTTCGAGAAGGTTGCGGCGTCGTGCCCCGTGCCCGTGGTTATCGCCGGCGGGAAGAAACTCCCAGAGAAGGAGGCGCTGGAGTTGTGCTACAAGGCCGTGAACGACGGCGCGGCCGGTGTGGACATGGGACGCAACGTATTCCAGAGCGACGCCCCCGCCGCCATGATACAGGCCGTGCACGCCGTAGTGCATGACGGTATCACTGCGGAGCAGGGCTATGAGATGTATTGCGGGCTGAAGGGGTAACCGCTCCGGCCGCCGTCCTCATAGGCGGCTTATATGCAGACGGTCTGCCTCCCCGATGTGTCGGGGCGGGGCAGGCCGTATGCTTTTCGGACGGCGGGCCTTGCATAAGGTTGTTGCTCAACGTCCGTTTTTTAATTACCTTTGTGACCTAAAGGAAGAGCCTATGCTAAAGCTTTCGTTATTGATCGCCACCTATAACCGTGCCGAACGGCTTATCGAGACGCTCGAATCGGTCGTCGTGCAGGACGCGCCGCGCGGGCAGTGGGAGTGCGTCGTGGTGAACAACAACTCTACGGACGATACGGCCGAGCGTTTCGCGGCTTTCGCCGCGGCGCATCCGCAATATAACCTGCGCATGGTCGAGGAGCACAACCAAGGCCTCTCGTATGCCCGCAACCGCGGCATACGTGAGAGTACGGGCGAATACATAGCCATTATTGACGACGACGAACGCATTGTCCCCGAATTTGTCTCGGCCTATATTTCGCTCTTCGACACCGTACCCGAGGCGGTGGCTGGCGGCGGCCCCATCGTGCCGGTATATCCTGCGGGGCGGCCGGCGTGGATGTCGTGTTTTACGGAGCGGCCCATTGCCAATACGATGTATCTGGGCGACCGCGTGCGCGAGTTCCCCGAAGGCCACATCCCGGGCGGTGGCAACATGGCCATACGCCGCAGCGCGGTGAAACGCTACGGTGTCTTCGACATATCGCTCGGGCGTGTGGGTACATCGCTTACGGGGGGCGAGGAGAGCGACCTTTTCGAGCGCCTGCGGCTGGCCGAGGCGAAGTATTACTATACGCCGAAGGCCGTCATGTATCATATTATACCCGAGGAAAAACTCTCGCGCGAATACTTTTCGCGCCTGAGCTACAATATCGGCGTCAGCCAACGGCGGCGGGCCGCGTTTTACCACCGTGTGGGGCGTGCGCGTGTCGCCGAGTGCGGCAAGTGGGCCGCGACGGCAGCCTTGGCTGCGTGGTTCTTCGTGACGCTGCGCTGGAGCAAGGCCCGTTATCTGGTTCTGATGCGCAGCGGCATCACGCGCGGGCTGTGGAGTGCCGCCGGACACGGCGGGTGACGCCGCCGTATCGCGCCGGAGCGGCAGGAACGGAAAACAATGCGGGCGGAACGCTGTATAAGCTTCCGCCCGCATGGTTTTTCCGTCAGATCCTGTCAGAAGAGGTATTTGTCGTTGCGCACGCGCTCGAAGAGCATCCGCATGTCGCTCCACGCCTCCTTGCCGAGGGTGGTGCCGACGATCTCTATGACCTTGCCTGCGGCGATGGCGCCCAGCGTGCCGCACTGGCGCAGCGACAGCCCGTCGCACAGACCCGCGAGGAAACCTGCGGCATAGAAGTCTCCCGCGCCCGTGGTGTCTACCCGCTGTGCCGCGGCCATGATCCCCACATGCACCACCTCGCAGCCGCGTTTTATGATGGCACCGCGCGTGCCGATCTTGACAACGGCCAGAGAGCACATCTCCGATATGGCCTGCAGGGCATTTAGCGGCTGCTGCTCGCCCGTGAAGGCCGCAGCCTCGCTCTCGTTGGCGAAGACTATGTCAACGTGCTTCTCAACGACGCTGCGCAGCAGGTCGCGGTTCTCCTCCACGACGTTGAAGCTGGCCAAGTCGATGGCCACATCTATGCCTGCGGCGTCGGCCTCCGAGGCTATGCGCTCGATGAGGGCGTGGTCCTGAACCAGATACCCCTCGATGTAGAGGCAGTCGTAACCGGCGAAGAGCCTGCGCCCGATCATGTCGGGCCGCATCTCGAGCGCCGCGCCGAGGTGTGTGAGCATGGTGCGCTCGCCATCGGGAGATATGAGTGATACGCACTTGCCCGAACGCTGTGTGCCGCGGAAGATGCGGGGCTCGATGTCGAGGTTGCGCAGCGCCTGTTCGAAGAAGTCGCCCGTGGTGTCGTGCCCCACCTCGCCGATGAAGCCCGTGGCATAGCCGAGCGATGCCAGCGCACGGATGGTGTTGCCGGCCGAGCCGCCGAGCGAGAGGGTGTAGGGCGAGCCTGCCACGGCTTTCGAGACGGCCGTCTGCAGGTCGGCGCCGACCAGATTCATGGATCCCTTCGCCAGACCGTACTTCGCGAGTATGGTGTCGTCGGGCATGTTGACGAGCATGTCGGTCAGGGCGTTGCCTATACCTGCGATTCTCTTCATTGCGTGTGTTTTGGGTTTGTATTATGCGGCGGGCGTGTTACATGGAGAGGATCTTCACCACCTCCATGTCGTCCTTGAGGTTGAGGTGCGACGTGTGTGCCACGGCCTTCTTGAAGGGGACGTATACGAGTTCCCCGTTCTTGATGCCGATCATCACGTTTCGCTGGCCCTCGCTCAGCGCCTCGATGGCCATGGCTCCCATCTTCGAGGCGAGGATGCGGTCCTTGGCCGTGGGCGAGCCGCCGCGCTGGATATGCCCGAGGATGGTGACGCGGGCGTCGAACTCGGGGAACTCCTTCTTGATACGCTCGGCGAGGCCCATGGCGCCGCCCGTGGCGGGGTTCTCGGCTACCAGCACGATGGCCGAATTCTTGCTCTTGCGGAACCCGTTGTGGATCAGGTCGGCGAGTTGGTCGACTTCGGTCTCCATCTCGGGGATTATGGCGGCCTCGGCGCCCGAGGCGATGGCGCCGTTGAGGGCGAGGTAACCCGCCGTGTTGCCCATCACCTCGACGAAGAAGAGGCGCTCGTGGCTGGTAGCCGTGTCGCGCAGCTTGTCGACGGCGTCGATGATGGTGTTCAGGGCCGTGTCGTAGCCTATGGTCTCGTCGGTGCCGTCGAGGTCGTTGTCTATGGTGCCGGGCAGGCCCACGATGGGGACGTCGAACTCGTCGGCGAAGATCTGCGCACCCGAAAGCGACCCGTCGCCGCCGATGACAACCAGCGCGTCGATACCCGCGGCCTTCATGTTCTCGTAGGCTTGGCGGCGTCCCTCCTCGGTGCGGAACTCCTTGCTGCGGGCGGTCTTGAGAATGGTGCCGCCCTGCTGTATGATGTTGCTGACGCTCTGCGACTTGAACTCCACGATCTCGTTCGTGACCAGACCGTGGTAGCCGCGCATGATACCCTTTACCTTATATCCGTTGTAGATGGCGGTTCGAGTGACGGCACGGATGGCCGCATTCATACCCGGGGCGTCGCCGCCCGAGGTGAGAATTCCGATACATTTGATAGCCATAATTCTTGTCCTTTAAATTTTAACAGACCTCGCAAAAGTAGTTATTTTTCGCCAAATACACAATATCGCCGGCGGTGTGCCGCCGTACCGTGTGTTCCGCCGCGGGCGTTGGTCTCCGCGGCCGTCCGATATGCCGTCCGTTGCGGGGCGGCCCGACGGGTTACTTGCGGGGCAATGATTGTGCCGCAGGCGTGTGATAAAAAGAGCCGCACGGCATGACGCCGGACGGCTCCCGTCAAGATTGCTTATGGTTGGGTTATGGTTGTCTTTTGTATTGGTCGTACGGTCCGTATGGCGCCGAGGCTGCTATTCCGTATTTTGCACGCTCTGCTGCAGTTCTTCTCCCGCCTGCTGCATCTGCTCACCGGCCTGCTGCAACTGTTCGCTCGCCTCCTGCATGGTCTCTGCGGCCTCCTGCATTGCCCCTGCGGCCGCCTTGCCCACGCCGAGGCTCTCCTTTACCACGCTGCCCGCGGCGCCGACCACCTCCATGGCGGCGCCGGCCACGCTGCCTGCAGCGCCCATTATGTCGCTGATTGCCTCCTTCGTCACGGCGGCGCTGTCAACGGCAGGACCGCGGGAATAGCGCACCTGCACGCCGTCTATGGTGAAGCTGCATGTGACGGTGGTGCCTGCATCGCTCTCATCGATCCGTGTGTCGCAGTCTATGGCTTTGTCGCCGTTCATTACTGCTATCGATTTGTCTTCGTGCTCAACAACGTAGATCGTGTTGTCCGAGATGTCGAACTGTGTATTGTCGTTGTGGAACTGAAGGCTCTCGCCGCACCGGTTCACGTCGCGCTTGCTGCCGCAGAAGATTACCTGACGGTCGCCTTTGGTGATGGCATTCACCGTGCGGTCGCCCACCGTAAAGGTTATCTTCGAGGTTACGTTCTCCGGCAAGGTATTCTCATGTATCTCGGCCTCGGCGTCGGGGTCGTACTTCTCGCCTATCTTGCTGCGGAAGTCGGCTATGTCATCCTCGTCGAAGGCGTCGTAGAGTTTGTCCGAGTCGTTCGAGAAGGCCGACTCGAAGGCATTCTCTATCTGGTCGTGCAGGCGTACGGGCGACTTGATGGCCGAGACGGTCATGCCTGCCAGTATGAGGATCCATACGATGAATGTGGCCAGCAGGAAGCGTCCGCTCGGTTTGTGCGTCACCAGAAGCATGATCGACAGATAGATCAGCACGATGAGCGGGATGATTATAACCAGTATGAAGCACAGGAATGCCAGCCCTGTGGCGAAATCGAAGGCGAAGAGCGGGACGCTGCACAGCATGACGAACCCGAGTACCGTAGTGCCGAGGACGAGGCCTATGAGCAGCAGCACCACGAAGATCTTGAGTATGATGAGCAGTATCTTGCCCAGCACCGAGACGACGTTTGCTATGAGCGTGCGCTCGGGTTCTGCGGGTGCGGCCGCGGCGGAGGTGTTCTCGCGGATGCTGCGGGCGGTGATGCGCTCGCCCTTCATCTCGAGTTTCTGTCGTGCCGACGAGGCAGGCGGCACGGCGAACCACATGATGATGTATCCGAGGACGAATACCCCGAACAGGTTCGAGGTGAAGGGTATGAACCATCGGAATATGCCCAGCGACCCGAAGGCGGTGAGCAGCAGCGGTGCGAACATGGCCAGACGTATCCACGTGGGGTCGGTGTCGAAGTAGTTGGCCAGACCGGCGCATACGCCGCCCAGCTTGCGGTTCTGCATGTCACGGTAGAGGCGCCGCGGGATGCGCGGGTTGCCGTTGCTGTCGGTGGTTTCGGCCTGATGTTCGGCACGCTCGTTATGTTCCTCGTCTATCTCCGAGGCCGAGCCGAGCTGCTTGATTATGTTCTCTATGAGCGGGCGGGCGATGATGGCGTCGGCCGGCTGCGCCGATAGTATGAGTTCGGCGATGCGCGCCTCGATGTCGGCAATGATCTCCTCGCCCGCGGGGTCGTCCTTGTAGGTGGCGTTGAGCGAGTCGATGTATGCGTTGAGGGCGTTATAGGCGTCGTATTCAAGAGTGAATGATACGCCGGCTCTGCTGCATTTCTTGATTTCGTTCATGACGGATCGGTTTTTCATTGTATTGACCGTATTGGTTATGTCGGGTTACAGCTTCTTTACGCTGCCGCCGCTCGACGTATTTTTCTGCTCCGATGCGAGGGGGCCTTTGGCTGCATATTTGACCGATCCTCCGGACGAGGCGTCGGCGTCGATGGACTTCGAGCAGGTGATCTTTATCGAACTGCCCGACGAGGCGTCGGCCTCGACATTGCGGGCGATGAGCGAGAGGGCGTCGACGTTGGCGGCCGACGAGGTCTCTATCTCTATGTCGCCCGCTTCGCCGCTCAATTCGGCCTTCGCTGCCGATGATGCCGTGACATTGCACTCTACGGCCAGCAGTGCCAAGCCGGCGTTGGCGGCGCTGTTCAACTCTATGGTACACTTGTCGGCCTTGATGGCGCCTTCGATCTTGCCGGCCGACGAGACGTTCACGGTGCAGGTGCCCACATCGCTCTTGGCGATATTCACCTTGGCGGCGGACGAAATGCCGACGGCGAGGCTGCCGCTCTTGATTTCAGGCTCGACAACGACCGACGAGGCGCTCGAGGCGTCGATCGACGAGAGGCCGCTCTTGTATGGCACGCTTACCGTTACGGATATGTTGTTGAGTGATTTTATATCGTTGTCGATACCTACCTTGAGGATGCCTCCTTCGACCTTGACTATGACGTAGGGCATGATATTGTCGTCGGCCTTGATGACGGCTTCGTTGCCGCGGCGCTCCTCGACGACGACCTTTACGGCACGCGAGGCCTCTATCTTCGTGTAGTCCGATATGGAGACGCTGCGGGTTATTATTTTGCCGCTGCCGGTAACTTTCGACTTTGAGGCGGCCATGTCGCCGTACGAGATATTGGTGTGAGCCGTAGCCGTGCAGGCCGGCGAGGCGAGCAGTACGGCGGCGCAGAGTGCCATTATGGATAAAAATGCGGTTTTCATGGGTGTTGTTGTTTGGTCGTTATACGTGTTTTTGTGTTGTTGCGGGTTTTGCGGTCACTGTCCGTGGCGGATGATGCGTATCTGTTCCACCATCTCGTTCCATGCCTCGTCGAGTGCGGCGAGCTGCGCCCGTCCCGCCTCGGTGAGCATATAGTATTTCCGCGGCGGCCCTTGCGGCGACTCTTCCCAGCGGTAGGTCAGCAGGCCGGCGTTTTTCTGTCGCGTGAGGATCGGGTAGAGCGTACCTTCGACGACGATCATCTGTGCGGCCTTCAGCTCGGCGATGATCTTCGGCGCATAGGAGTCTCCGCGTGAGAGTATGGCGAGGATGCAATACTCGAGGATGCCCTTGCGCATCTGGACTTTTACATTTTCTTCGTTCATGGCTTTTCCTCCGTTTTATTTTATGTATTCGTTGTTTCGCGGGGCGGTTTCGGGCTCGTAGGGTATGACGAGCCACAGGATAAGGTAGAGCCACAGCGTCGAGCCGGCCAAGAAGATGAAGAGTATGGCCAGAATACGCAGCAGCGTCGAGTCGAGGTTGAAGTAGGCGGCCATGCCTCCGCATACGCCCGCTATCGAGCGGTCGGTGCGCGAGCGGTAGAAGCGGTTGGGCGCCTCGTTGCGGTATTGCTCGGATTCGAGAGGACGATTTGCGGCGCCGAAGTCTTCGGGCCGGCCGATCTGGGCCATCGTACTGCGTACTACGCCGTAGGTGATGACCATCATGGGCGAGGGCACTTTCTCGCGGAATATTTCTGCTATGCGGCTCTCGATGTCGGACATGGTTTCGTTGTCCGATTGCGGCAGACGGCGGCTTATGTCGTCGAGATAGGCGTTGAGAGCGGAGTAAGCATCCATGTCCATCGTAAAGGCCTGTTGTGCGATGTTTACGTTGATCGTCTCTTTCATGGCAGGTATAATTTTAGTATGGTTGAATATTATCGTACTGCAAATATAGATATAATTTTTATACTTTGCATCACAAAGTAGTGTTTTTTTTAATCATTTTCCGTTTTTTTATTTTCCGTGCCGCGCCGGTATCTTTCGCAGGGGGTGTTGCCGGCGTTGTATCATGCTGTTTAATAGCGGTGTGGCGTTTTGGCGGCTTTTGGTCTGCCGCATACGCCCCGCTCGGGCGGATGTGGACGGCCATGCCATGCAGGAGCTGCCGTGCGGGCGGTTGCATGGTGCATGGGGTGTCTGTATGCCGTGCCGCCATATATGAATGTAGGTTAGGTTAGGGTCTGGTATATCGGACGGCGGGCGGTTGCGCATTGCGGGAAAAAGAGTTACCTTTGGCTGATTTTAAATTCACTGCAGATGGTCGAGATAATATTGGTAATGGTGTCTGGCGTGGTAGCGGGGCGATTGCTGCGGCATGTGAAGGCGCTGCGCATGCTGCCCGTGACGACGATGGCGACAGTGGTGGCGCTGCTCTTTATCATGGGATGCGAGATCGGCGGCAACGATGCCGTAATAAAGGGCCTGACCACATCCGGAGCGGAGGCGGCGGCCATAGCCGCGGCGGCTACGCTGGGCAGCATAGCCGCCGCGCGCGCCGTCTACACATTGTTTTTTGCAGGACGCAGGCATACGGCGGCGGAGAATGAAGAGTAGCATGGTTATAGTCGGCGCCTTTGTTGCGGGTGCCGTGGCCGGTTGGCTGGGTCTGCTGCCCGGGTGGGTGGCGGAGAGCCGCCTGTCGTTGTGGGTGCTTTTTGCACTGATGTTCCAAGTGGGGATGGGTATAGGCAGCGACAGCCGCCTGCGCGAGATCGTGCGAACGCTCTCGCCGCGCATGCTGCTGGTGCCGTGCGCGACGGTTGTGGGGACGCTGGCCGCCACGGCGGCCGTCTCGCTGCTGCTTTCGCGGTGGAGTGTGACGCAGGTGCTGGCCGTGGGCAGCGGATTCGGATACTATTCGCTTTCGTCGATACTCATATCGTCCGTGGGGGAGGCTTCGATGGGCGTGCAGGTCGCTTCAGAACTTGCGACGATAGCCCTTATGGCCAACATCTTCCGTGAGATATTCACATTGCTGTTCGCGCCGCTCATGGTGCGGTGGTTCTCGCCTCTGGCTCCCATATGCGCCGGCGGCGCCACCACGATGGATACCACGCTGCCTGTCATCACACGCTTTTCGGGCAAGGAGTGGGTCTTTATCTCGATAGCGCACGGCGCGGTGGTCGACTTCTCGGTGCCGTTCCTCGTGCCGTTCTTCTGTTCGTTATGATAATATGAGGGAAACGCTTATGCGCCGCAGGGTTTCGGCATGAAGCCCTGCGGCGCATGTTTTCGTACCGTAGGTCAGAACTTCATGTACAGGCCCAGCAGTATGTTGCGGGGGCGTATGGCGAACGAGGACGACGAGCGGCTCAACCCGTCGAAAAGGGTGTAGGCATACTCCCGCTCGTCGAGCAGGTTGCGTGCCGTGAGCGACAGCTCCCAGCCGTTGCGGAAGGTGTATGCGGCCGAGGCGTCGAAAAGCAGCATGTTCTTGTACTCGGCGGCGGCGATCTGCGTGCGGTAGTGTTCGGCGGCGAGGCCGAGACGCAGACTTTTTGCGGGTTTGATGTCGGTCGCGAGGCTCTGTGACAGCGACGTGGTTGCGGAGCGCATGCCGCTGGCCTGTACCTCGAGTTGCGAGCGGGTGTATACGAGAGAGTAGGCGAGGCTCCACCAGCGCAGCAGTTTCAGGTCGAACGACGGCGCCACGGTGAGCGCCCGCGTGCGGTAGGGGTTGTACTCGCCCTGCTGTATCATGCCCACGTGCGCGAGGTTCCACGATACGTCGACCCCTATTTTGCCCTTCAGGGCGTCGATGCCCTTGCTTACGCCGCCGGAGACGTAGGTGACGGAAGTGTCGTAGGGGGCGGCGACGGCCGTGGTTACGATATAGTCGCCCACAAAGTCCTGCGATGCCGTGGCGTTCAGGTGCGAACGGGTGTATCCCGCCGAGACGTTGGCGAATATCGACGAGAGCGGGTTCTTGTACTCGGCGCGGGCCGTGACGGCGGCCGAGGTGTCGTTGTCGAAGATCTCATAGCCGCGCCTCATGTAACGGTAGTTGGATAGTATGGCTCCCGTGTACATATCCTTTTCGGCGAGGGGCGAACGGGTGTAGGTTGCTGTGGCCGAGAAGGAGAGCATGGGCGTAGCGATGGCCTTGAGCGTGAATTGCGGGGCGAAGGTGAAGTCGTCGACGCGGCGAGTGCCGCCGGCCGTGCGGTCGAGTATCGAGTAGAAGTAATATGCAAGCGGTATGTTGAGCGACAGCTTGAGAGAGGGGGCGTCGTATGAGAACGAGGGATAGAGGTCGGCCTGCGACATCGAGAGGCGCATGTCGTTCTCGGCTGTCACTGTTGTATCGGTATCCCCGTCCGCGCCGCCGCCGTCCGCGGTGTCGCCGCCTGCGGTATCGCCGAGGCCCGTAAGTGACGAGCGGAGCGAGCGCACTGTTTGCGTGAAGGCACCGTTGACACCTATGCCCCAGCGGCCGAAGCGCCACTTGAGGGAGGTGTTGGTCGACGAGCGGAACGCCCAAGCGTCGATGTCCTGCAGCTGCCGCGAGGCGTCGCGTTCGACCGTGAGCGTCTGCGGCGTGCGCATGTAGCTGTTCGCCGATCTTACGGTCAGGGTGCGGCGGCCGAAGCGTTTTGTGAGTTCGAGGTTGTCGTAGATGCCCTGCGAGGGTGTATGGGCGTGTTGCAGGTTGGGGTATGTGCCGTCGTCGGTGCGCCATATGTCCTGCCATACGATGCGTGCCGAGAGGGTGTTGTTAAGGTACGTGCGGTCGGTGTTGGCCAGCAGGCGGACCGAGGCATCGAGCGTGTGTGCGGCATCGACGGCATGGGATGCGCTGCGCGTGGAGATCGAGTCGCCGCCGACGTAGTGGGTCGTCGCGGAGGCGTCGTCCGAGGTCAGCCGTTCGTAGAGGTACGAGGCGTCGACATGCAGGCTGTAGTCCTCGCCGAGGCGCAGCATGCTGGAGGTGTTGTAGAGGTGCGAGGTGTTGAAGCGCGTGCGCAGGTTGCCTATGGGGGCTGCCGAGGTGCCCACGGATATGTACTGCGGGAGCGAATAGCCGGATCCCGCCCCCGTATATCCCACCTCGGCGCCGATGTTGTCGCCCGTGTTGCAGCTTTTGGCGGAGTTCATCGTCGAGAATCGTTTGGCGATGCACATGGCGAAGAGCGAGCCGTTCCACAACGCGGGCGGGAAACCGCCTGCGGCCGCGGCTGAGCCCGACCACCTGTTCTTTACGCGGTTGTCCATGCGTATGTTGAGCGCCGCCTTCTCCGAGAACTCCACGTCGCGCAGGATCTTCTTGGGCTGGTGGTTCTCCATGACGTCGACGCCCTTTATGTCCTGCGGCGAGATGTTCTTCGTGGCCAGCGAGTATCGGTCGCCCAGCATGTCGACGCCGTCGATGTATAGCTTGTTGATCGACTCGCCCTGATACTTCACGCGGCCCGACTCCTCGACCTCGAGCCCCGGCATCTTCTTCAGTATGTCCGAGAGGGTCTTGTCGTCGGCGTCGGTGAACGCGCGGGCGTTATATGAGACGGTGTCGCCCTGCATGGATATGCGCGGCGCCTTGACGACCACCTCGCGTATGGTTGTTGCGGCTGTTTCGAGGAGGGTGTTTACGGGCTCCGCCCAGCTGTCGGGTATGACCTCGCGCGTGGCGTAGCCCAGCATCGAGAATACGAGGCGGCTCCCTGTCTCGGGTGCGCTTCTGCGGAGGATGGCGTATGCGCCCTTGCCGTCGGTGGTGGAGTATGCCGTGAGGTTGCCCTCTGAATCGGTGAGTTTTACCACCACGCCCGCCACGGGCTGACGTGTCGCGGCGTCGGTGACCGTACCCGTGATGCGGCAGGGCGTTTGTGCGCAGACTGCGGCGGCCGAGAGGATGACGGCCGCGGCGGCGAATGCTATTTTGTGTATTATGCTCATGGTTTTATGTGTGTTTCGCCGCCGTGGCCGTCGTCACGGCCGTTGCGGTCAGTGTTTGTAGTCGGTCTCGATCATCGAAAACTCCTGCATGCCGTTTTCGGTGGAGGGCTCGCTGCCGTCGCGCGTCTCGATGACCATCTCGCCCGACGATACCAGATACCCCATGGGGTTGTTCTTGAAGATATTTGCGGTCGGAGTATTCGATCGGCCGCTCGACGTTGCGCAGGCCGATGATCTCGAACGAATAGAGTCCCTCGTCGTCGGCTGCGGCCATGACGAGGCCGGGCAGCCCCCGCAGCTTCCACGGGCCGCTTGCGACGGGTATCTCCTCGGCGAACCACGCCGTGAACCGGCGCCCGTAAAGGGTGCAGTCGGCGCGGCGGCACTCGTAGCCGAGAATCTCGCGCGTCTGGTCGCCGACCGTCCACTCGATCTCGGGCACCGCGTCCTCATACATATAATAGGTCGAGCCGATACCTTCGGTCAGGGTCAGCCGCCCTGCTTCGGGGTACCCCGTATAGAGGCAGGCGCTGGTGCCGCCCTTGCGCTGTGCGGTATTCATGACGTTGGCCGGGTCGGCCTTCATGAGCGAGTCCTTGACGAAGTTGTAGTAGCTGTAGAACTTCGAGACGCCGCCTCCCGTCTGCAGTATCATCTGGTCCTCCTGCATGCGGATCGGCTCCTCCTCGGTGCCCCGCTCGGGCGAGAGGGCCTTGTAGACGCATTCGAGCGTCGAGCGGCCTATTTCGCGCGTGTCAGTCACCTCGGCGTTGGAGTTTGTTTTGATTACGGAGATGGACTTGATGTTGTTCACGTCGATCTGCGCGTGTGCCGCGATCGTGGCCGCCAGCAGCGCGGCAAGGGTGATAATGGTGGTTTTCATGATGTGTGGTTTTTGATCCGTTGCACGAAGTTACCCCAATACGGCCCTGCGGCGTGTTAATGGTCGGTTAATAAATGTTAATGAATGTTAATGCCGCTCAGCGGTAGTCGCGCTCGGGAAAATCGTACGTCAGCGAGTCGCTGCGCAGCTGCTCTTCGAGGGCGGTGTTGCGTGTGCCGTCCTCGTTGGTGATGTTTATGTCTATGCCGCTGTTGCGGCTGAAGAAACCTATCGGGTCGAGCAGATACTGATACTTGAGGCGGAGGTACTTCTCGCGCGGGGAGTCGATATATTGGCGCGTGTCGATGTCGATGGCCTCGTCGCACTGCTCTATGCCCTCGATGCGGAACGAGTAGTCGCCCTCGGTGTCCTCGACGGCCATGATAAGCCCGGGCAGGCCGTGGAATTTCCACGGGCCGCAGCTCACGGGCACCTCCTCCGCAAACCACGCCGTATAGCTGCGGCCGCGGAAGTCGCATTCGGCGCGGCGGCACGTGTAGCCCAGAATCGCGCACGTATCCTCGCTTATGCGCCACTCGAATGCGGGCATGGGTTCCACACATCGGTAAAACGCCGCCGAGAAGGAGTCGGTGAGGGTCAATTCACCCGCGGGCATGTTTTGGAATACGGTCAGGCGGTCGCCGCCCGAGTAGGCCGTGGGATTGCTTTCCAGATCCGACGGAACCGATTTTTGCAGCAGGTCGTCGATGGCGCGCACCCGCTGGTCGTAGAACTTCGACATGGCGGGGCCGCACTGCAGGATGAAGGTCTGCTCGACCCATTTGTCCTGCGCGCGGTCCTTCGCCCAGCGCAGGCGGTAGGCGCACTTGAGCGTTGCGCGCCCCACCTCGGTGCGCTCCAGAGGCCCCGTCTGATAGGATGTGGCTCCGCGCTCGGAGTCGAGGATAACGATATGCTGCGGCGTCTGCTGCGCCTGTGCCGCGGGGTTTGCTGTGCAGGCGGCGATAGCGGTGATTGCAATGATGAACTTTTTCATATGTTGTCGCGTGTTTGAGTTTGACACTGCAAAGTTCGCATGCGGACCGCTGTCGAAGTGTTAATCGGGAGTTAAAGCCCCGGCCGGAGTGTTAAATAGTGTTAAACCGTGCCGGAGGCTATGGCGCGGCGGCAGTTTTATTCTTATCTTTGTTTCGGAATCGGACTCCGAACGGACTACACGCGATGAATAAACGGCAGTTCAAGATAGTGGCGGTTGTGATGACCGTGGCGATAATGGCTCTGGCGCAGATGCAGGGCGTATGGCTGACGCGCCTTTACCGGCAGTCGGTGGATCGTTATGCCGACCAGATACGTTCGGCCGTGACTATGGCGCTCTACCGCAGCCGTCTCGATTCGCGGTCGGTCTACAGCGTGACGCGCATGAGCGCCTCGGTTGCCGATTCGCTGGTGATAACCCGCATTCAGGGCGCAGAGGCCGACACCGTGCAGTCTATAAACATAAATCTCGGCCGCAACGGCCGTTCGATCGACATGCTGGTGCTGGACTTTGGCGGCATGCCGTTCGGGACGGTGGATTCGCTGTTGTGCGACGAGCTGGCCGTGCGCGGCGTGAGGGATTACGACGTTGAGATAAGCCTCGGCGGCAAGACGAGGCGGTTCGACCATGCGGCCGATGCGGTGACGGGCCGTTCGCGCCTCGACGGCCGCCGGTGCCTTGCCGTGAGCGAGGATTTTGCCGTGACGGGAGGCAGTGACGCGGGCGAAGGACGCCTTACCGTGCAGGTGCGGACCTTGCATCCCTATATGTCGATGCTGGGCGATATGGCGGGTATCATAGCCTCGTCGGTGTTGATCGTGGTGTTGATAGCGGCGCTCTTCGCCTATCTGGTGCGGACACTCTTCCGGTTCAAGAGCGTCGAGCGCATGCGCCTCGACCTGACGCACAACATAACCCACGAACTCAAGACTCCGATCTCGGTGGCCTATGCCGCGGGCGACTCGCTCCTGAACTTCGAGCAGATGGCATCGGATCCCGCCGTGCGACGCGAATATATCGGGATCATGCAGCGCGAGCTGCGGCAGCTCGCGGAGATGGTCGACCGCATCCTGCGCATGTCATTGGAGGAGAGCGAGGCCTTCACCCTGTCGATGGAGGAGTGCGATGCGGAGGAGGTTGTCGCGGAGGCCGTGCGGGAACACCGTGCCGCCGCCGGCAAACGGGTGGAGATCTCGACGGAGGTTGAGGCGGGCCTCGTGTTTCGCGCCGACCGTTTCCATCTGGTGAAGGCGTTGGGGAACCTCCTCGACAACGCCGTGAAGTATTCGGGCGACGAGGTGCATATAACGGTTCGGGCCGCCGCCGAGGGTGATAATGTTGTATTCGAGGCCGCGGATGACGGTATCGGCATGGCCCGCGGCGAGGCGGAGCGCGTCTTCGACAAGTTCTACCGCATACCGGCGGGCGACCTGCATGAGGTCAAGGGCTTCGGCCTCGGGCTCTATTATGTGCGGACCGTGGCCGAACGTCACGGCGGCAGCGTGCGCGCCGAGAGTGCGGGGCGCGGCTGCGGTTCGAGGTTTTACATTATATTACCGCGGTATGGCAGGGGATAGGGTCGATGTATTGGTCGTCGAGGACGAACCGACGCTGCTGCGCATCGTCTGCGACGCGCTGCGTGCCGCGGGCTTCACGTGTGCCGGCGCTGCGGACGGACGCGAGGGGTTGAGGCTCTTCTTCGCCCTCACGCCATGTGTGGTTGTGACCGACATCATGATGCCCGCGATGGACGGCTTCACGTTGGCCGAGCGTGTGCGCAAGGAGGACTCCGAGGTGCAGATACTCTTCCTCTCGGCCCGTTCGTCGGCCGACGACGTGGTGCACGGTTTCGACACCGGCGGCAACGACTACCTGCGCAAGCCATTCGCCATGACCGAACTGCTGGCGCGCGTGCGGGCGTTGGCGGCGCGCCGTACGAAGGCGGCGCCCGTGCCCGTGGAGTTCTCGTTCGGGCGGTTCCGCTTCAATGCATTGAGCTGGACGCTTTCGGGATCGGCGCAAGGCGACTGCGTGCTGCCCAACCGCGAGGCGCGGGTGCTGGCGATATTGTGCCGCCGCATGAACGAGGTGGTCGATACGCGCACCATCCTCATGGAGGTGTGGGGCGACGACAGCTACTTCAACGCCCGCAGCCTCAATGTCTTCATCACCAAACTGCGCCACCGGCTCGAGGAGGACGGCTCGGTGTCGATAGTGAATGCACGCGGCGTGGGTTACAAACTGCAGACGGAGAATTGATCTAATATTGAGAATATATGGTTTACGGAAAGATCTTTTTGCTTGCGGCGGGTATGGCCGTTGCGGGTACATTGTCGGCGACGGTGCCGCAGTACGAAGGGAATGTGAAAACCGGTGCGGAGGTGGTGTCGGCGGCGGATTTCGGTGCCGTGCCCAACGACGGCAAGGACGATACGCGCGCCCTGCGCCGTGCCGCCGAGTATTGCCGTACACATGCCGGTACGACGCTCGTAATACCTGCGGGAGTTTACCGCCTGCGCGACGACGAGGCCGTCCGCCTCGAGGAGGATGTGCTGGCCGGCAGGATGGGGGCAAATCCCGAGGGTGTGATATTCACACCGTACTATCCCTATGTTAAGGGGCTCGACTTTACGGGTGCCGAGGGTGTCACCGTGGAGGCGCAGGGCGCCGTGCTCATGTGCGAGGGGTGGATGGAGCCCGTTTCGGTTATCGACTGCCGCGACTTCACGCTGCGGGGGCTGACGATAGACTACCTCCGCAAACCTTTTTCGGAAGGTGTCGTGACCGCTGTCGGCGACGGGACGTTCACCGTGCGTTTCCGCCCCGAGCGCGAAATTACGGCCGAGATGCCCATCCCGCGCATGATGCTCTGGGACGACGAGACGGGAGGCATATACCGCGAACCGTTCTATTTTGCCGAGCGCGAGCTGCTCGGCGACAACTGCGTGCGTTTCAGCGGTTCGCTGCCCGAGCGCATGGCCGGTGCGGCCGTGGCGGCGCCGCACTCGTTCCATTTCCGTCCTGCGGTACTGCTCCTGCGTAGTACGAATACGGTGCTCGACGGCGTGACGATACATTCGCAGCCCGGGATGGGCATCGTGGGCTTCGACAGCCGCGATGTCACGATACGCCGGCTGTCGGTGACGCCGGCCGACGGGTATACCTTCTCGACCAACACCGACGCCACGCATTTCGCCTGCTGCGAGGGTACGATCTCCTTCGACGGGTGCCTCTTCCGCGGGCAGGGCGACGATGCGACAAATGTCCACGGTTACTACCATGACATTGCCGCCGTCGAGGGCGACACGGTGTCGCTGGAGCTGCGCGCCCCGACATTTACACATGCGCAGGTGGCCGACGTGCCGCGCGCGGGCGACCGCATGGAGGTGGTGCGCATATCGACGTTAGAGCCTGTTGGCGAGGTTGAGGTCGCGGAGGTGTTTTTCGAGGAGGGGGCGACCGATGCCCGCGTGCGGGTGCGCGGCGAGCTGCCTGAAGCCTATGGTGAATACTATCTGTTCAACGTCTCGAAACTGCCGCGGCTGGAGTTCCGCCGTTCGGTGGTGTGGGGTAATCTGGCGCGCGGCGTGCTGGCGAAGACCCGCGGTGTGAGGATCGAGGACAACATCTTCCGCGGATGTACCGGTACGGCGATACACGTAGGCGCCGAGTCGAATTGGAAAGAGGGTACGCATGCGGCCGATGTGACGATCGGGAATAACGTTATTGTCAACTGCGGCCTCGGCGCCGGATGCCAATACGGGGCGTCGGGCATAGCCGTCGTCATAGGTGCCCCCGACACCGAGGGCACGACGCTGCATGACGGCATCCGTATCGTGGGCAATACGATCCTCGGCACGGGCGAGAATGAGTGCGGCATCTCCGTGCGCAACTCCCGCAACGTCGAGGTGCGGGACAACCGTATCGCAGGCTGCGGCGGGGGTGTGCAGATACGCAGCTGCGAGGATGTGTCGGTGGAGTGAGCGGCGCAGCTCCGGATACAGTTACGGGCGGCACGACATGCCGCCCGTAACTGTATCCGCTGTGGAGCCTGTGTCAGTCGAGGACGATGGTGAAGGCCACGCGCTTGTGGCTGTTGTGCGTCAGGCGCAGCGTCCCCCCGTGCATGTGCACTATCTGGCGTGAGATTGCGAGGCCTATGCCCGAGCCGCCGTTCTTGGTCGAGAAGAAGGGCGTAAAGATGTTTTCGGCGATTTCGGGCGGTATGGGGTCGCCGTTGTCGCTTACCTCGATGTTGACACGTTCGTTGTCGTCGATGAAGGAGCGTATGCGGATGCGTTTCTCCTCACCGAGGGCTGCCGTTGCCTCGTGCGCGTTCTTGAGCAGGTTGACCATAACCTGCGACATGAGCATGCGGTCGGCATAAAGCATGGTGTCGGCAGGCTCTATCTCCGTCGTGAAGACGTCGCCGTGCAGGTCGTTGAGCGAGGCCGCCTCGTTGACCAGATCGGCGAGGTAGAAGGGTGTCTTCTGCGGTGCGGGCAGGCGTGTCACCTGACGGAACGAGTCGACGAACGACAGCAGGCGCTTGCTCGTGGCATGGATCGTCTGCAGGCCGCTCTGCATCTCCTCGCTGTCGGGTGCTGCCGTGAGCAGCGTATGGCTTATCGACGTGACGGGTGCCAGCGAGTTCATTATCTCGTGAGTGAGGATGCGGGTGAGCTTGTCCCATGACTCGATCTCCTTGTCGCTCAGTTCGTTGTTTACATCCCCGATGGTTATTACGCGCAGGTTGCGGTCGCCCAGCTTCAGGTCCGCGCAGTTGAGCGACAGGCTCATCTCGCCCGTCTCGTTGACATAGCGTACGAGCGTCTGCTCGCCGTTGCGTATCTTGTGCAGGGCGTCGGCAAGGGTATCCGATATGGGGCGCAGCTGGTTGATGTGCGTAAGGCGCATGAGGCCGAAGAGGTTTGTCGCCTTGCTGTTGGCCTGCACCACCGCGCCGTTCTTCATGACGGTGATGATGCCTATGTTGGCGCACTCCATTATCAGCTCGAAGTATTTTTCCTTCTCGCGTATCTGCAGTTTGGCCGAGTCGAGCACCTCCTTTATGCGGTTGAGCGAGTAGTTCACCAGCGCGTAATCGGTGACGGCAGGGGTGTCGGCGAAGCGGAAGGAGTAGTCGTCATTCTTCACGGCGTTGAAGATGAACGATATGCGCTTTACAATGTCCTGATATATGTTGAACAGCGACAGCACCGAGTAGATGAGCATCGGTACGGCCGCGATAAGTATCGAGTGCTTGCGGAGCAGTACCGCGGCCGTGGTTATGGCCGCGGCCGCGGCGATGAGCACGATGTCGAATATGATCCGGTTGTATGGAATCTTGCGTTTGGTCATAGGCCGTAGCGCTTGATCTTGTTGTACAGCGTCTGTCGCGTTATGCCGAGCTGCTGGGCCACGATGGTGAGGTTGCCGTTGTGTGCGGCGATGGCTTGGCGGATCATGCGGCGCTCCATATCCTCGAGTGTGGCGTCGGCCGTATCGGCGGTGTGGGCGTCGGTCTCTGCCGCGGCGCTCTCGGCGCCGGAGGTAGGGAAGGCGTCGGGACGTATCGTGCCGCCGTCGCTCATGATGACGGCCTTCTCGACCGCATGCTGCAGTTCTCGCACGTTGCCCACCCAGCGGCGCGAGGTGAGGCTGTCGGCCGCGGCGGGGGCGAAGGCGAGCCCCTCCTTGCCGTACTTTGCGGCGTAGCGCGCGAGGAACATCTCGGCCAGAGGTATGATGTCCTCCTTGCGGCGGCGCAGCGGCGGCAGTTCGATATGGATTGTATTTATACGGTACAGCAGGTCCTGTCGGAACGTACCTTCGGCCACCATGGCCTGCAGGTCTCGGTTCGTGGCCGAGATGAGGCGTATGTCGACCGTGCGCGGGGCGTTGCTGCCCAAGGGCATGATGCTGCGGTTCTGCAGCGCCGTGAGGAGTTTTGCCTGCAGGTGCTGCGGCAGGTTGCCTATCTCGTCGAGGAAAAGCGTACCGCCTGAGGCGGTCTCGAACTTGCCGGCGTGGTCGCTGCGGGCGTCGGTGAAGGCCCCCTTGACGTGGCCGAAGAGCTCGCTCTCGAAGAGCGTGTCGGGGATGGCACCCACGTTGACATCGACGAAAGGTTCGTTGCGCCGCAGTGACAGGCGGTGTATCTCGCGTGCGAGGATGTCCTTGCCCGTGCCGTTCTCTCCCGTGATGAGTATGTTGGCGTCGGTGACGGCCACCTTGTCCACGATCTGGCGTATGCGTGCCATGGCCTCGCTCTCGCCCCAGAGCATGGGGGCGGCGGCTGGAGCCTTCGGGGCTCCTTTCCTGCTGTCGGCGCGGCGCGTGGCGAGGCGGTAGGCGTTGCGCAGCGAGGCGATCAGTTTGTCGTTGTCCCACGGCTTGACCACGAAGTCTACGGCGCCCATCTTCATCGCCTTTACGGCAAGGTCGATGTCGGCATAGGCGGTGAAGAGCACCACTTTGGTCGCGGGATAGCGGTCGAGGATCTGCTGCAGCCAATAGATGCCCTCGTTGCCGGTGTTGATGCCGGCGTTGAAGTTCATGTCGAGCAGCACCACGTCGGGATGCTCCGTGCGCATGAGCGAGACGAGCGAGTTGGGCGACGAGAGGGTCAGCACCTTCTCGAAATATTTGTCCGCCAGCAGCTTCACGGCGGAGAGGATCGCCTTGTTGTCGTCCACTATGAGTATGCTTCCCTGTTTGGCCATCGCGAATCTTTTTTCACAAAGATACTCGGAAAAGGGCCGAATGTCAAAAAAATTTATGGAGCTGTCAAATTTTTAGACGGTTTTCGGGATGGGCTGTTTTGTTATTGTGTTGATAATAAACATGTTGGTTCTGCTGGCACACCTTTGGCATGTATTGAGGGCAAACGGAAAAACAATTGAAAACAGATATGAAAAAAGCATTTTTCACTTTTGCAGTGTCTATTTTATTGACACCTTTGCAGGCGCAGGAGCGCATGTCGCTCGAGGATTGCATGGCCTACGCCGTCGAGCACTCGACGTCGGTGGGGCAGAAGGCCAACTCGCTGGAGGGTACGCGGCAGGACTATATCAACGCCGTGGCGTCGGCCCTGCCGTCGGTGGGGGCCTCGACGGGCGGCAACGTGAGCTTCGGCCGTGGCCTCGACCCCGAGACAAACACCTACACCACGACCTCCACGTTCAGCAACTCGTACGGCATATCGGGTTCGATTACCGTATTCGACGGACTCTCGGCCATAAACTCGATCCGCGCGACGAAGGTGCTGCGCGCCAAGGGTGTCGAGGACCTTCAGCTTGCGCGCGACGAGGTGGCGATGAACACCATGTCGGCATACTTCGACGTGGTATATTACACGGGTGCCGTCGAGATTGCGCGCGAGCAGCTGGAGGCGAGCCGCACCGAGCTCGAACAGGTGCGTATGCACTACGAGCTGGGCGACAAGGCCCCGGCCGACGTGGCGGAGATCGAGGCGCAGGTGGCCAACTACGACTACATGCTCACGCAGCAGCAGAACAACCTCGCGCTGGCGGTCATCGCCCTGCGCAAGGTGATGAACTACCCGCAGGGGGAGCCGCTCGAGGTGGATACGAACGTGAACATCGACGGCGTGATGGTGGGCGAGCCGCTGTCGCAGGTGCTGGAGTACGCCTTGGAGTTCAACCCCAAGGTGCGAGCGGCCGAGATGAACAACCGTTATTATAAGATCAGCTATGCCACGGCCAAGGGCCGCTACCTCCCCTCGATAAGCCTTTCGGGCGGGTACAGCACCAACTACTTCACCAATCTGGATGACGGCTCGAACTATGACCATTTCTTCCGCCAGCTGCGCAACAACCGCGGTTCCTATGTGGGCGTGTCGATGTCGATACCTATTTTTTCGGGTTTGGGCCGCCGCGTCTCGAAACACAAGGCCAAACTCAACTTCGACAACGCCTTGCTGCAGCACGAGGAGCTGCTGCGCACGCTCGAGAGCGATGTGACCAAGACCTATCAGGAGATGCAGAACTACGGCAAGCAGTACGTGCAGGGCCAGAAGAAGGTGCGGGCCAACGAGCTGGCCTACCGCAGCATGTCGCAGAAGTTCTCCGAGGGCATGGTCTCGGTCATCGATCTGCAGACGGCGGCCAACAACCTGCTGCAGGCGCGGTCCGAGCTTTTGCAGGCGCGGCTGCAGTATATAATAAAGTGCCGCATGGTCGACTACTACAACGGCGAGCCCCTGATCCGCCGGTAGGGCGGGAACGCGGACAGACAGCATTCAATCGCAAACGAATAAATAAAACATACAGCTATGGATATTAAACTCGAAAAGAAGAAGGGCTGGAGAGCCCTGCTGCAGATGAAGAACCTGCCTTACGCCTTCGGCGGCGTGTTCCTTGTATTCGTCCTGTGGCTTCTGCTGCGCGACAACGCCTCGACGCTGCGCGTGGATGCCGACGTGGTGACCGTCTCGGAGGTCGAGGCGGGCGAGTTCAACGACTATGTACGTTTGACGGGCACCGTGCAGCCCATCACTACGGTGCAGCTCTCGCCCCTTGAGACGGGCGTTGTGGAGCGTATCGTGGCCGAGGAGGGCACGAAGGTCAAGAAGGGAGACGTCATCATCGAGATGTCGAACAACTCGCTGAGCATGCAGATCCTGCAGTCGGAGGCCGACCTTGCCGAGAAGCAGAACATCCTGCGCAACACCCTTATCTCTATGGAGCAGGAGCGCCTGTCGCTGCGTCAGGAGCAGCTGCAGCTGGACATCGACGTGGAGCGCAAGCGCCGCGACTACGAGCGCAAGGAGCGCCTCTACAAGAATGAGCTCCTCTCGCAGGAGGAGTGGATGCAGGCCAAGGAGGACTACGAACTGGCGCTGAACAAGCGCACGCTCAACACCGAGAAGCAGCGTCAGGATTCGCTCTTCCGCTCGAATCAAGTGGGGCAGATGGAGGAGAGCCTCCACTCGATGACGCTCAACATGCAGCTCATACGCGAGCGTGTCGACAACCTCAAGGTGAAGGCCCCGATCGACGGCGAGGTGGGTATGCTGGATATCGTGCTCGGGCAGTCGGTAGGACAGGGTACGGCTATCGGTCAGGTGAACGACCTGTCGGCCTACAAGGTGACGGCACAGATCGACGAACACTATATCGACCGCGTGACGATGGGTCTCACGGCCTCGTTTGAGCGTCAGGAGACGCGCTTCGAGATGCTCCTGCGCAAGGTCTATCCCGAGGTGCGCGAGGGTCAGTTCAAGGCCGACTTCGTCTTCACGGGTGACATTCCGGAGAATATCCGCAGCGGACAGACCTACTACCTCAACCTGCAGCTGGGGCAGCCCACCGAGTCGATCATGATCCCGCGCGGCTCGTTCTACCAGTCGACGGGCGGTTCGTGGATATACGTCGTCGACGCCTCGGGCGAGAAGGCGCACCGCCGCCCGATACGCATCGGCCGCCAGAACCCGCAGTATTACGAGGTCGTGGAGGGTCTCGACGCGGGCGAGCGCGTGATAACCTCGTCGTACGACAACTTCGGCGACCACGACGTGCTGATACTCAAATAACAGACGACAAACGAATAACAATAAACAACTTTTACGCTTATGCTATACGACTTTCTTATGCTGCTGCGCCGATACAAGGTCTCGTCGGTGCTGAACATAGCGGGCATGGGTCTGGCCTTTGCTGCGGCCTACCTCATGCTGGTACAGGTGGTCTTCGACTTCTCCTACAACCGTTCGCTGCCCGATGCCGCCGACATCTACCGTCTGGAGTACCCCAGCTGGTACAACGACGGCCGCTGGGGTACCACATGGAACCGCCACAACCCGCTGGCTTATTGCGAGGGTATCCCCGAAGTGGAGGCTGCGGCTACATTCCGCTGCGAGGGCTATACGAACCGTGATTACTCTATTAAGCGCAACGACACGATCGACAACATTACAATGAACAGCACCAACTGCGAGCGCGCGGGTCTCGATGTCTTCGGGTTCGAGTGCGTGGCGGGTTCGTTCGACGACTTCATCGGGCCGTATACGGCCGTCGTATCCGAGTCGGCAGCCAAACGTTTCGGATTCAGTGTCGGGGATGTGATCCACTCGGGACGCGGTGCCACCGAGGGCAGCCATACGCTCACCGTCGTGGCCATATACCGCGACTTTCCCGAGCCGAGCAGCGTGGCCAAGAACGATATGTATATGGGCATGATTCCGGTGGAGCAGCACGACCGCTCGAACTGGAACGACCCCTTCTACTTGCGCCTTAAGCCCGGTGCTTCGCCTGAGGCCGTGGTGGAGAAGATGACGGATTTCTTTCGCGAGCAGGCCGCCAACCAAGGTTATTCGCAGGAGGAGACCGAGCGGGCGATACCCAAAAATGTGCCGCGCCTGAACAACGTGTGCGACATATACTTCTCGCGCGATACGGAGGGCAACGACGGCCCGACGGGCAACATCTCCACCACCTATACGCTGTTGAGCATCGCCGTGCTGGTGATAGTTATCGCCTTCATCAACTTCATCAACTTCTTCTTCGCGCTGATCCCCGTGCGCATCCGCGCCGTCAATACGCGCAAGATATTCGGCGCCTCGAACGCACGCCTGCGCGTGGGGTTCGTGGCCGAGACCGTGGGGCTGTTCGTCGTGGCCCTTGCCGTGGCCTACGGCCTTGTTGTGGTGTTCAACGACACGCAGATGGCAACTTACCTGTCGACATCGGCGGCCGTAGGCAGAAACCTGCCGCTGGCGCTGGGCTTCGTGGCCGTGGCCGTGGCGGCGGGTATCCTGATAAGCCTCTATCCCATATTCTACATCACCTCCTTCTCGCCCGCATTCGTTATCAAGGGCTCGTTCCAAGCCACACGCTCGGGCCGCGTGCTGCGCTACACGCTGGTGGGCGTGCAGTATGTGATCTCGATCGCGCTCATCATCGTGACGCTATTCATACAGATGCAGCACAACTACATGATGAACTACGACATGGGATTCGACAAGGGCGGCATACTGGCCGTCGACGGCCCCACAATGTACAACTACCAGCAGATGGATGCCCTTGCGGACAAACTCAAGCAGAATCCCATGGTTACCGACGTCACCTTCAGCGCTGGCGACATCGTGGAGCCGCAGCGCATGGGTTGGGGGCGTGAGTTCAGGGACAAGACGATCTCGTTCCAGTGCTATCCCGTGGCGTGGAACTTCCTCGACTTCATGGGTATCAAGGTTGTTGAGGGACGCGACTTCACCAAGGACGACTACCAGCGCGCGAGCGGTGTCTTCATCTTCAACGAGAACGCCAAGCAGTCGTTCGAGTTAACCCTCGACGACAAGTTGAACGGGCACGCCGACAAGACCGACATTGCGGGCTTCTGCGAGGATTTCCATTTCATGCCGCTGCAGTACGGCGTGGAGCCATTCTGCTTCTATGTCTTCGGTTCGGCGCCGTGGTACTACCCGAGCCACGTATATGTGCGCATCGCGGCCGGTACGGGCATCCGCGAGGCCATCCGCTATGTGCGCGAGGCGGTCATGGCGTTCGACCCCTCGCTCGAGGCCGACAAGGTGTACGTCAGGATCTTCGACGAGGAGCTGGGCAAATACTACAACGCCGAGGAGCGGCTGGCGCGCCTTATCGCGGCCTTCTCGCTGTTGTCGATCGTGATCTCGATGCTGGGCGTATTCGGACTGGTGCTCTTCGAGACGCAGTACCGCCGCAAGGAGATCGGCATACGCCGCGTGAACGGCGCCTCGGTGCGCTCGATACTCGAGATGTTCAACCTGCAGTTCCTGCGTATCGTGGGCATATGCACCGTCATCGCCCTGCCGATAAGCTACTACATCGTGGACCGCTGGCTGCAGGGCTTCGCCACGCGCATGCCGATGCACTGGTGGGTGTTCGTGGCGGCCGTGATAATCGTGGGCCTGATAACGGTGGTGACGGTTACGGCACGCAGCTGGCGCGCCGCCAACGAGAACCCCATAAACGCCATACAGCACTGATGCGGGGCCGCGACGGCGGGCCGCATCCCGAAAACAGGATTTACGACAAGAAAAAATATTAGAAAACATTTAAAAATTTACAGTTATGTCAATGTTGAAAGTTGAAAACCTCAAGAAGAGTTTCTTTACCGAAGAGATCGAGACCATCGCCCTGAACGGCGTGTCATTCGAAGTGAACGAGGGCGAGTTCGTCGCCGTGATGGGGCCCTCGGGCTGCGGCAAGTCGACGCTGCTCAACATCCTCGGCCTGCTGGACAACCCCACGAGCGGCGAATACTACCTCATCGACCGCGAGGTGGGCAAGCTTCGCGAGCGCGACCGCACGAAGTTCCGCAAGGGCAATATAGGGTTCGTCTTCCAGTCGTTCAACCTGATCGACGAACTGAACGTCTCGGAGAATGTCGAACTGCCGCTCATATATCTGGGCGTCAAGTCGTCGGAGCGCAAGGAGCGCGTTAAGAAGATACTCGACCGCATGAACATCTCGCACCGTGCCGACCACTTCCCGCAGCAGTTGTCGGGCGGTCAGCAGCAGCGTGTGGCCATAGCCCGCGCCTTGGTTGCCAACCCCAAGCTGATCCTCGCCGACGAGCCCACGGGTAACCTCGACTCGAAGAACGGACAGGAGGTGATGCTCCTGCTTCAGGAGCTCAACCGCGAGGGTACCACGGTCATCATGGTGACGCACTCGCAGCACGACGCCTCGTACGCCTCGCGCACGCTCTGCCTCTTCGACGGCGAGCTGGTGACCGACGTTCGCAACCGCCTGTAGGGATGCCGCAAACCATATGATAAAGAGCGGGTGACGGCCGCCTGCACTGCGGATTGCGTGCCGCCGCCCGCCTTGATGACGCCGTCTGCGTGGCCGGGGTTCGGTCCGTGGGCAAGGATGGTAAAACAAACAACACTATATATATTCGACCCATGAAGATTGCAATAAAGAATTTCCTGACCACGCTGCGGCGTTACAAGGTGGCCTCGGTGTTGAACATCGCGGGCATGACGCTGGCTTTTCTGGCCTTCTATGTGATAATGTCGCAGGTATATTACGACATTACCTACAACCGTTCGATCAAGGATTCCGACCGAACGTATATCCTGCTGACGCGCTTCGCCGAGGACTGGATAGCTCTCGCGTCGCGCGGTGTTGCCGAGAGGACGTTCGGGTTGTGGCCCGATGTGGAGTGTTCGGGTACCATACGCAATAAAGGATTGGGGGCGGAGTATGTGTGGGTGAAACGCACTGAGTACAACTACGATCGTTACGATTACAGGACGGCGACCATGTCGCTGCCGCTGCTCGACGTGCTGTCGTTCCGCACTGTCGAGGGCGATTTGCGGCGTCTGTCGGAGCCCGAGACCGTCATTATCTCGGAGTCGCTGGCCGAGCGTATGGGGGTGCATGCGGGCGACGATGTATATCTGCCCGACATGGATGCCAAAGAGGATGATCCCGATGCCGGCCGCAAACCTGCGCGGCGCATGACGGTGGCGGGCGTATATGCCGATTTCGCCCCCAATACCATGATGGGTGACGTGCATATCGCGATGGATGCGGGAGACGACCATCTGACGGGCGACAAGCAGCACTGGGTGAATTACACCTACTATGTCAAGCTGCGCAAGGGCGCCTCGCCCGAGGCTATGGCCGAGGTTTGGAAGAATTCTGTTCCCAATGCCGGAGATGATGCTGCTGCGCTGGTGTCCATTCGCGACATCTATTATTGGAAAACGCTGAAGTTCGATAATGTCGAGCAGGGGTCGAAGAGCGGCACGGCCGTGCTGTTCGGCATAGCGATGCTGATCGTGGTGATCGCATTCATCAACTTCGTAAACTTCTTCTTCGCGATGATCCCCGTGCGGCTGCGCGCCGTAAACATCTGCAAGGTCTTCGGCGCCCCGACCTCGGCCCTGCGTTGGAATTTCCTCTTCGAGTCGGTCGGTATGGTGCTGTGCTCGCTGCTGCTGGCCCTCTACCTTATGGTTGTGGTTCAGGAGAGCTTCCTTGCCGAGTATGTGACCTGCTCGCTGGCCATGTCCGACAACCTGCCGGCGTTGGCGCTCGTGCTGGTGATAACGGTGGTCATAGCGTTGGCCTCGTCGTTGTATCCGGCGTGGTACATCACCTCGTTCAACGCCTCGTTGGCCGTCAAGGGCGGCTTCGCGGGTTCGGTGACCGGACGGCGTATGCGTCTGGTGCTTACGGGTGTGCAGTTCGTAATCTCGATAGCCCTCATCATAGTGTCGGCGGCTTTCTGGACGCAGTACCGCTACATGATGCGCTTCGACATGGGCTTCGACCGCGACAACCTGCTCACGTTTGAGTCGACGGGCGCCATCGCAGGCCGCGGCAATGCCTTCCTGTCGTATCTTGAAAGCGATCCCGACATCGCGGCCGTAACCACGGCTTCGGTCGACGTGATAGGTTTCATGAATACGAAGAGCTGGTGGGAGGACGACCTCTTTATGGAGGTACGGAATTGCGCCGTGCGTTACAACTTCTTCGACGTGATGGGCATTCCCCTTATCGACGGCGAGGGATTTTCACCCTCGGATGAGGATCGCAACCGAGGTGTGGTAATAAACCGCTATCTGGCCGAGACGCTGGATCTGAATGCGGGTGACTTGTTAATGCCTCTGGGCCGTGTGGCGGGCATTACGGACGACGTTATGATGCACGACGTGTCGCAGAACAAACAGTTCATGGCATGGGAGTGCGGCACGGACAATATGCGCATTTTCTATGTGCGTGTGCATGGCGGCAGTGACATAAGGCGCGTGTGCGACTTTATCCGTGCGGCGGTGCGCCAGTTCGACCCCGCGGCCGACGAGCCTTCGATAGAGTTTGTCGACCAGCACGTGGCGCGCCTCTACGACAAGGTTAAGCGGCAGACCGTGCTGGTGTCGTTGTTCGCGCTGCTGTCGGTGGTGATTTCTCTTATGGGAGTCTTCGGCATCGTCCTCTTCGAGACGCAGCACCGCCGCCGCGAGATAGCCGTGCGCCGCGTCTTCGGCGCCTCGACCTCGGGTATCGTGTGGATGCTCAACCGACGCTATGCCATGATCGTGGCGGCCTGCTCGGTGGTGGCCATACCCGTGGCGTGGTACGCCGTCTCGCGGTGGATGGAGCGTTTCGTAAACCGCACCGACATCTCGTGGCTCATATACCTCGGCTCGCTGCTGCTGGTGCTGGCCATAACGCTGGCATTGGTTACGCTGCGCAGCTGGCGCGCCGCAAACGAGAACCCCTCGCGCGTGCTGGGCGGCGAGTGACGCGGGGCGTGTAATACGGGAATAAGGAATAACAGCAAACCGAAATATGAAAATCGCATTCAAAAACTTCATTACGACACTGCGGCGTTACAAGATGGCCTCGGTGTTGAACATCGCTGGCCTGACGCTGGCCTTCACGGCATTCTACGTGATGATGGTGCAGGTGACCTACGATCTGGGCTACAACCGCTCGATCAGGGATGCCGACCGCATATGGACGGTGAATGCCAACTGGATAGGCGGCGGATTCTCGATGACCTCGCCGCGCGGCCCCTTCGAGGCGGCGCTGGCGCAGTGCCCCGAGGTCGAGGGCAGCGCCATCATTACACGCCGCTGGGATATTCCTGTGTGGGTGCAGGAGGCGGAGTTCAGCTACACCGAATATGCGGCTGTGATGGATATGTTGTCGCTGCCGTCGCTCGACCTGCTGGGCTTCCGCACTGTGGAGGGCGACCTCCGGCAGATCGAGACCCCCAATACGGTAATCCTGCCCGAATCGCTGGCGCGGCTATACGGTGTGCATGCCGGCGACCGTATCTTCACGAGCGACACCAAGCCCGGGGAGAAACCGCGCCCCTCGCACGAGTGGACCGTGGTGGGTATATACAAGGATTTCGCCGACAACACGCTTATGGGCGAGCCTCGTATATACAGCTACTTGGGCGACAGGGACATGAACGACACGTCGCAATATGGCTATATCTGTATGGTAAAGATGCGTGACGGGTCCGTGCCCGACAGCTTCAAGAAGGCGTGGGACGACAACATGTACCGTCAGCGCGTGGCCCGTGCGCGTGAGTATGATGCCGCGCAGAATGTTGAAAAGGCGAGCGGAGACAGCGATGGGGCCGACGGTGGTGGCGAAAGCGGCGGGGTGGCTGCAGTGCCGGATGCCCAATACGAATACCTGCGCAGCGATGTGCGCTTGACACCGCTGTTGGATGTCTATTTCGACACCTCGCTCGGTTCTGGCTCGGACCACGATCATGGCTCGAAATCGACGATGCTGACATGTTTGGGCATAGCCATCCTTGTGGTGGCCATAGCGTTGATAAACTTTGTCAATTTCTTCTTCGCGCTCATACCCGTGCGGCTGCGCACCGTAAACATCTGCAAGGTATTCGGTGCCTCGACCCGCACACTGCGATGGAGTTTCCTCTTCGAGGCCGTGGGGTTGGTGGTGTGCGCGCTGCTGCTGACGATGTATCTTACGATCGTGCTGCCCGATACCTTCGTGGCAGAGTATGTCTCGCGGTCACTCTCTTTGAAGGATAACCTTCCTGCCATGCTGCTGCTCTTCGGCATAGGCGTGGTGGCGGCCCTCGCGGCGGCATTGTATCCGTCGTACTACATTACCTCGTTCAATGCCTCGCTGGCCGTAAAGAGCGGTTCCGCGGGTTCGGGAGCCGTACGACGTCTGCGTCTGATGCTCGTTGGGGTACAGTTTACCGTCTCGATTGCGTTGATAGTGGTGGCCGCCTGTTTCTGGCTGCAATACAGATATATGGTCAATTACGACATAGGAATCGACCGCGAGAACCTGATGAGTTTCAACCTCCCGTACAAGGATGCCGCCATATATCCCGTATTGTCGGAGCGTATGAACGAGATGCCCGAGATCGTTGGCGTGACGGCATCGGTAAACCCCGTGGTGGGAGACCGTTCGTCCGAGGAGGTTCGCATGAAATACGAAGGGCGTGATTTGGAACTCCACTTCCGGTATGTCCGCAGCAACTTCCTCGACGTGATGGGTATAAGGCTCTCCGAGGGCGAGAACTTTACCTCCGATATGGACAACGCCGCCACCAAGTACGCCATCTTCTGCCGCAGCACCTGCCGCGAATACGGATTCTATCCGGGCTTCGTGGTGATGGCGGGCACCACGCCCATATGCCGCATTATAGGTATCGTGGATGACGTGCTGGGGCAGCCGCTCGACTCGAAACAGAGCAATACTGTCTACTGCACCACGTCGGAGGATCAATATATGGGCGACGTCTATTTCCGTACGGCGGCCAATGTCGACATACCGCGCCTGTGCGACAGGATCCGCGCCGTGGCCAAGGAGATAAATCCCGACAGCGAGGAGCTGAATATCGAGTTCGTGGACGAGCGGCTGCAGCAGCTCTACGAAAAGACACAGCGCAGCGCCGCCATAATCGGACTCTTCGCCCTGCTGGCTGTCGTAATATCGCTGATGGGCGTCTTCGGCATCGTCCTCTTCGAGACGCAGCACCGCCGCCGCGAGATAGCGCTGCGCCGCGTGATGGGATCGTCGATCGAGGGCGTAGTGTGGTTGTTCGGGCGCCACTACTTCGCTATCTTGGCCGTATGTTTCGCCATAGCGGTGCCCGTGGCGTGGTATGTCGTGAGCGAGTGGCTCAACACCTTTGCCTACCGCATTTCGACACCGTGGTGGATATTTGCGGCGGCGTTCCTGCTGGTGACGTCGCTGACGATGGGAATAGTCGTGGTGCGCTGCCGCCGCACGGCGGGCGAGAATCCCGCCCGTGTGCTGGGCGGCGAGTGACGCCGCGGCTATATGTAAAAGTTGTTTATGGAGAGAGGGACGCGAACGGTTCGCGCCCCTCTCGGTTTGTCGGTGGCATATGTCTGCCGGACTATTTGCACGCGGCGTCGTTTGCCGTGGTGGCGTAGAGGCCGATCATGGCGCCGGTGAAGCCCCCCGCGACGTTCGTCGAGAGGATGTCGCCCGATACGGTTGCAAGGTCGGTGTACTCACCGCCGCGTCCGGCATAGCTGAAGGTGTATTTGTCACCATCGGCGCTTACGCGCAGGCCCACGGGCAGGCGGTCTCCGATCTCGGCCGAGGCGACGGTCTCCGACTTGCCGCGCGCGGTGCGCTGCAGCACGATGCAGGTCTTCTCGCCGCACTTCGTCACGCCGAAGACGTAGTTGAACGCCTCGCTCTGGTAGCATACCATGCCCGCAAGGTCGCCCTGCGTGCGGGGCACGTAGTAGAGCGTCGTCGAGGCGGTGAAGCGGTTGTGCTGCTGGCGGTAGAAGAGCGTCGACGTGGGACGCGGGGCCTTGATGTTCACGTCGAAGGGCTTTATCTCAAGGCCGTGCTCGCCCACCGTGGAGAAGTGCTCACGTGCGCCGCGCACACCCACCCAGCGCATGTCGAACTCGGGCGACGTGAAGTCATCGCTGAAGGTGAAGTTGCCGTTGGGCATGAATCCGTCCTCGCCGCAGCGGTTCTCGGCGCCCGCAGGCATCTTGAGCTTGGGCTTCAGGGGTTCCATGCCGCCTTCGAAGACGGGGAAGGTGCCGCTCCAGTCGACGGGCAGGATGAAGGTCTCGCGGCCCGTGTTGACACGGTTGGCCTCGTTGGGCCGTATGGCGAGGAAGACGCCCCAATACTTGCCGTCGGGGCCCTCCACAAGGTCGGCATGACCCGCCCAGTCGACCTTGTCGGCACGGTCGGCCGGCAGGTGGCGCTGCGACAATATGGGGTTCTCGGGCGCGGGGGTGAAGGGGCCCTTGGGGCTGTCCGAGATGAAGATCACCTCGCTGTGCCAGCCTCCCGTGCCGCCTTCGGCGCACATGAGGTAGTATTTGCCGTCCTTCTTGTAGAGGTGCGGCGCCTCGATCCAGATGGGTTTCTTCGAGAGGTCGACGCCGCCGTTGACGATCACCTTGTCGCTGCCTGCGACGACTTGGTCCGCCGCGGTGTCGTACTCCCAGACCTTGATTACGCGGTGCCCCTCGTAGAGCGGTTTCTCGGGGCCGTCGTTGTGGACGATGTATGCCTTGCCGTCATCGTCGAAGAAGAGGTCGGGGTCGATGCCGGCGAAGTTGAGCTTGATGGGGTCGCTCCACCCCTCGGCGG
>CASFQF010000014.1 GCA_949296635.1 uncultured Alistipes sp. | reverse complement strand
GATGCGGTGGCGAGGTCTCCCTCCTGCACGCCGTCCGCCTTGTTCAGCAGGGGCAGGGCGCGGTCGCCGTGCGAGAGTTTGTGGTAACCCTCCGTCACGATGTATTCTCCCGGGACGAGGCCGCGCTCGACGATAGTCCTGTTGTTGACCTCGGGCCCGAGCTCTATCATACGCCTCTCGGCCGTACTGTCGGGACGTATAACGAAGACATACGCGCCGCCCTTCTCGATTATGATGGCTTTCGTAGGCACTACCGTAGCCTTCTCGCGCACATCGAGCAGCACGCGCACCTTGGCGAACTGTCCCGGCAGCAGCACATGGTCGGGATTCGGCATCTCGGCGCGCACCGAGAACGTTCCCGTATTGGGGTCTACCTGCGGGTCGGCGAAATCCACCGAACCGCGCATCGGATACTCGGTATTGTCGGCAAGACGCACGGTCACATAGGGGTTCCACTTGCGCGTGGTGTCGCGCTGGCCGAAGTTCACGTTACGGGCCTTGCTGCGCAGGTAGTCGATCTCGGTCATGCTGAAGTCGATGAGCACCGTGTCGCTCTTGACTACCGTCGCCAGCAGAGACTGTCCGTTGGGGCTCACAAGCGTACCTATATCGACATTACGCTCCGAGACATAACCCGATATTGGGGAACTTACCGTCGTATACCCCAACGCCGTTTCGGCCTGCGTGAGGTCGGCCTCGCTCATCTCCACCTCGGCCGCAGCACTCTCCGAGGCGGCGATGGCATTGTCCAGATCGAGCTGGCTGGCCGCCTTGTTCTCATAGAGCGGGCGGATACGGTTCAGGTCTCGTTCCGCCTTGAGTGCCAACGCCTTGTCCTTGTTGAGCTGGGCCCGGGCCTTGGTTACGCGCGCACGGTACAGTTTGGGGTCGATGATGAAAAGCGGCTGGTTCTTCTTCACATAGGTACCCTCCTCGAAAAGCATCTTCTCGAGGAAGCCCTCGACACGGGCGCGGATCTCGACGAACTGCTGGGCGCGGATACGGCCCACATAGTCGCCGTAAATCTCCATATCGGAGGTCTGCACCGGCTCCACCTCGACTATCGGGTACACGGGCTGCGGCGGCGCCGGTTTAAGCAGCCAATAGAGGCCGCCCGCGATTACTGCGGCGGCAACGGCGATCATTATCCACGTACGTCGGGAAAAACGACGGATCCTACGACCCGCCGCCCCTCCTAAATGTATCGTGCGACGGCCGGCCTCGACCGCGCAGTGTTCGATTTTTTCTCGTGATATTCGCATGTTTGATCAATTATGCACCGAAGCGTTCCGAATCATAACGCAATACGGCAGCCAATTATTGGGGGCAAAAGTACAATTTTTCCGGAAAAACGAATGTTAAGCCCGCATTATTTTACATCTTCCGCAGGCTGAAAGGGTATGCAAACAGCCGTGTCACCCGTTGCGGACATGCGGGACGAACCCCGCAAGGCTTCGGCGGCACCCCGGCCGTGATATTCACTGCCTCAACTTGTACCCTACGCCGCGCAGGCTCACGATCTCGACAGACGGGTCCTCGGCCAGATGCCGGCGCAGGCGCGAAACGAAGACATTGAGGCTGCGCAGGTTGAAGAACGTATCGTCGCCCCACACCTCGCGCAGGAGCGCCGCCGCCGGCACCGTCTCGCCGCGGCGGCGGCACAGGTATGCCAACACATCGGCCTCGCGCCCCGACAACACCGACTCTCGGCCGCCGATCGAAAGCGTACGCCGCTCGGCATCGAACACGTAGAGGCCGAGCGTGAAGAGCGTCTCGCACTCCGGAGCGCCGCGGCGCCCCGCCAGCGCCTTCACCCGAACGATCAGTTCGTCGATGGCGAAGGGCTTGCGCAGGAAATCGTCGCCGCCCGTCTCGAAGCCGCGCACCACATCCTCCGTGGCCGAACGCGCCGTAAGGAAGAGCACCGGCACCTCGCAACCCTCCCCGCGCAGCCGTTTGACGAGCGTATAGCCGTCCATCTGCGGCATCATGATGTCGGTCACCAGCACGTCGGGACACGCATGGCGCACCGCCTCGAGCGCCTCGCGCCCGTCGTAGGCGACAGCCACCTCGAAGCCGCGGTCGCCCAGCGTATCGGCAAGGATCTCGGCCAGCATCCGCTCGTCCTCCACCAGCAATACACGTATTTTACCTTTGTTTTCCGTCATCTGGCAATACAATGGTTATGGCAGTACCCTCCCCCACGCGGCTGCGCGCCGTGATGCGGCCGCCGTGGCGCTCCACCACGCGGCGGGCATAATAGAGCCCCAGCCCGTAGCCGCGCACGCGCTGCACGTCTCCCGTCGGGACACGGTAGAATTTCTCGAATATGTGATCCAGCGCCTTCGCTTCTATGCCCATGCCGTTGTCCGCCACCTCGACCTCGACGCCGCATTCCGCGCCGTGCCGCACCTCACGCGCCGCAACGGCTATGCGTACCTCCGCACCCGAATACTTCACCGCATTGTCGAAGAGCGTCGAGACGACGTTCGACAGGTGGAAACGGTCGCCGCAAACATACAGGTCGTCCGCCACGTCGAACGAGAAACCGACCCGCTTCTCCACGGCGGCATACTTCGCCGCGGCCTGCTCCAGCACGGGTCGCAGGGCAAAACGCTCGCACCGCAGACGCATATCCTCCTGCTCTGCCACCGAGACGGCGAGGATATGCTCCACCATCGACGAGAGCTGCGAGAGCTGCGCCGCCACGATGTCGAGGTAGCGCGCACGACGCACGGGATCGGCGTCGGCCGAGAAGTTGCGCATGGCATCGTTGGCGGCGGCGGCCACGGCAATCGGTGTCTTCAGTTCGTGGGTGATGTTGTGCGTCAGGTCGCGCCGCATCTCCTCGAGGCTCTTCTGCCGGAACATCGTCCGCATCAGCAGCGCAAAGACCGCGCACATCAGCACCACGATCGCCGCCGAGGGCACCACGACGCCCCACATCCCGCCCCACAGGTCCCGCACGGGGACCGACACAGTCACCCGCAAGGCCAGACGGCCACTGTCGTCTATATCAATCTCCGAGACTGCGGGATGCTCTATCGACGAGAGATCACCACGGCTTATTATAACGCGGTCGCCGTCGGCGCGGTCTATCACCTCAGCGCAATAGGGCTGCAGCGTCCCCGCCTCGAGCATGTTGGCCGTGAAGTAGAGCCCGAAGTCGTCGAGGTCGACCTCCGTGCCGCCCGACGGCGCCTCCCCGAAGGGTTCGGTGCGGATGGTCTCGTAGACGCTCTTGTATGCGGCCGACTCCACACGGTTGCGGAAGGCATCCACGGCATCGCGGTATATGCGCCACGCCCCCACGCACTGCACCGCCGCCAGCAGCGTCAGCGACGCCACCGCCGCAAGCGATACGTTGCGGAACAGGCTCCGTGTCATCTCACCATTCTTCATACCGGACATCTCTCTACGGCAAAGGTAATCATTTCGGCGGCAAACTTTCCGGCCGTTAACACTTCTTAACATTTCCATGTCACGCCACCGGCACCAAATCGCACGGCGTTTCATATATTTGCATCGGGACCAAAACCCTATTGCCATGAAACAGAGAATATACGCCCTCGCCGCCGCGATAACGGCCATTATGATCGCCTCCGCGACGGCGGCCACGGCGCAGGGGCTGCCCGACGGCCTTGCCGGCAGAGTGTACATGATCTCTACTGCGGAAAAGGACTATGAAACAATCATCATCGACGGCTGCGTCGCATCCGGCGACGACCTGACAGCACTCGACCCCGACAAGATAGCCACATTCAGAATGTACAATGGATACGGCTTGCACAAAGAGTACGGCATCATCAATATCAACACCAAAAAAGGAGTTCAATCCAACGGCAAGACAGACCCTATCATTCTGGTAAACGGCATCGAGATAGACAGCCTGCAACAGGTACGGCAGCGCTATGTCCGCACGGTAAAGGCCATAATGCCCGAAAAGGCGACGGAAATATACGGCAAACACGGCAGCAACGGCGCAATACTCTTTACCCTGCACGAGAGCTGCGACGGCAAACCCATAACCATGCAGGAGGTTCTTTCGGGCTACGAAAAACCTGCAGCCGCCCCCGTCGAACCTGCCGTGTCGGACACAGCGAGATTCTGGATAAGGGGGAGCTCCTCGCCGGCCGCACCCGCCAAGGCCGCCAAACCGCTCACTCTCGGCCGTCCGGACAACAGTGAGGAGACATACCTTATCCCCGACGTCAACAAAATCAAACCCGAAGACATCGCCTCCGTAATGGTAATACATCAGAAGAGCGCCCATCTGTTCGATGCCTACGGCGACACCTCGGGCGGCGTAATCCTCATCACCTTCAAGAAGGGGCGCTTACCCCTCTCAGCAGTAGTCAAGGCCGGGGAGAAGTAACAGAACGCGCAACAGACGCCCGAATGCCGGAATACAGCCGTATTCCGGCATTTTAATCGTCAGGCAGGTCCTTCGCGACGCACAAAAAAAGGCCGCGCGCATCCCTTTCGGATACGCACGGCGCTGACGAATACTTATAATACGGACTAAACTAAACGATTCCCTGTGCAAGCATGGCGTCGGCCACGGTCATGAAGCCCGCGATGTTGGCGCCCTTCACATAGTTGATATAGCCGTCGGGCTCGGTACCGTACTCGACGCAGACGGCGTGTATCTTGCTCATGATCTCGTGCAGCTTGGCATCCACCTCCTCGGCGCTCCACTTCAGACGCATAGAGTTCTGCGTCATCTCGAGGCCCGACGTGGCAACGCCGCCGGCGTTCGACGCCTTGCCCGGCGAGTAGAGCAGCTTCGCCTTCTGGAAGATGGCGATGGCCTCGGGCGTAGAGGGCATGTTCGCTCCCTCGACAACGCACTTGCAGCCGTTGGCAACCAGCTTGGCGGCATCCTCGCCGTTGAGCTCGTTCTGCGTGGCGCACGGCATCGCTATGTCGCACTTCACGCCCCACGGACGCTGGCCCTCGAAATACTGCGCCGTAGGATACTTGACGGCATACTCGCGGATACGGCCGCGGAGCATGTTCTTCAACTCGAACACGTACTGCAGCTTCTCGCTGTCGATACCGTCGGGATCGTATACGTAACCGTTCGAGTCAGACATGGTGAGCACGCGCGCACCCAGCGCGATGGCCTTCTCTGCGGCATACTGAGCCACGTTGCCCGAACCCGAGATAACCACATCCTTGCCCTTGTACGAGTCACCGCGCGTGGCCAGCATCGCCTCACCGAAGTAGCAGGCGCCGTAGCCCGTAGCCTCGGGACGGATCAGCGAGCCGCCGAAGGTGAGGCCCTTGCCCGTGAGCGTGCCGGTGAACTCGTTGCGCAGGCGCTTGTACTGTCCGAACATATACCCGACCTCGCGGCCGCCGACACCTATATCGCCCGCGGGCACGTCGGTGTCCTGACCTATGTGGCGCTGCAGCTCGGTCATGAAGCTCTGGCAGAAACGCATGATCTCCATGTCCGACTTGCCCTTGGGGTTGAAGTCCGAGCCGCCCTTGCCGCCGCCCATGGGCAGCGTCGTCAGCGCGTTCTTGAAAGTCTGCTCGAAGGCAAGGAACTTCAGGATGCTCAGGTTCACGCTCGCATGGAAACGGATTCCGCCCTTATAGGGGCCTATGGCGCTGTTCATCTGGACACGGTAACCCTTGTTTATCATGATCTCGCCGGCATCGTTCACCCACGGCACGCGGAACATCACCACGCGCTCGGGCTCTGCGATACGCTCCAGAATCTTCATCTTTATCAATTGGGGATTCTCCAAAACGTAGGGAGCGACACTCTCTACAACCTCGCGGACGGCCTGATGGAACTCCACCTCGCCCGGGTTCTTTGCCATCACGTCGGCCATGAAGCGGTCGACGTACTCTTTTACTGACATGTTCATATTCGTAGACAATTGAGTTATAGTAATAGTGAGAACTGCCACAAAATTAATAAAAATTATTATTAACACACATATCCGGCAGATAAAAATCGCTCTTTCCTGCATATATATGCATAAATATCCCTTTTTCGCATAAAACAGCGGCATAAATATCGCACGCTTAACGCTTACAATCCGTAAGCGGCATACGCGGGCATATGCAATATATGCATCTCGGCCGCCCCTGCTGCCGACGAATCGTCGCCGTCAGCCGCATTTGCGGCGGCATGTTTCATGCAATATCCCCGCATGGACATCGGCCGCCCGAGATGCGAATACGGCGCAATGCGCCCCTGAAACCGCCTCCGGCGGCCGGCCCCGAGGGATTACGGACGGATACCGAAAGGATATTTTCCCCGCATGTATTATATTTGTATATTTGCATCAGGGCCGCAGCGTATCGGTGCATGGAGGACGGCACGCAACGGCACAAGACCGGAGGCCTCGGCGCACAGGCAGTGCTGTCCGCCGCCGGAACGGCCGCAAATCGGAAGACAGGGAACAAATAAAAATAAGGATATGGATTTCTCGGAACTCGTAAAGGTGCGCCAAAGCGACCGCCGCTACGCCCCGCAGGCGGTCGAGGCGGAAAAGATCGACCAATGCCTCGAGGCGGCACGCCTCGCCCCCTCGGCCTGCAATTCGCAGCCGTGGCGCTTCATCGTGGTCGACGACACGGCGCTGCGCACGGAGATAGCCGGCGCCGCGGCAAGCATGGGCATGAACGGTTTTACGGCGCAGGCCCCCGTAATCGTCGCGGTAGTCCTTGAGAAGATGAGCCTCACGGCCGCCATCGGCAGCGTCATACGCGACAAGGAGTTCTCAATGCTCGACGTGGGCATCGCCGTGAGCCACTTCACGCTTCAGGCCGCAGATCTTGGCTTGGGGACATGCATCATAGGATGGTTCAACGAACGGCGCGTACGCAAGGCGCTCGGCATACCGCGCGGCAAACGGATACCGCTGCTCATAACGCTCGGATACCCCGAAGGCCCCACGCGCCGCAAGTCGCGCAAGACGACAGCGGAAATGAGCAGCCGCAACCGCTACTGACCCGACCGCGTGCGGGACACCGCCCGCACCGATGGGGCGGAAGGCACATGACACCCCTGTGCCGGAATATTCCGGCACAATACCCGACAGCAGGCGGCATGCAGACCCGCAGCTACGCCTCGAGCTCCTCGCCCAAAGCCTCGTCGCCCGAATCGACGTCTATGCGGGAACGGAAACGCACGGTGCGGCGCGGGGCGATCTTCACCGCAGCGCCCGTACGCGGATTACGCCCTATGCGCGCGGCCGACAACGCCACGGAAAAGACGCCGAAACCCGATATGACCACCTTTTCGCCGCCGCGCAACTTATCTACCGATATTTTGAACAACGACTCTACGATTTTCTTGACTTCGTTCTTTGGCATAGCCAACTCTTTCGCGACGGCTTCGATCAATTGAGATTTGTTCATACTATTGAGATGCTAAGGGTTATCTTTCTGATTTATGTAGTAAAATTAATCTTTTTTTTCGTAACAGCAAACATTTGAACCATTTTTTGCGGCACATCGGCCCGCATGTGCAATCTCGCAAAAAACAACGTAAAAATTTGGAGGAATCGAAAATCTGTCATACTTTTGCACCCGGAAAGGTGGCAGAGTGGTCGAATGCGCCGGTCTTGAAAACCGATGAGCTGAGAGGCTCCGGGGGTTCGAATCCCTCCCTTTCCGCACTGCGACGAAAAGAAAGGCATCCCGACAGAGACAACCACCTGTCGGGATTTTTTATCCGCATGATCCGGAAAACGGTCTCTGCCGCTCTCCCGCCCGTCCCCGCCGCCGAACATTACGGCCCGCAACGGCGAAAAATGCGGCCGCGAAATGTTTTTTTGCATATAAATCACTATTTTTGCCCCCGAAAAACAGACTTCGACTATGGCAATGAAAAACGAAATGGAGAAGCAGGGCGTATGGCTTTTCCGATTCAGAGGCACGCTGCCCCTGATTATTCTGGTCTTGGGCGTGTGCGAGTACATCTTCACCCGCATCAATAACCCCGAGTACGTCGTCAACGGCGCGCCGTCGCTGCAGCTCGTACGCTACGAGATCCTCTGTTTCGCCGTCTCGTTCATAGGTCTGGCCGTGCGAGCCTTCACCGTGGGCTATACCCCCGCCAACACCTCGGGCCGCAACGTCGCCGAACAGGTCGCCGACCAGCTCAACACCACGGGACTCTACTCGATAGTGCGCAACCCGCTCTACGTAGGCAACTTCCTCATGTGGCTCGGAATCGCGATGCTCACGATGAACCTGTGGTTCATCGTCTCGTTCGTACTTCTCTTCTGGGTCTACTACGAGCGTATCATATTCGCCGAGGAGCAGTTCCTCACAAAGAAATTCGGCTCGGTATATACCGACTGGGCCGACAAGACCCCCTGCTTCATTCCCAGAATGAAGGGATACGTTGCCCCGAAACTCCCCTTCAGCTGGAAGAAGGTGATCAAAAAGGAGAAGAACGGCCTGTTGGCGCTGATCCTCGTCTTCTGGCTCATGGAGGCCATAGGCGATCTGGTTACGGGCGTCACGCCCCGCATCGGCGTGCTCGCCATAGCCTCGGCCGCCATGCTGGTGATATATCTCATATTGAAATATATCAAGCACAGGACCACCCTGCTCGACGAGGAGGGCAGATAGCCCGCCGCCGGCAGCGCGCCGCACGAGACAAAAAACGCATGCGGCAAAAGAAGAATATCCCTTCTTGCCGTTGCAACACGGCAAAAAAACATTACTTTTGCAAAGCATCGCCCGCATGCGGCGGTGCTTTGCTTTTTTACCGTACGCGGAAGAGCCCGCACCAAAAAACGAACGCCATGATACGAAAAATCCTCATCACGATGGGCCTCGCCATCCTTGCGGCCATACCCGCCGCGCCGGCCGAGGCACAGCAGATAAATTACAGCGTACAAAAGATCTGGGACAACGGGTCGCACTGCGCCTTCACCTCGCTCATACGCTTCAAGGGGCGTTACTACTGTTCCTTCCGCGAGGGGGTAACGCACATATTCGACGAGCAGGGCAACGCCGAAGGCAAGATACGCATCCTCGTATCCGACGACGGCGACCGATGGGAGGCCCTGCCCCTCATCGGCAAGACGGGCTACGACCTGCGGGACCCGAAACTCTCCGTCACGCCCGACGGGCGGCTTATGGTCGTCGCCGGCGGCTCGATATACCGCGACCGCCGGATCGTGGGACGCATCCCGCAGGTGCTCTTTTCGAAGGACGGCCGCACCTTCACCGCGCCGGAGGACGCCATACTCGACGCCGCGGCCTCAAGCGGCACCGATTGGCTGTGGCGCGTGATGTGGGACGGGAAGACGGGCTACGGCGTAAACTATGCCATGCGCCCCGACGGCGGCGCCGACCTGCACCTTGTCTCCACACGCGACGGCATACATTACGACCATGTCACCGCACTCCCCATCGACGGCTTCCCCAACGAGACGACCGTACGTATGCTTCCCGACGGACGCATGGCGATGATGGTCCGCCGCGACAAGGGCGACACGATGGGATATTGGGGCGTAAGCGAGGCACCCTTTACCGATTGGAAGTTCTCCAAGATGGAGTTCCGTGTGGGCGGCCCCGACTTCCTTGTCCTCGGTGACGGTACCGTAATAGCCGGCTCGCGCAGCTACTACATACCCTCGGCCTGCAAGACCGCACTGTATAAAGGCACGGCCGACGGACAGTTCCAAGAGGTCATGCTCCTGCCCTCGGGCGGCGACACCAGCTACCCGGGCCTGCTCGTCGAGGATGGCACGCTGTGGGTAAGCTACTACTCGTCGCACGAGACGCCCAACGCCTCGATTTACCTTGCACGCATACCCCTCGCGGCCCTCGGGATCAAGTGACGGTACCGGTCCCGAAACCGGCATGACGGAGTCCTGACTCAATAAAAACGGCCCCGTACCGAATGTATGGGGCCGTTCGATGGTGATATGACGTACGTCAAAGGTTCTCAAGCATACGTTTGAGCACCACCGTCGCCGAGATCTCGCGGTTGGCGGCCTCGGGTATCACCACCGAGCGCGGACCCTCGATAACCTCGTCCGTGACGATCATGTTGCGGCGCACGGGCAGGCAGTGCATGAAACGCGCATTGTTCGTCACGGCCATCTGGCGCGCCCCCACCGTCCAGCCCATGTCCATATTCAGGACCTTGCCGTAATCCTCGGGGCGTGTCACGCCCGGGCAGCTCCAGTTCTTGGCATAGACGAAATCTGCCCCTTCCAAGGCCTTCATCTGGTCGTACTCGACGCGCGCGCCGCCCACGAACTGCGGGTCGAGCTCATACCCTTCGGGGTGCGTCACCACGAAGTCGACATCGGCGGCGTTCATCCACTCGGCGAACGAGTTGGGCACGGCCTGCGGCAGCGCCTTCGGGTGCGGAGCCCATGTCATTACCACCTTCGGGCGCTTGCGCTCCTTGTACTCCTCGATGGTGATCAGGTCGGCGAAACTCTGCAACGGGTGCACCGTAGCACTCTCCATGAAGAATATGGGACGGCCCGAATACTGTATGAACTGATTGAGTATCTTCTCATTGTAATCATCCTCGCGGCTCTCGAAGCGGGCGAACGACCGCACGCCTATAATGTCGCAGTAGCATCCCATGACGGGGATCGCCTCCAGCAGGTGCTCGCTCTTGTCTCCGTCCATCACCACGCCGCGCTCGGTCTCGAGCTTCCACGCCCCTTGATTCACGTCGAGCACGATGACATTCATGCCGAGGTTCATCGCCGCCTTCTGCGTGCTGAGGCGCGTGCGCAGGCTGTTGTTGAAGAATATGAGCAGCGCAGTCCTGTTGCGGCCCAGATGCTGGTACTTGAAACGGTCGGCCTTGATCTCGAAAGCCTCGCGCAGTGCGCCGTCGAGATCGCCCAGATCCTTAACTCCCCTGAAAACTCTCATAAGCAAATCATTTATTTGTCACGCGGCCGCATGGCGGCCGCCGCGTGAATGAAACATTCGAAACAAACCCCACAGGAAAAAACAAAAGCGTATACAGCCGTCACTACATACGCTTATCCCCCTGCGGGGAACCTTCTCACACTTCAAGGTTGTAGCTCCACCGCGACTCGAACGCGAATTTAGGGTTTAGGAAACCCTCGTTCTATCCCTTGAACTATAGAGCCATCATGCGTCCGCGGGACGCCGACTACAAATATACGAATTTTCTCAAAAAATCACCCCTTGGCGGCAGAATTCTTCGCATGGGTGACGATATAGACCCCGCCGAAGACCATAGCCATCGACGCAAGTTTCCCCCAGCCGAAGCTGCCCACACCCATCGCCACGGACAGCACCGTCGCCACGACAGGCTGCACGTAGTTGTACATGCTCACCACCGTCGGCCGGAGCAGTTTCTGCCCGCCCGTGAAGAAGATATACGACACGAACGTGCCGCCGAAGACGATGAAGAGGATCTCGCCCCATGCCCGCAGCGGCAGTGCCGCGTAGTCCACCGCCGCCACCGTGGGCCACGTGACCATCGTCACGATGACAGCCGCAAAGAGGAACAGCCACTTCATAAGCGTCACCACGCTGTAACGGTGTATCGTATTGCTGAAGATGACCATGTAGAGCGCACAGCTCACCTGTGCCGTAAAGCAGAGCGCATCGCCCGCGAGGCCGCCGCCCCCGAGGCCGCCGCCCCCGACAACCAGCGTCACGGCGCCTGCAGCGCCGACCATGATACCCGCGAGTTTTACCCCCGTGACCGCCTCCTTGAGGATTATGGCCGAGAAGATCATCGTAACGATAGGGAGCATGGTGGCTATGACCGTGGCGTCGATAGGCGACGTATAGGTTACCCCGACGGTAAAGAGCACTTGGTTGAGCACGATGCAGAGTATGCCGGCCACACACAGCCGCCCCAGCATCGACACCGAAACCCGCTCGCCGCCCCCGACGAAAAGCGACGCCGTCCAGAATGCCGCGGCGGCACCCACGGCACGCATGTCGGCCACGGCCAATGCCGGCACGCCGAGACTCTGAAGGTCCTTTATCATGGGGGCGTTGCAGCCCCACAATACCGCCGCGCCGAGAAGCATCAGATGCCCCCGCAATGTTTTAAGGGTCTCTACCGTATCCATTCCTCTCATCACTTTTCGAATCGGCCGCAAATATACTAAATAAAGTCATGCAGTAAGTCCTGCACCTCTATTTTCGCCGCCGTGCAACGCCGCCGTGCAACGCCGCGTGCACGAGACCCCGTAACGCCCTCCCTCCCCCACACACATACACATAAAAGAAGACGTGGCATCCGCACAGGCGGGCGCCACGTCTTCTTTCCTTCGCACGGCCGCGCTATTCGGCCGCACTCACGCTATCGTTCTGCAGGCTGTCCAGATCCGCCTTCAAGCCTACGACCAGATTGTCGTACTCGCGCAGGCCCGTTCCGCCCGGAATCAGGTGTCCGCAGATAACGTTCTCCTTGAGGTTCTCCAGCGGGTCGACCTTGCCCTGTATGGCAGCCTCGTTGAGCACCTTCGTCGTCTCTTGGAACGAGGCGGCCGATATGAAGCTCGAGGTCTGCAGTGCGGCGCGGGTGATACCCTGAAGAACTTGGTTCGACGTCGCGGGCACGATGTCGCGCACCTTCACCGGTTTCAGGTCACGGCGCTTGAGCGACGAGTTCTCGTCACGCAGCTTGCGCATAGAGATGATCTGTCCGGGCTGCACGTTCTGCGAATCGCCGGCATCCTCCACGACAACCTTGTCGTAGAGTTCGTCGTTCACATCCATGAACTCCCACTTGTCCACTATCTGGTCCTCGAAGAAACGCGAGTCTCCAGGGTCCTCGATCTTCACCTTGCTCATCATCTGGCGCACGATCACCTCGAAATGCTTGTCGTTGATCTTCACGCCCTGCATGCGGTAGACCTCCTGCACCTCGTTGACGATGTACTCCTGCACCTTCGTGGGGCCGAGTATGCGCAGGATGTCGCTCGGGGTGATGGCACCGTCCGACAGCGCCATGCCGGCCTTCACGTAGTCGTTCTCCTGAACCACGATCTGACGCGACAGCGGCACCAGATACTTCATTACGTCGCCCTGCTTCGAGGTGATGATGATCTCGCGGTTGCCACGCTTGATCTTGCCGAACGATACCTCGCCGTCGATCTCCGACACGATTGCGGGGTTCGACGGGTTGCGCGCCTCGAAGAGCTCCGTAACGCGCGGCAGACCTCCCGTAATATCGCCGCCGGTCTTGCCCACGGCACGCGGGATCTTGATAAGAATATCGCCGGCCTTGATCTTCGAGTTGTCCTTGACCATGATGTGGGCCGACACGGGCAGGTTGTACGACCTGACGTCCTCGCCCTCCTTGTTGACGATACGGATGACGGGGTTCTTCGTGCGGTCCTTCGACTCGATGACCACCTTCTCCGACAGGCCCGTCTGCTCGTCGCGCTCGTCACGGTAGGTGACACCCTCGATCACGCTGTCGTATACGACCTTACCCTCGCTCTCGGCGATGATAACGGCGTTGTAGGGATCCCACTCGCAGATCAGGTCGCCCTTCTTCACCTCGGCGCCGTCGGCCATGTAGAGCACCGCGGCGTAAGGCAGGCTGTGGGTATAGAGCACGATCTCGGTCTTGGGGTCGACGATGCGGAACTCCGACTGGCGCGAGATGACTATGTCTACCGTGCTGCCGTTCGAGTGCTTGCCCTTGATGGTGCGCAACTCGTCGATCTCCAGACGTCCTTCGTATTTCGACACGACGTTGGTCTCGACAGCCGTACCGCCGGCGACACCTCCCACGTGGAACGTACGGAGCGTAAGCTGCGTACCCGGCTCGCCGATAGACTGCGCCGCGATGACGCCGACCACCTCGCCCTTCTGCACCATGCGTGCCGTGGCAAGGTTGCGGCCGTAGCACTTCGCGCATACGCCGTGACGCGACTCGCACGTCAATACCGAACGTATCTCGACAGACTCCAGCGGCGACTTCTCGATTGCCTCGGCGATGCTCTCGGTAATCTCCTCACCGGCCCTGCACATAACCTCGCCCGTAATCGGGTGGATCACGTCGTTGAGAGCCGTGCGGCCCAGAATGCGGTCATAGAGCGTCTGCACAACGTCGTCGTTGCGCTTGATGGCCGTAGCCGTCAGGCCGCGCAGCGTGCCGCAATCCTCCTCGTTGATGATGACGTCCTGCGCCACGTCCACCAGACGGCGTGTCAGGTAACCCGCGTCGGCCGTCTTCAACGCCGTATCGGCAAGACCCTTGCGGGCGCCGTGCGTAGAGACGAAGTACTCGAGCACAGAAAGGCCCTCCTTGAAGTTCGAGAGGATCGGGTTCTCGATAACCTGCTGACCGCCCTCGACACCCGACTTCTGCGGCTTGGCCATAAGGCCTCGCATACCCGACAGCTGACGGATCTGCTCCTTCGAACCACGGGCTCCCGAGTCGAGCATCATGTAGACGGGGTTGAAGCCGTCCTGATCCTTGACCAGCGTGTCGATCACCTCCTTGGTGAGCTTGTTGTTTATGTTGGTCCAGACGTCGATTATCTGGTTGTAGCGCTCGTTGTTGGTGATAAGACCCATGTTGTAGTCCTCCATGATGGCGTCGGCCTTGTCGTAGCCCTCCTGCACGAGCTTCTGCTTCGAATCGGGGATGACCACGGCGTCGAGGTTGAACGACAGACCGCCTTGGAAGGCCATACGGTAACCCATGTTCTTGATGTCGTCGAGGAAGTTGGCAACCTTGTCGGCACCGGCCTTCTTCAGCACCACGGCGATGATGTCGCGCAGCGACTTCTTCGTGAGCACCGTATTGATATACCCTACCTCCTCGGGCACCACTTGGTTGAAGAGGATGCGGCCGATGGTGGTCTCCTTCAGCTCCTCGAACGGCTTGCCGTTCTCGTCCACGTCGCGCACGACGCACTTGACGATGGCGTGCAGGTCGGCACGCTTCTCGTTGTAGGCGATGATCGCCTCCTCCGGCCCGTAGAAGACAAGTCCCTCACCCTTGCTGCCCTTGCGCGGCTTGGTGATATAGTAGAGTCCGAGCACCATATCCTGCGACGGCACCGTGATGGGGGCGCCGTTGGCGGGGTTGAGCACGTTGTGCGATCCGAGCATGAGCAGCTGCGCCTCCAGTATGGCGGCATTGCCCAGCGGCAGGTGGACGGCCATCTGGTCACCGTCGAAGTCGGCGTTGAATGCCGTACATGCCAGCGGGTGGAGCTGCATGGCCTTGCCCTCGATAAGTTTGGGCTGGAAGGCCTGTATACCCAGACGGTGAAGCGTCGGGGCGCGGTTCATCAGTACGGGGTGGCCCTTGATGACATTCTCCAGAATGCCCCATATTACGGGATCCTTGCGGTCGATGATCTTCTTTGCCGACTTCACGGTCTTGACGATGCCGCGCTCGATGAGCTTGCGGATAACGAACGGCTTGTACAACTCGGCCGCCATATCCTTCGGGATACCCATCTCGTGCATCTTGAGCTCGGGGCCCACGACGATGACCGAACGGGCCGAGTAGTCGACACGCTTTCCCAGAAGGTTCTGGCGGAAGCGGCCCTGCTTGCCCTTGAGCGAATCCGACAGCGACTTGAGCGGACGGTTGCTCTCGTTCTTCACGGCGTTGCTCTTGCGCGAGTTGTCGAAGAGCGAGTCAACGGCCTCCTGAAGCATACGCTTCTCGTTGCGCAGGATCACCTCCGGAGCCTTGATCTCGATCAGACGCTTCAGACGGTTGTTGCGGATGATGACACGGCGGTAGAGGTCGTTCAGGTCCGACGTGGCGAAACGTCCGCCGTCCAGCGGCACCAAGGGGCGCAGCTCGGGCGGGATCACGGGTATCACGCTCAACACCATCCACTCGGGCCTGTTCAGCCCGTTCGAGGCGCGGAACGACTCTATCACGTTAAGCTGCTTCAAGGCCTCGCTCTTGCGCTGTTGCGAAGTCTCCGTCGAGGCCTTGTGGCGCAGAGCGTACGACATGGAATCCAGATCCACGGCCTTCAACAGGTCGTAGATGGCCTCGCCGCCCATCTTGGCGACGAACTTGTCGGGGTCGCTGTCGTCCAGAGCCTGATTGCCCTTGGGCAGGGCGGCCAGAACGTCGAGGTACTCCTTCTCGGCCAGCGTCTGCAGACGCTCGATGCCCTGCTCGGCAGCGGCACCGGCGTTGATGACCACGTAACGCTCGTAATAGATGATGGCCTCGAGCTTCTTGGTCGGGATACCCAGCAGGTAGCCTATCTTCGAGGGCAGCGAACGGAAGTACCATATATGCACCACCGGCACCACCAGCGAGATGTGGCCCATACGCTCGCGGCGCACCTTCTTCTCGGTCACCTCCACACCGCAGCGGTCGCACACGATACCCTTGTAACGTATACGCTTGTACTTGCCGCAGTGGCACTCGTAATCCTTCACGGGGCCGAAGATACGCTCGCAGAAGAGTCCGTCGCGCTCGGGCTTGTAGGTACGGTAGTTGATGGTCTCGGGTTTCAGCACCTCGCCGCTCGACTGCGCCAGAATCTCCTCGGGAGAGGCCAGACCGATCGAAATGCGGCTGTAACCGTTCGACTGCTTGTTATCTTTGATTGCCATAATTTCGAAATCTTTACTTTAATTGTACCACACCTTCATCTTATTCGAGTTTCACCGAAAGGGCCAGACCGCGCAGCTCGTGCAGCAGCACGTTCATGGCCTCCGGAACACCCGGCTTGGGCAGGTTGTCGCCCTTGACGATAGCCTCGTAAGCCTTCGCACGGCCCATCACGTCATCCGACTTGATGGTGAGGATCTCCTGAAGGATGTTGGCGGCGCCGAAGCCCTCAAGAGCCCAGACCTCCATCTCTCCGAAACGCTGGCCTCCGAACTGTGCCTTACCGCCCAGAGGCTGCTGCGTGATGAGCGAGTAGGGACCGATCGAACGGGCGTGCATCTTGTCGTCGATCATGTGGCCCAGCTTGAGCATGTAGATCACGCCCACCGTAGCCGGCTGGTCGAACTTCTCGCCCGTACCGCCGTCGTAGAGGTAGGTGCGGCCGCTGCGCGGGATGCCCGCCTTGGCCGTATACTCGTTGATCTGGTCGAGCGACGCGCCGTCGAAGATCGGGGTGGCGAACTTCAGGCCCAGCTCACGGCCCGCCCATCCGAGCACGGTCTCGTAGATCTGTCCGAGGTTCATACGCGAAGGCACACCCAGCGGGTTCAGACATATGTCGACGATGGTACCGTCCTCGAGGAACGGCATGTCCTCGTCGCGCACGACTTTCGCTACGATACCCTTGTTACCGTGGCGTCCCGCCATCTTGTCTCCCACCTTGAGCTTGCGCTTCTTGGCGATGTAGACCTTCGCCATCTGGATAACACCCGACGTGGGAAGCTCGTCGCCGTTGGTAAGGTTGTACTTCTCGCGCTTGATGCGGGCGTCGGCCCGTTTCCACTCGATGATATAGTTGTTCACGGTTGTCTCGATAAGCGAATCGAGGTGCTCGTCCCCCGTCCACTTGCAGCTTCCGAGGTTCAGGTAGCCCGTAACAACGCCCGTCTTCTCGTCCTTGTCGCGCATGGCTATATCCTCGAGCATCTTCTGCGAGAACTTCGTACCCGGGGCGTAAAGCTCCACACCGAAGTAATCCGATACGTTGGCTACAACCTTGCCCTCGACGAGCGTCCACAGTTTGCCTACCAGCACCTTCGTCAGCTCGGCAATCTCTCCGGCGAACTTCTCGTCGAGCTGCTCGAGCTGCGCACGCTCCGCAGCCTTGCTCTTCTTCTCCTTCTGGGCGTGGCTGTAGAGCTTGGTGTCGATGACCACACCGTGCAGCGACGGCTGCGCCTTGAGCGACGCATCCTTCACGTCGCCGGCCTTGTCGCCGAAGATCGCACGCAGCAGCTTCTCCTCCGGCGAAGGATCGCTCTCGCCCTTGGGCGTGATCTTGCCGATGAGGATGTCGCCCGGGTTAACCTCCGCGCCGATACGTATGATACCGTTGGCATCGAGGTCCTTCGTGGCGTCCTCGCTCACGTTGGGTATGTCCGAGGTGAGCTCCTCGACACCGCGCTTGGTGTCGCGCACCTCCATGATATACTCGTCCACGTGTACCGACGTGAATATATCCTCACGCTGTATACGCTCCGATATTACGATTGCATCCTCGAAGTTGTAACCCTTCCACGGCATGAACGCCACCTTCAGGTTGCGGCCCAGAGCCAGCTCGCCGTTCTGCGTCGAGTAGCCCTCCGTAAGGATCTGGCCCTTCGTGACGTGCTCGCCCGTCAATACGGTCGGCTTCAGCGTCACCGTGGTATTCTGGTTCGTACGGCGGAATCGCGGCAGCATGTAGGTCGTGACCTCGGGGTCGAACGAACAGATGCGCTCCTCCTCCGTACGCTCATACTTGATCTCTATCTTCGTGGCGTCGGCAAAGACAACCTCGCCCTCGCCCTCGGCGACGATCTGTATGCGGCTGTCGATAATCATGTCCTTCTCGATGCCGGTACCCACGATGGGGGCCTCGCACGTGATCAGGGGCACGGCCTGACGCATCATGTTCGATCCCATGAGGGCTCGGTTGGCATCGTCGTGCTCCAAGAAGGGGATCAGGCTGGCGGCGATAGAGGCTATCTGGTTCGGGGCCACGTCCATCAGCGTCACGTCCTTGGCCGTGACGACGGGGAAATCGGCACCCTCGCGCGCCTTGATGCGGTCGCCGTTGATGAAGTTGCCCTCGTCGTCGATGGGCTCGTTCGACTGCGCCACGACATGTCCGTCCTCGGCCTCCGCCGAGTAGTATTTGATATGCGAGTTGTCCATGTCGACCTTGCCGTCCGCAACAGAACGGTACGGGGTCTCGATGAAGCCCATATCCGAAATCTTGGCATAGACGCACAGCGACGAGATAAGACCGATGTTCGGGCCTTCGGGAGACTCGATCGGGCAGAGACGTCCGTAGTGCGTGTAGTGCACGTCGCGCACCTCGAATCCGGCACGGTCACGCGACAGACCGCCCGGGCCCAGCGCCGAAAGACGGCGCTTGTGCGTGATCTCGGCCAGCGGGTTGATCTGGTCCATGAACTGCGAGAGCTGGCTCGTGCCGAAGAACGAGTTGACCACGCTCGACAGCGTCTTGGCGTTGATCAGGTCCACAGGCGTGAAGACCTCGTTGTCGCGCACGTTCATCCTCTCGCGGATGGTGCGGGCCATGCGAACGAATCCTACCGAGAACTGGTTTGCCAGCTGCTCGCCCACGGTACGCACGCGGCGGTTCGACAGGTGGTCGATGTCATCCACCTCGGCCTTCGAGTTGATGAGCTGGATGAGGTATTTGATTATCTCGATAATATCCTCGCGCGTAAGTATGCGGATCGAGGGGTCGATGTCGAGATTCAGCTTCGTATTTATGCGGTAACGGCCTACATTGCCCAGATCGTAACGCTTGTCCGAGAAGAAGAGCTTGTCTATGACGTCGCGGGCCGTAGCCTCATCGGGCGGCTCCGAGGCGCGCAGCTGCCTGTAGATATAGACGACGGCCTCCTTTTCGGAGTTGCAGGGATCCTTCTGCAGGGTGTTGTATATGATCGAGAAGTCGATGCCCGACGCATTCTCCTTGTGCAGCAGGATGGTCTTGGCGCCGCTCTCTATGATGGCGTCGATGTGCTCCTCCGTGAGCTCCACCTCACGGTCGACGATGACGTTGTTACGCTCGATAGAGACAACCTCGCCCGTATCCTCGTCCACGAAGTCCTCGACCCAGCTCGACAGCACGCGCGCCGCCAGCTTGCGGCCCACGGCCTTCTTCAGGTTGCTCTTGGTGACCTTCACCTCGTCGGCCAGATCGAATATCTCGAGGATCTGCTGGTCGGTCTCGAAGCCTATGGCACGCAGAAGAGTCGTGACGGGCAACTTCTTCTTGCGGTCGATATAGGCGTACATAACGTTGTTGATGTCCGTAGCGAACTCTATCCACGAACCCTTGAAGGGGATGATACGCGCCGAATAGAGTTTCGTGCCGTTGGTGTGCATGCTCTGGCCGAAGAATACGCCCGGCGAGCGGTGCAACTGCGATACGATGACACGTTCGGCACCGTTGAAGACGAACGTGCCGCGCTCGGTCATGTAGGGTATCGTGCCGAAATAGACGTCCTGCACCACGACGCCGAAATCCTCGTGTTCGTCGTCGGTGCAATACAGCTTCAGTTTCGCCTTCAGGGGCACGCTGTATGTGAGACCGCGCTCGAGACACTCCTCAATCGAGTAACGGGGCGGGTCGATATAGTAGTCGATGAACTCCAGAACGAAGTTGTTCCGGGTGTCGGTAATGGGAAAATTCTCCTGAAACACTTTGTAGAGGCCCTCGTTCTTGCGGTTCTCGGCCGTAGTGTCCATCTGGAAAAAATCGCGGAATGATTTAAGCTGTACCTCCAGCAGGTCGGGATAGGGAACCCTGTTCTTGACCGTAGAGAAGCTAATTCTTTGTTGTTGTTTTGATGTGGACATCTTAAATCAGTTTTGTTGAAGTGTGAGTACTCACGGGGTGCGCACCCCGAAAAACGGGATTCTCTTTATCCCGCTAATGCCCTCAGTGCAAGTACCATACACATTGAGAGCATCATAAAACCCTAAAGGACGGGCACAGCTCCGACGGCACTCCCGAACTTTAGACCAGAAAAGGTATAGGGCTTACACGGGCGTGTAAGCTCTATACCCGAGTTGTCTGAAACTTTATAAGCAAAGTAACTACTTAACCTCAACTTCAGCACCAGCCTCCTCAAGAGTAGCCTTTACAGACTCGGCCTCCTCCTTCGAAACGCCCTCCTTAACGGCCTTGGGTGCACCGTCTACCAGAGCCTTGGCATCGCCCAGCGAAAGACCTGCGATGTCCTTAACGGCCTTGATAACCTGAAGCTTTGCCTGACCTGCGTTAACCAGAATTACATCGAACGTGCTCTTCTCGGCAACGGCAGCCTCACCTGCAGCGGCAGGTGCAGCGACTGCGACAGCGGCAGCAGCCGGCTCGATACCATACTCCTCCTTGAGGATAGTAGCCAATTCATTTACCTCCTTAACTGTCAAATTTACCAATTCTTCAGCTAATACCTTTACATCTGCCATAGTTGTATAACTTTTTTTAAATTTTGTTTTTGTTTTGATTAATTGTTTCTCTCTTCGAGTGCCTTCACTAAGCCGGCAATCTTCTGACCCGCATTAGCCTGCAATGCGGAAATAACATTCTTCGCCGGAGATTGCAGCAGCGATACGATGTCGCCGATGAGCTCCTCGCGGCTCTTGATGTTGCAAAGCGTCTCGATCTGATTGTCGCCCACATATACGCACCCCTCGACATACGCAGCCTTCAATACCGGCTTGTCGCATGACTTGCGGAACTCCTTTATAACTACGGCGGGCGCCTTACCCGTTTCGGCGAACATCACCGATGTAGAACCCTCGAGTACTCCGACCAGCTCCGCCTCGGCCTTCTCGGCACGCTCCAGAGCCTTCGTCAACAGCGTATTCTTCACAACGACCAGCTTGATGCCGTTCTCGAAGCACTTGCGGCGCAGCGAGGCGGTCTGCTCGGCGTTCAAAGACTCGATGTTGGTAATGTAGAAGTGAGGGTACTGATTGAGCTGCTCCGTAAGACCGTTGATCACGGCCAGTTTCTCTTCTCTTGTCATATCGTTATCCTCCTTCTTTTACTTGGTTTCTACTGACTTGGGATCGATCTGCAAACCGGGGCTCATCGTCGTCGAGAGATAGATGCTCAACACGTATGCGCCCTTGGCGGCAGACGGCTTCAGCTTGATGATAGTGTTTATGACCTCCTTCGCATTGTCTACGATCTGCTCGGGAGTGAACGAGATCTTACCCACAGAGGTGTGGATGATACCGTACTTGTCGACCTTGAAGTCGATCTTTCCGGCCTTCACCTCGCCGACAGCCTTGCCGACCTCCATCGTTACCGTACCCGTCTTGGGGTTCGGCATCAGGCCGCGCGGACCCAGGATACGTCCCAAGGCACCGACCTTACCCATCACATTCGGGGTGCAGATGATGACATCCACATCGGTCCATCCGCCCTTGATCTTCTCGACATACTCGTCGAGACCTACATAGTCGGCGCCTGCGGCTTTCGCCTCGGCCTCCTTCTCGGGCGTACAGAGTACGAGAACACGCACCGTCTTGCCGGTTCCGTGCGGGAGCGTTACAACGCCGCGGACCATCTGGTTCGCCTTGCGCGGATCGACGCCCAGGCGGACATCGACATCAACCG
>CASFQF010000013.1 GCA_949296635.1 uncultured Alistipes sp. | reverse complement strand
CACCTTTCGCTATCTTTGGCTTCGCCTTAGACAGGATGCGGTTCGGCATAAAAAATCAAGCGAGCTTGTTTTTCCTGCTCTCACCTTTCCGTATCTTTGGCTTCGCCTTAGACAGGATGCGGTTCAGTATAAAAAATCAAGCGAGCTTATTTTTCCTGCTCTCACCTTTCACTATCTTTGGCTTCGCCTTAGACAGGAGGCGGTTCGGCATAAAAAATCAAGCGAGCTTGTTTTTTCTGCTCTCACCTTTCACTATCTTTGCCCCCGCAAATAATTTTCCATACACCGAGTCATGAATCCCGTATCGAAATACGCAGGTCTGGTGAAGTTCGCACATACGATTTTCGCCATGCCGTTCGCCCTCACGTCATTCGTCTACGCCCTGCGCGAGACAGGCTTCGGCCGCGCCGACAACTCCGCCCCCGTATGGTGGCTCACACTGCTGGTACAGGTGGTGCTGTGCATGGTCTTCGCCCGCAATGTCGCCATGGGCTTCAACCGCTGGGCCGACCGCCGCATCGACGCCGAGAACCCCCGCACGGCAGGCCGCGAGATCCCCGCAGGCAAGGTATCGCCCCGCGCGGCGCTGTGGTTCGTCATCATAAACGCCGTGCTCTTCATCATTGCCGCCTCGACGATAAACCGCCTCACGGCCGTACTGTCACCCGTGGCGCTATTCGTCATAATGTCGTACAGCTACTGCAAGCGTTTCACCTCGCTCGCGCATCTCGTACTCGGACTCTCGCTCTCGATAGCCCCCGTCGGCGCCTACATCGCCGTGACGGGACGCTTCGCCCTCGCGCCCTGCGTGCTGGCCCTGCTGGTGATGACGTGGTGCGGCGGCTTCGACATAATATACGCGCTTCAGGACCGTGACTTCGACCGCGCGCACGGCCTGCACTCCATTCCGGCACGCTTCTCGGTGCGCACCGCCCTCAACATAAGCATCGCACTGCACGCGGTGAGCGTCGCCGCCCTCGCATGGTTCGTCACGATGCTGCCGGCAAGCGCATGGACATGGACGGGCGCGGCCCTGTTCGTGGCGCTGCTCGTAACGGAGCACATACTCGTCACCCCCGGGCACCAGAAAAACATAGGCATAGCCTTCGGCACGCTCAACGGTCTTGCCAGCACGCTGCTCGCCGTATGCCTCATCATCGGGATGCTCACGGCATAGGCCCCGCGGCAAAACCTTTCGCATCATGTGGCTGATCCTCGCATTCCTCTCGGCCCTGCTGCTGGGCTTCTACGACGTGGCCAAGAAACAGGCCCTGCGCGGCAACTCCGTACCCGCGGTACTGCTGCTCAACACCCTATTCTCGTCCCTCATATTCCTGCCCGCGATCATATCGGCGCTATGCGGCAGCGGATGGTTCGACGGCACGGCATACGACATACCCCTCGGTACGGCGCACGACCACATGCTCGTCGCCATGAAGGCCGTGATCGTACTCTCGTCGTGGGCATTCGGGTACTACGGCATCAAGAACCTCCCCATCACCATCGTCGGCCCCATCAACGCCACACGCCCCGTCATGGTGCTCGTGGGCGCCTTGATAGTTTTCGGCGAGAGGCTCAACGGCATGCAATGGACGGGTGTGGCGCTGGCCGTAGTGTCGCTCTTCATGCTGAGCCGCGCCGGCCGCCGCGAGGGCATCGACTTCCGCCACAACGTATGGATCGTATGCGTGGCGGCCGCAGCGCTGCTCGGCGCCGCCAGCGGCCTCTACGACCGCTACCTCATGCAGCACCTGCCGCCCCTCTTCGTGCAGGGTTGGTACAACCTCTACCAGCTCGGCATCATGCTTCTGGTCATGGCGGCGATGTGGCTGCCGCGCCACCGCAGCTCGACCCGTTTCCATTGGTCATGGGCCATACCGATGATCTCGATCCTGCTCACGGCGGCCGACATGGCCTACTTCGTCGCCCTGAGCGACGCGGACGCCATGATCTCCGTGGTCTCGATGATACGCCGCGGGTCGGTGGTGGTATCGTTCGCCTGCGGCGCCCTGCTCTTCCGCGAACGGAACCTGCGCGCCAAGGCCCTCGACCTCGCACTGATCATAATAGGCATGGTATTCCTATACTTCGGCAGCCGCTGACGGCTTCTGCCGCCGGCCGCATGCGGCACGATCATTTTGGCCATAACCAAAATCACATCCTGCAGTCCGCCGAACGGATTATTTGCGTATTTTTGTGAAAACCAACCCGTACTAAAATACGCATCATGATGAAAAAACAAATCCTGCTGTTCGTCGTGCTACTCCTCTTGGGAGGTACGTACTCCTGCCCCGCAGCCGCGCCTGCGAGGGTGGAGCGCCTGCTGACCGACATGAAGGCCGACCCCGAGGGCATAGAGTCCCCGCGCCCCCTCTTCTCGTGGAATATCGTATCCGACGCCAACGACGTCACCCAGACATCGTACCGCATACAGGTAGCCATGTCGGAATCCGACCTCAAACGCGGCAAGGATCTCGTATGGGACTCAGGCACGGTGATCTCCGACCGCTCGATCCTCGTCGAATACGAGGGGCCCACGCTCCTGTCGCGCAAAAAATATTTCTGGCGTGTGAAGGTAAGCACGACCCTCGGCGAAGGCCGCTGGAGCGACCCCGTCTGCTGGTCTATGGGCATCCTCGACCCTGCGGAGTGGCAGGCCGAGTGGATCGGCGAGAACGCCATGTCGAACAAGGGCGAGACGGATCAGGGCAACACCCGCCTCGCGGCCCGCTACCTGCGCAAGACGTTCGACGTCGGCGGCAAGGTCAGGCGCGCCGTACTCTATATCTGCGGTCTGGGGTCGTCGGAGCCGTACATAAACGGCGAGCGCGTCAGCGACGATGTTCTCTCCCCCACCCCCGCGCTCTACTCGTCGCGTGTATATTATAATGTATACGACGTGACCGATATGGTCGCCAAAGGCAGCAACGTGCTGGGCGTGACGCTCGGGAACGGGCGTTATTTCACCATGCGGTCGGGAGGCATCATGCACTTCGGGCTGCCGTCGCTGCTCGCCCGCCTCGAGATAGAGTATGCCGACGGCACTGCCGACGCCGTGGTGAGCGACACCTCATGGAGTGTCACCTCGCTCGGCCCCATCGTGGCAAACAACGAATTCGACGGCGAGGAGTACGACGCCCGCCGCGAACTCACGGGATGGAATACCGTACAATACGACGACTCGGCGTGGAAACGGGCCGACCGCATGAAGGCGCCCGAAGGCACCCTTCATGCACAGCCCAACCCCAACATAGCCATACAGGAGGAGATAAAGCCCGTGAGCGTCACGGCCCGCGCCGACGGCAAGATCGTCGTCGACATGGGTCAGAACATGGTGGGATGGCTCGGCGTGAGGTTCAACGGCCGTGCCGGAAAGCCCATTACGATGCGTTTCGCCGAGACCCTCAACCCCGACTCGACGCTCTATACGGCCAACCTGCGTTCGGCACGCGCCACGGACATATACACGCCGGCACGCGACGGCGCCTTCGAGTGGTGCCCGAGCTTCACGTACCACGGGTTCCGCTATGTCGAGATCGACGGCCTTGACTATACCCCCGCGGCGGAAGACATGACAGGGTATGTGTTCTACGACCGCATGCGTACCACGGGGTACTTCGAAAGCTCGCTGCCGCTGCTCGACCGCATCCACCGCAACGCCTTCTGGGGCATACGGGGCAACTACCGCGGCATGCCCACCGACTGCCCGCAGCGCGACGAGCGCATGGGATGGCTCGGCGACCGCGCCACGGGCGCCAGCGGCGAGGCATACCTTTTCGACAACGCGCTGCTATACGACAAGTGGCTTCAGGACATAGAGGACTCGCAAAGCCCCGAGGGTGCCATCTCGTCCGTATCGCCGCGTTACTGGACCCTCTACAACAACGAAGTGACATGGTCGTCGGCCTTCTTCTACTGTGCCGACATGCTCTACCGCCACTACGGCGACGACCGCGCCATACGGCGCCACTACGATGCCATGAAGCAGTGGGTCGACTTCACATGCGAGCATTCGCTGCGCAACGGCGTCATCGTCAACGACACCTACGGCGACTGGTGCATGCCCCCCGAGGCGCAGACCCTGATCCATTCGCAGGACCCTGCGCGAAAGACCGCGGGTGCGATCCTCAGCACCACCGTCTTCTACGACATACTGCAAAAGATGGCGCGTTTCGCCCGCATCTGCAGCAAGGCGCAGGATGTCGATGGCTACCTGCAGCTCGCAGCCCGTATCAAAAAGGCATACAACGAACAGTTCTTCGACCGCGAGACTGCCCGCTACGGCAACAATACGGTCTCGGGCAACCTGCTCTCGCTGCGGCTGGGGCTGGTGCCCGAAGGATACGAACAAAAGGTATTCGACAACATCGTACACAAGACCGAAGTCGAGCTCGGCGGCCATGTGAGTACGGGAGTGCTGGGCATACAGCACCTCATGCGCGGGTTGTCGGAGCGCGGGCGCGGGGATCTGGCCCTGCGCATAGCAACGAACGAGGACTACCCGAGCTGGGGATACATGATCGCCAACGGCGCCACGACGATATGGGAGCTGTGGAACGGCAACACGGCCGATCCGGCCATGAACTCCGGCAACCACGTCATGCTGCTGGGCGACCTTATGATATGGTACTATGAGGATCTGGCCGGCATCAAGTGTGCAGAAGGATGTCAAGGGTTCAAGAAGATCGACATGTCGCCCGTATTCCCCGACGGCCTCGACCATGTCAAGGCGTCGTACGACTCGGTCTACGGCACCATCGCAAGCGAATGGAGCCGCGGCGGCGGCCGCTTCGAGTGGCGCATAACCGTACCGTGCAACACCTCGGCCGTGATACGCATACCCGAAGCGTTCGGCGTACACGCCGAGACCGGCAACGGCGTACGTTCGGTCGGGCATCAGGGCGGAGACCTCGTTATCGAGGTCGGCTCCGGCAGCTACACCTTCACGGGCGGCAACTAAACATCCGCACGGCATACGGCAGGCCGCCGCTCCCGACGGGAACGGCGGCCTGCCGTATGCTCGGAGCGCACATTTCGGCCTCGGGGAGATCATATTACGCGAAATCTTCGTATATTTGTCCGTATTTTGCGCGAACGAAACTAAAAACACATATATCATGGAAATATCATTCAATTGGTTGAAAAAGTACATCGACCTCGACATCTCGGCCGAAGAGACTGCGACCATACTCACCGACATAGGCCTCGAAGTGGAGGATTTCCGCAAGGTTGAGACCATCCGCGGCGGCCTCGCGGGCGTCGTCGTGGGCGAGGTCGTCGAGTGCGGGGACCATCCCGATTCGGACCACCTGCACGTCACCTCGGTGGAGGTGGGCGGCGAGGCCCCGTTGCGCATCGTCTGCGGCGCCCCCAACTGCCGCAAGGGGCTCAAGGTCCTCTGCGCCACCATAGGGGCGGTGCTCTACCCCAACGGCGGGGATGAGCCCTTCAAGATCAAGCGCAGCAAGATCCGCGGCGTCGAGTCTATGGGCATGCTCTGCGCCGAGGACGAGCTCGGCATCGGCTCGGACCACGCCGGCATCATGGAGCTGCCGGCCGACGCTCCCGTGGGTATGCCGGCGCGCGACTACCTGCACATCAAGGACGACTACCTGATAGGCATAGGCCTCACGCCCAACCGTATCGACGCCGCCTCGCACATAGGCGTGGCGCGCGATCTGGCGGCCTACCTGCGTAGCCGCGGCAAGCAGGCGTGCGTCAAGATGCCCTCGGTGGAGGACTTCGCCGTGGACAACCACGACATGCCGATCGAGATCGTCGTCGAGAACAGCGCCGCCGCACCCCGCTATGCGGGCCTCACGGTCACGGGCTGCAAGATAGCCCCCTCGCCCGAGTGGATGCAGAACGAGCTGCGCGCCGCAGGCATCAACCCCAAGAACAATCTGGTCGACATCACCAACTACGTCCTCTTCGAGCTGGGACAGCCCCTGCACGCCTTCGACGCCGACAAGATCGAAGGCCGCAAGGTCGTAGTGCGCAACTGCGCCGAGGGCACGCCCTTCGTCACGCTCGACGGCGTGGAGCGCAAGCTCTCGTCGGAGGACCTCATGATATGCTCGGCCGAGCGCCCGATGTGTATCGGCGGCGTCTTCGGCGGCCTCGATTCGGGCATCAGCGACACCACGACCAACGTCTTCCTCGAGAGCGCCTATTTCAATCCCGTCTCGATCCGCAAGTCGGCCAAGCGCCACGGCTTGAACACCGACGCCTCGTTCCGTTTCGAGCGCGGCATCGACCCCAACATACAGGTCTACGCCCTCAAGCGCGCCGCCCTGCTGATGAAGGAGCTGGCCGGAGGCAAGATCTCGAGCGAGATCACCGACATCAACCCCGCGCCGGCACAGGACTTCGTTTTCGACATATCGTTCTCGCGCATCGACTCGCTCGTGGGCAAACACATACCCGAACTGACCGTGCGCACGATCCTCGATGCGCTGGAGGTAAAGGTGCTCGCACAGAAGGATGACACGCTCACGGTGGCCGTACCGCCCTACCGCGTGGACGTACGCCGCGAGGCCGACCTCATAGAGGACATACTGCGCATCTACGGCTACAACAACGTCGAGATCCCGCAGCACGTCAACTCGACCCTCTCGTACGCCCCGAAGCCGGACAAGAGCCGCCTTGTGAACATCGCCTCGGACTTCCTCTCGGCCAACGGCTACACGGAGATCATGTCCAACTCGCTGACCAAGGGGGCCTACTACGATGCCCTGACGTCGTATCCCGCCTCGGCCTGCGTACGCATACTCAACCCCCTGAGCGCCGACCTGAACGTATTGCGCCAGACACTGCTGTTCAACACGCTCGAGGCCGTGGAACTCAACATCAACCACCGCAACGGCGACCTCAAGATATACGAATTCGGCAACTGCTACTACTTCGACCAGAGCGCCGAAACGGAGAACCCGCTCGACCGCTACAGCGAGAAGTACCGCCTCGCCATAGCCGTCACGGGCGCCGACACGGCCCCGTCATGGAACGCCAAGCCGGCCCCCGTATCGTTCTACACGCTGCGTGCCGCCGTCGAGAAGCTGCTGCGCCGCTTCGGTATCGACATCTACTCGCTGCGGTGCGAGACTGCGGAGTGCGACCTCTTCGCAGACGCCGTCTCGCTCTGGCAGGGCAAGCGCGAGATGGTGCGCATGGGTGTCGTATCGCCCAAGCTGCGCCGCACGTTCGACATCACGCAGGAGGTGTACTTCGCAGAGATAGAGTTCGACGCACTCATCAAGGCGGCCTCGAAACACCATGTTGCCGCCGAGGAACTGCCGAAATTCCCCGAAGTGAAGCGCGATCTGGCACTGCTCGTAGACAAGGGCGTCACCTTCTCGCAACTGCGCGACATAGCCTTCGCCACGGAGAAGAAACTGCTCAAGCGCGTGGTCCTCTTCGACGTATACGAGGGTGACAAGCTGCCCGAGGGCAAGAAGTCGTATGCGTTGAGTTTCACGCTTGAGGACAAGACGCAGACGCTGAACGACAAGATGATCGAGAAGGCCATGGGCAACCTCGCCCGCCAGCTCGAGGCCCGCGCCGGAGCGCAGGTACGCTCGTAGCGACATATCGCCACTGCATAACCAAAGCAGCCGCACTTCGATAGTGCGGCTGCTTTGGTTTAATATCCATCCCCTTCCGTTACAATACAGGATACACCCACGGCGACTGCAGCGTGACGAAAGCGGCGCCGTTGCCGTCCTTCGTCGAGACCACACGCACGGCCTTTATCGCATGGCGCGGGTTGTCGACAGCGCCGATGCCGTTCTCCAGATCGCACACGCGGCGGAAGGTCTCGCCGTCCTCGCTCACCTCCATGTACCCCTGCTCGAAGATATTGCGCGGCAGCTGCACGTAACCCGTACGTATCTCCATGCGGCGGCAGCGGACCGGCTCCTCAAAGGTGAAGAGGATCCAGTCGCCGTTCATGCATGTACGGCCCGAGTATGCTATGCGCCCGTCATAGGCGGCGGCATTCGTATAGGGATACTTCGTGCTCGGCGGTATCGACGACGTCACCGTCACCTTGGGCTGCAACATGCGGAAGCGCGCATCGACCCCCGCCTCGGGGCTCACGGCACCGCCGAAACGGCTGCGGAAGGCATATAGCTGCGGCTTATCGGTCGCGATGGGCCCCGTGTACTCATGTTCCGTCCCCTCATCCTCGCCCACTACCGTATAATAGAGCCGCGAGCGGTCATCCGTCGAAGCTGTCAGCACGCCGTCGGCATACGCCACCTTGGGCGGGAAGAGGCGGAACCCGACACCCATTGCCGCAAGGCGGCTGTAGTGGCCCGCCGTAAGACGCCCGTAGAAGTCGCCCCAGCTGCGGCTGCCGCCGCACCACCCCACCTCGCTCAACGAGCAGATACGGGGGTAGGTCATATAATAGAGGTAGTTGGGCTCCATGTCGCGGTGCGAAAGATACAGCTCGCTGAAGAAGCTCGCCTCGACACCCCGCACGTTGCGCATCTCGTCCGCAGTGAAACCCTGCTCCTCGAAGTCGAACGAGTAACATTGGCGCGCATCGAATATCGCGGCCCATATATGCCCGTCCTCGCGCCGGCTCTGGCGCATGTCGAAATAGAAGGACTGGCCGGGCATCACCACCGTGGGGTAGCCGTCGGCGGCGGCCGTGCGCGCCGCGGCTATGCTCTCCCAGCCGTATACCTGCGACGTGCGGGTAAACCGGCCACCCGCCACAGCTTCGTTCCACACACAAGGCACCTTGCCCAACTCCTCGACCATAGAGGCCACACGCCCCATGAAATAGGCCTGCAACTCCTCGCCGCCCGCCATGCCTTCGGCCTGCATCAGCGCCTTGCAGTCGGGGCACGACATCCACTGCGAGAAGTCGACCTCGTCGCCGCCGATGTGCAGGTAGGGCGACGGGAATATCGAGGCTATCTCGCCCAGAATATCCTTCAACAGCGCATAGTTCGGCTCCTTGGCGGCGCAGAGGACGTTGCGCGTATCATAGCCGTCCGACAGCGAGAGCGACGGCGCGTAGTCGCACAGCACCTCGGGCATCACGCGCGCCATGTCGCGGCTGTGGCCCGGAAGGTCGATCTCGGGGATGATCTCTATGTTGCGCTGGGCAGCATAGCCGACAATGTCGCGCAGTTCCTGCTGCGTATAGTAACCGCCGTACCGCTCGCCCCATTTGCCGTATATGGCCGCCACGGGCGAGTCGCCGCCGCGGAAGCCCCCGACCTCGGCCAGCTCGGGGTGCGAGAGGATCTCCACGCGCCACCCCTCGTCGTCCGTAAGGTGCAGGTGCAGCTTGTTTATCTTGTGGTGCGCCAGCACCGAGATGAAACGCTTGACCTCGCCGGCCGTCATCCACGTACGGCTGACATCGAGCATGAAACCGCGGTATGCGAAGCGCGGGGCGTCCGCCACCTCGCAACACCCCACCATCGCCGGCAGCGGCATACCGCCCGAGTAGACCTTCGCCGGCAGCAGCTGCAAAAGGGTCTCCACGCCGTTGAAGGCGCCGCCGTACGCGCCGCCCTCGACGACGATGCCTTCTGGCGCCACCGTCAGCCGATACTCTTCGTCGGCCAAATTTTTATTCAGGCGCAACACAATATCGCCGCCCGCCTCTCCGTTATATTCACGAACCGAGAGCGGAAGATATTCCGCGAGGTACTTTGCCAAGGAACGGAGTTCAGGGTAGTGTGTAATCTTAGTTGTTGTTAGTATGGTAAATACTCCGTTCCTTTTTTCATAGTCTCTGGGTGCGGGCACGATATTCTCCGCCACGGCCGCCACAGGGCCGCAGAGGACGGCAAGAAGAGCCGCCACAACGGATAAGAGTCGCCTGATCATCATATTTTTCAAATTTATCTGTTACAAAGTTAACATTTCCTGCCGAAAAAATGATAACTTTGTAAGCGGATAATTCTGTTTTCACATGAACCGCGAAAGTAAACTCAAAGCCGCCGAGCGACTGCTCGAGGTCATGGACACCCTGCGCGAAAAATGCCCGTGGGACCGCGAACAGACCTTCGAGTCGCTGCGCAACAACACCATAGAGGAGACATACGAACTCGCCGACGCCATCGCCGACCGCAACATGGAGGGCATACGCGAGGAACTGGGCGACCTGCTGCTGCACGTGGTCTTCTACTCGAAGCTGGGCGAGGAGGCCGGCGCCTTCGACTTCGCCGACGTGGCCAACGCCGAGTGCGACAAACTCATATACCGCCATCCGCACGTATACAACGACATACATGCCGACACGCCCGACGAGGTCCTCAAGAATTGGGAAGCGCTCAAACTCCGCAAGAAGAACCGCAAGGGCGGCATCCTCGGCGGCGTACCACGCTCGCTGCCCGCAATGGTCAAGGCATTCCGCATAGGCGAAAAGGCCTCGAGCGCGGGTTTCGACTGGGGCCGCAAGGAGGATATATGGGACAAGGTGAAGGAGGAGACCGCCGAGGTGGAGGCAGAGATGCGGAAAGGCAGCCACGAGGGCACCATCGACGAGGTGGGCGACCTCTTCTTCTCGCTGGTGAACATGTGCCGCCTCTACGGCATCGACCCCGAGCTGGCGCTGGAGCGCTCGAACAAGAAGTTCATCGCGCGCTTCAACCGCATGGAGAGCGAGGCCGAACGCGGCGGCGGGCTCTTCACCGACCTTACGCCCGAACAGATGGAGGAGCTCTGGCAGCAGGCCAAGCAGGCCGAGGGCGGAGAGGACACAACGGATAAATAACAGCGGCAATACCCCGCGGCCGGTACGCTTGCAAGGGCCGCGGCAGGAAAGACGGAAAACACAAGGTCCGGTTTATCAGAGACACCGGCAGAATCAGAAAGGAGATACATATGGCATACATAAAGGAAGTACGGGGACACACCCCCTCGATAGGCGAAGGGACCTTCGTGGCGGAGACGGCCGTCATCGTAGGCGACGTGACCATAGGGCGCGACTGCTCGATATGGTTCAACGCCGTGCTTCGCGGCGACGTGAACACCATCACCATAGGCGACCGCACCAACATTCAGGACGGCGCCGTCATACACACCCTCTACGACGGGTCGCCCCACCCCTCGCAGACACATATCGGCAGCGACGTCTCGGTGGGACACAACGCCGTCATCCACGGCGGCATCATCGGCGACAACTGCCTCATAGGCATGGGGGCCATTGTCCTCGACAATGCCGAGATACCGTCTGGCTGCATCATCGCTGCAGGGGCGCTGGTGCTCTCGAACGCCAAGCTGGAGTCCGACTCTCTCTATGCTGGAGTACCGGCCCGCAAGATACGCGAGGTGACGCCCGAGCAGCGCGAGCAGATCATAAAACGCACGGCGCACGACTACCGCATGTACGCCTCGTGGTACGAGGAGTAACCCCGTCCGAACCGATACGACAACCTGTAACCGAAGACCGCGCCCTCCGATGGGAAACCTAAAAGTCGGATGACATGATGAATTTCAAACTCAAGCAATCGGCCGCAGTGCTGAACATACTGATAGCATTGGTGGTGACCCTCGTGGTCAACTTCTCCTACCTGCTGTCGATGATGGTGGAGCGCCGCGAAACCACCGAACAGCAGAGGATGCGCAACGAGCGCCCCTTCTTCGTCAAGCAGCACCGCAAGGGATTGCTGCGCATCTCGCGCGACGGTTACGGCTACCTGATCTGCGAGCGGCATTTCTCGCCGGCCGAGGGTGTCGACTCGATTCGCATAGACAGCGTCTACGCCACAAACCGCAAGATCAAGTGGTACAACCTGCAGGACGGCGACAGCATCGTATGCACCATCTTCCCATCGAAGGGAGACTCTAACCCCGTAATGGACGAGGTGATCATGCAGAACGGCAACGAGATTACCGCCCCCATGATCTTCGACCGGCCCAAACGCAACCAAGACGTGGCGGTGCAGTTGCTCTATTACTTCCTTCTCTCGCTGCTGCTCATGACCATCATCACGGCGCGCGTGGGCAAGGACAACTACTCGACCAAATCCTACCTGCAGCGCTGTGCGCTGGCGCTGGTGGCGGCATTCGTATGCTACTTCTTCGCCCCGTTCATCGAGTGGCAGACAGGGCGCGTGCTCATGATGTTCCAGAACAAGTACATGCCCATCGACCTGATAGTCATACTCAAATGTACGATGGCGCTGGTCGTGGCGGTACTTTACGGCCGCATCTACGGCCTCATGTCGAAACAGCAGGAGATATTGCTCGAGAACGAACGCCTGCGCAACGAGAACCTGCAGACACGCTACGACATGCTCATGGGGCAGATCAGCCCGCACTTCTTCTTCAACTCGCTCAACTCGCTCTCGATGCTGGTGCGCGAGAACGACTCGGAGAAGGCGCTGGCATACATCGACCAACTCTCATATACGTTCCGCTACATCATACAGAACGGGCAGAACACCTCCACCACGCTCGAGGAGGAGATGCTCTTCGCCAAGGCCTACGGCGAGCTGTTCAAGGTACGCTATGCCGACAAGCTGTTCTTCGACATAGAGATCGACCCGCAATACGAGAAGTGGACCCTGCCGGCGCTCTCGCTCCAGCCGCTGATAGGCAATGCCGTCAAGCACAACACCATCACGCGCAAGCAGCCGTTCCATGTGTCGATACGCACCGAAGGTCCCGTGCTGGTGGTATCGAACCGCAAGCGGCCCAAGCTCGAACCGGAGCCCTGTACCGGCATCGGGCTGAAGAACCTGCGCAGCCGCTGGCAGCTCATAACGGGACAAGACATAGAGATCATAGAGACCGACGACGAGTTTACCGTACGCCTGCCTCTGCAAAAACCCATAACGCGATGAAAGTACTCATAGTCGAAGACGAAACGGCTGCTGCCGTCAACCTGCAGGCCATTCTGCGCAAGGTAGCCCCGGCATACGAAGTGCTGGCGGTATTGGAAAGCATCGAGGAGACGGTGGAATATTTCCGCGACGCAACGCAGACGGTGCCCGACCTCGTATTCATGGACATACATCTGGCCGACGGCGAGTCGTTCCGCATATTCGACTCGGTGCAGATCGACGCCCCGATCATCTTCACCACAGCCTACGACGAATATGCGCTTCAGGCGTTCAAGGTCAACAGCATCGACTATCTGCTCAAGCCCATCAAGGCCGAGGACCTGCAGCACGCCATCGACAAGTTCGCCCGCCTGACGCGCAGCGAGCGCACCGACTACAAGGGCCGTGTCGACGAGATGATCGAGAAGGCCAAGCAGGAGAGCCAGCGTGTCTTTCTCGTGCACTACAAGGACAAGATCATACCTTTATATATCGACCGCGTCGCCTACTTCTACACCTCGAACGAGAAGGTCTCGGCATTCACACACACGGGCGAACGGTATGTCGTGGACCGCACGCTCGAGATGCTGCAGTCGCAGCTGCCCGAAGACGAGTTCTTCCGCGCAAACCGGCAGTTCATCATCGCGCGCAAGGCCGTCAAGGACATAACCGTATGGTTCGGCAGCCGCCTGTCGCTCAACCTCACGGTCGAGACACCCGAGAGGATCATCATCTCGAAGACGCGCGTACCGGAGTTCAAGCAGTGGCTTACGGCGATTCACCCCGCCGATTAGGCGATTCACCGGTCATATTAAGTCGTTTCAACGGCGCTGCGTGAATTGTGCCGCAGCGCCGTTCCTATCTTTGCAATGTCAACGAGGGGGTAACAGCCCGCCGCGGACACGTAAAAGCAAACGACAAACGACACAAATATGAAACGCATAACCATCCTCACTGCAGCAGCAGCCCTCATCATGGGAACGGCGTCGGCACAGGATTTCGGCAGCCAGCAGCAGCGCCCGCAGCGCCAACAGTTCACCCCCGAGCAGATCGCCGAAAGAAGGGTCGAGAATCTGGGCAAGACACTCGAACTGACCGCCGAGCAGAAAGAGGCGATCTACAAGATCTATCTCGACAATGCCGCCGAGCAGCAGAAGGAGATGGAGGCGATGCGCAAGGCGATGCAGGAGCAGCGCGAAAAGCAGGAGGCACGCCAGAAAGCATTGGATGAGCAGATGCAGAAGATACTCGATGCATCTCAATATAAGAAATGGTCGAAACAACAGCAGGCCCAGCAGAACCGCGGCCGCTTCCCCATGCAGGGCGGATTCCAGCGCCAAGGTGGTGAAGGAGGCTTCGGCGGTCCCGGTGAGGGCGGAGGTTTCGGCAACGGCATGGGATTTTAAAATATTCAGTCCTTTCTTCAACAAAAATCCCATAGAATCCATTCTAGGGCAGTAATGGAAATTAGGTTGTTTTTCGGAGGGGTGTCAATGGTCTGTTGACACCCCGATTTTGTCGATTCACCGACCCGAAAGGCCAAATTCGCCGATTATTACGTACCTTCGCAGACGGTTCGGCGAAAATACTCCCACTACCATTGCAACTGCAGAAAATCGAAAAACGAAATACAACTGTTTATGAAGAAATTTCTAACGACACTTTTCATTACCTGCCTCGCTGCGGCCGTATACGCGCAGAACGGCAAGGTGACGATGACCGTGGTCGACGCCCAAAGCAAGGAGGGCATCGCAGGCGCGGTCATAGAGTTTAAACTCACCGACGGCAGCGGCGACCCGAAGTACTACACCTCGGGCTTCAACGGCAAGGCCGACATCGCCGGCCTCAAGAAGGGCGAATACGACATGACCATATCGTTCCTCGGTTACGAGGACCTCACCAAGAAGATCACCATAGCCGCTTCGACCAAGGATCTGGGTACGGTGGAGCTCGCCGAGGCCGCAACCAAGATCGAGACCGTGGTCAAGGAGGTTCAGTCGATACGCACCTCGCAGAAGGGCGACACGGTAAGCTATAACGCCGAAGCATTCAAGGTAGCCAACGACGCCGACATGGAGGGCCTGTTGAAGAAAATGCCCGGCATAACGATCACGGACGGCACGGTCGAGGCACAGGGCGAAACCGTACAAAAGATCTTCGTCGACGGCAAGGAGTTCTTCGGCGAGGATGTGGCCACGGCGCTCAACTCGCTGCCGGCGCAGGCCGTAAAGAGCGTGGAGGTGTACAACAAGCTGAGCGACAACGCCGAATTCTCGGGCATGGACGACGGCGAGGGATACAAGGCCATCAACATCGTCACCCACGAAAGCATGCGTCAGGGTTTCTTCGGCAAGCTCTACGCAGGCTACGGTTACCAGCCCGACACCGACGAGATCACCAGCTCGAACAAATACATCATGGGCGGTAACGTCAACATGTTCCATGGTTCGAGCCGCGTATCGCTCATCGGCCTGCTGAACAACATCAACCAGCAGAACTTCTCGTTCGAGGACATCCTCGACGTCTCGGGCTCGACCGGCGGCATGGGCGGCGGCATGGGCGGCGGCGTCGGACAGTACATGGTACGCCCGCAGAGCGGCGTGGCCAACGTCGGCTCTATCGGCGTCAACTACTCCGACTCGTGGGGCGAGAACGAGAAGGTGAAACTGCAGGCCAGCTACTTCTTCAACCGCACGCGCACAAAGAACCTCTCGAAGACGATCAAATGGTACGAGGCGCCGCTCGAGGATCTGGGTACGCTCGAGCAGGAGGGCAATTCCGACAACCTCAACTACAACAACCGTCTGAATGCCCGTGTCGACTGGCGCATAGCCGAGAACCACTCGCTCATGTCGCGTACGAGCCTCAGTTTCCAGACATACGACCCGTTCAGCCGCACGGACGGTCTGCAATACGGCGATAACCTTTATAATATCATCGCCAACGGCAACGACGCCAACCGCGGCGGTTTCAACCTCAACGAGTTCATACAGTACCGTGTCAAGCTGGGCAAGGCCGGGCGACTGCTTACAACCGACTTCCGGCTGGGCATGCGCGACAACAACAACGACTCGAAGAGCTATTCGAACGAGAAGACCGTCGACAACGGCGACGGGACCTACTCGCCCCTGCTCCGCCACCTCAAGGAGGAGACCGAGTCGGACAATACCAATCTGGCCGGATCGCTCACCTATGCCGAGCCCGTATCGAAATATTCGCAGGTGACGCTCTCGTACCGCCTCGACTACACGGGACAGCAGCGTGACAAGGAGGCCTTCAATTTCGGCACGGACGACACCTATACCAACGGCACGCTCGATCCGCAGCTCTCGAACATGTACAAGAGCGACTACACGACGCACCGCGTAGGCCCGGGCTTCCGTTTCAGCAAGGAGAAGAATACGATCGTACTGAACCTCAACTATCAGTACTCTACCCTCAACGGCCGTGTCGAAGCGATCAATACGCAGCCGGTGAAGCGCTCGTACAACGACTTCACATACTTCCTGATGGGCAACTTCAACATCAACCCGCAGAATTCGATACGCCTTTTCGTGATGTCGGGCACCGACGACCCGCGCATCACGCAGTTGCAGAACCTGCTCGACGTATCCGACCTGCAGTACGTGTCGCGCGGTAACGAGAACCTGAACCCTGCATACTCGCACCGTATCAACTTCCACTACAACAACACGAACCTCGAGAAGGGCCGCACATTCATGTGGATGTTCTCGTTCCAGAGCACGCAGGACTACATATCGTCGAGCATGTACACCGGCGACAATATCCCACAGGAGGTCGTAGACGAGGTAGGCGCACGCCCCATACAGTATTCTACGTACGACAACGTTGACGGCTATATGAATCTGCGCACGCACGTCAGCTACGGCCTTCCGATCAACCCCATCAAGTGCAACCTCAACGTCATGGCCGGCGTCAGCTACTCGAAGCTGCCGTCACTGGTAAACGGCGAACGCAACATGGCCAGCAATATCGGTTATGACGCCAACGTGGTGCTGGGCAGCAACATATCGGAGAATGTCGACTTCACCCTTTCGTGGAACGGCACCTACAACGTCGCCAACAACTCGCTGGCCGCAGGCGGCAGCCGCAACGAGTATTTCAACCACCGTGCCACGGGGTCTCTGAAGACCGTATTCTGGAAAGGTTTCACCTTCACGGCCTCGGCTTCGTACGTGCAGCACATAGGTTATACGAACGACTACAACGACTCGTATACGCTCTGCAATGCATATATAGGCAAGAAGGTGTTCCGCAACCAGCTCGGCGAGATAATGGTCGGCGTGAACGACATCTTCAACCAGAACACCTCGTTCGCCCGCACCACCGGCTCGGGTTACACGCAGAACTCATGGAACAGCGTCATCGGGCGTTACTTCACCGTGCAGTTCAACTACAACCTGCGCGTCTTCGGCAAGCGCGGATCGCGCGTACTGTCGGACTACGGCATCTCGGACGGCAAGAGCAGCGGCGCCCGCCGCATGGGTCCCCCTATGGGAGGCCCCGGAGGCCCGGGCGGCCCGGGTGGCCCGCACTAACGGAACCCCACCGAATACAAATCCCCCGGATCACATGATCCGAGGGATTTATTTGTCTGCCGCCGACGCCCTTCAACTGCGGTGCGCCGCCGCAGGGTCGTACTTGTAACGGAAGAAAATTGCGAACAGGATAGTAACCACCAACGCATAGGCGGCGAAGACAAGCCACGAAGACTGCCAGCCGGCGATCATCTCGACACCCTGAAGGTCCTTGTCGTATACGAAGTGATTTACAACGGCCTGTGCGCCGAGCGTACCGACCGTCGCGCCGATGCCGTTGGTCATCATCATGAAGAGGCCCTGCGCCGAGGAGCGTATCTCGACGCCGGTCTGCTCGTTTACGAACAGCGAGCCCGATATGTTGAAGAAATCGAACGCCACGCCGTAGACTATCATCGAGAGGATGAACATCCACACGCCGCCGCCCGGGTTGCCTATGCCGAAGAGGCCGAAGCGTCCGACCCACGCCAGCATCGAGATTATCATCACGCGCTTTATGCCGTAGCGCTTCATGAAGAACGGGATAAGCAGTATGCACAGTGTCTCCGAGATCTGCGAGAGCGAAATAAGCGCATTGGCGTGGTTGGCGCCGAACGTCGACATATACTCCGGCACGTCACGATACGATGTGAGGAAAGGGTTTGCAAAACCGTTGGTTATCTGCAGCGACACGCCGAGCAGCATCGAGAAGATGAAGAATATGGCCATACGACGGTCGCGGAAAAGCGTGAAGGCACGCAGTCCCAGCACATCGACCACGCCGCGCTTGGCCGAGCCGCCGCTTACGGGACACTGCGGCAGAGTGAAGGCGTAGACAGCGAATACGATACCTATGGCCGCACACTGCATGAACTGCATGTAACCTGTCTGGAAACCGGCGAAGTCGCACACCAGCATGGCGCAGATGAAGCCCACGGTGCCCCACACGCGGATCGGGGGGAACGCCCTGACGGGGTCGAGGCCGCTCTTTTCAAGGGCACTGTACGCCACCGAGTTGGCCAACGCTATGGTAGGCATGTAGAAGGCCACGCTAAACGCATACATCGTGAAGAGCGGCGCGAACGCCACACTGTCGCCCGCCGCCATGGCATAATACCCCGCACCGAACATGAAGGCGGCGGCCAAGCCGTGGCATACGCCCAGCAGCCTCTGCGCCTGCACCCAACTGTCGGCGATGATACCTATCAGTGCCGGCATAAACAGCGACACGATACCCTGCATGGCATAGAAAAGGCCTATGTGCGAAGCCATACCTGCACCCGCCAGATAGGATCCCATCGACGTGAGGTACGATCCCCAGACGGCGAACTGCAGGAAATTCATGATTATCAATCGCAATTTTACATTCATACAGTCAGTTGTAAGTTATCGTCGTTTCACATATGTTTCGGTTCACCCGCATCGCCCCACGGAGCCTCATCACGGCGACGGCCATTCACAAAAAAGGGCTTTTTCATAATTATGTAAAGATAGCAATTTTTTCATTCCCGCCGCAAACGGCGCGACAAAATAGTCGCGGCACTTTGCCGTCCGCGGTAAAAATGCTATATTTACCGATAACAAACACCATACGGAATGAAATCTTGCGCCATACTCGCCGCCCTGCTCCTGCTTGCGGCCCAACCCGCCGCGACGGCAACTGCTCCCCGCATTGACATAGAGAACCGCGGCGCCAGCAACCGCCCGACGGGCCTTATGACAGACCTCGTGACCGACGCGCACACAGTGTACCGCGACGGGATCCCGACGGGGGAGAGCGTGGACGGTCTCTCGGAGGAGGAGGCCGCCGCGCGTACCTTCGCCGCCATACGCTCCTCGCGCCCCACATTCGGGTGGATCGTGCCAGACTGCGGCCGTGCCACGCACCAGAAGGCATACCGCATAATCCTCGCCGACAATGCGGCCGATGCCCGCGCCCGCCGCGGCAACGTATGGGACAGCGGCACCGTGCGCAGCGCACAGTCCGCAGCCGTGCCGTACGGCGGCAGCGGCCTGCAGCCCGGCCGTCTCTACTTCTGGAGCGTGCAGGTAACGACCGACACGGGCGGCCGCAGCGACTGGTCCGAGGTGCAGGCCTTCCGCACGGCGGGCGAATTGGAGCCGTACGCCCCATCATACAGGCCGCAGGTGCGGCGCGCGGACCTTGCCTCACGCATCGAACGCCTCGACACAGAAACCACGCTGCTCGATTTCGGCCGCGCGTCGTTCGGTTCGCTCCGCGTAAGCCTCTCGTCGCCCGAGGGCGGCGACACGGTATATGTGGCCATAGGCGAGGCGATGAAGGAGGGGCGCATCGACAACCGCCCGCCGGGTACCGTCCGCTACTACCGCTACCCCGTCGTATTGAAGCAGGGCCGCCACCCGTACGACATAGTCCCCGAGCACGACCGCCGCAACACGGGTCCGCAGGCAGTGCTCATGCCCGGCTACATAGGCGAGGTGGCGCCGTTCCGATACTGCCAGATCGAGAACTATGCGGGCGACATAGCCTCGGATGACGTCGTACGCCTCACCGTAACGTACCCGTTCGACCGCAACGCCGCGCACTTTGCCTCGGACAATGCGGCACTCAATTCCGTATGGGAGCTGTGCCGATACTCGATCGAGGCGACTTCGGCCCTCGGGATATATATCGACGGCGACCGCGAACGCATCCCCTACGAGGCCGACGCCATAATAAACCAGCTCGGACATTACGCCGTCGACCGCGAGTACGCCATGGCGCGCCGCTCGTCGGAATACCTGCTGCAGCACCCTACATGGCCCACGGAGTGGATCCTGCAGGCCCTGATCATAGCGTGGAACGACTACCTCTACACGGGCGACCTGCGCTCCGTGGAGGCCAACTACGACCTTCTTGCGGCGCGTACGCTGCGTTCGCTGCGCCGGGACAACGGACTCATATCGACGCGCGCGGGCGATGAGATCAAGACCGACACCTTCCGCCGCTCTATACGCTTCAACGGCGACATAAGCGACATAGTCGACTGGCCGCGCGGCAGCGAAGACGACAACTACGCCTTCACCGACTACAATACGGTGGTGAACGCCTTCCACTACCGTGCCATGCAGCTGCTGGGACACATGGCCGAGGCTCTCGGGCGCCATGACGAGGCGCGCGGGATCGCGGACTACTGCTCTTCGTTCCGCGACACCTTCAACGCTTCATTCATGGATCCCGCGACAGGGACATACATCGACGGTATCGGCACCGGCCACCGCTCGCTCCATGCCAACATCTTCCCGCTGGCCTTCGGGCTTGTGCCTGACGAATACCGGCAGAGCGTCGTAGAATATATCCGCTCGCGCGGCATGGCATGCAGCGTCTACGCCGCGCAGTTCCTCATGGACGGACTGTACGACGCCGCCGAGGCCGACTATGCCCTGCACCTGCTCACGAAGGACGACCTGCGCAGCTGGCGCAACATGCTCCGCGCCGGCGCTACCATAACATTCGAGGCATGGGACAACTCCTTCAAGCCCAATCAGGACTGGAACCATGCTTGGGGCGCGGCCCCCGCCGACATCATCCCCATGCGCCTTGTCGGCGTCCGCCCCACGGCACCTGCCGCCGCCGCGATAGAGGTGCGGCCGCAGACCTCGTCGCTGCGCCATGTCACGGCCGACGTACCCACGATACGGGGCACCGTCGAGGTAGACATAGACAACACCGGAGACACATACCGCCTGCGCGTACGCATACCGGCCAACACCGATGCCCGCATCCTGCTGCCGGCACCCGGCCACAAATACACCCTGCGCCGCGACGGCCGCCGCATACACCCCCGCCGCAGCGGCGGCACGGCATTCATCGACGCAGGCACCGTCCCGTCGGGAGAGTACGTCTTCACGGTCGAACGCGCGGAGTAATCGGATCCATCCGGCACAACAAACAGGCCGAGGCGGATTGAAACCGCCTCGGCCTGTCGTCATAAAGTATTATACAAAACTATTTCTCCTCCTGATATTTTCCGCGTACATACCCGTCGATGGCGCGCGCGGCACGGCGTCCCGCACCCATGGCGAGGATCACCGTAGCGGCCCCCGTCACGGCATCGCCGCCGGCGAAAACACCTTGGCGCGTGGTCGCCCCGGCATCGTCCGTCACGATACATCCGCGGCGGTTGGTCTCAAGGCCCGCCGTCGTGCGCTTCAACAGCGGGTTGGGCGAGGTGCCCAGAGCCATGATCACCACGTCGCACTCGATGTCGAAATCCGACCCCTCGACCACCACGGGTGAGCGCCGCCCGCTCTCGTCGGGCTCGCCCAGCTCCATGCGTACGCACGATATGCCGCGCACCCAGCCCTTGTCGCTCCCCAGCACCCGCGTGGGGTTGGTCAGCATGCGGAACTCTATGCCCTCCTCCTTGGCGTGGTGCACCTCCTCGCGGCGGGCCGGAAGCTCGGCCTCGCTGCGGCGGTAGACGATAGTCGCCTCGGCGCCCAAACGCTTGGCCGTACGCACGGCATCCATCGCCACGTTGCCGCCGCCGACAACTACCACGCGCTTACCGACATATATCGGCGTATCGTACACCTCGTCGTAGGCATGCATAAGGTTGGCGCGCGTCAGGAACTCGTTTGCCGAGACCACACCGTTCAGGTTCTCGCCCTCGATACCCATGAACCGCGGCAAGCCTGCTCCCGAGCCGATGAATACGGCATCGAAACCCTCCTCTTCCATCAGCGAATCGACGGTCACGGTGCGGCCCACTATGACGTCGGTCTCGAACCTGACACCCAGCCCGCGCAGCGTGTCGATCTCGCGGGCCACGACCTTATCCTTCGGAAGGCGGAACTCCGGTATGCCGTATACCAGCACACCGCCCAGTTTGTGCAGCGCCTCGAATACCGTAACATCATACCCCATCTTGGCCAGATCGCTCGCACAGGCAAGGCCCGCGGGGCCGCTGCCAACGACGGCCACACGGTGTCCGTTAGCCGCGGCGATGCGGCCGCCGCCACCGCCATGCGCAAGGTGCCAGTCGCCGACATAACGCTCCAGTTTGCCTATGGCCACGGGTTCGCCCTTTACACCCAGCACGCACGATCCCTCGCACTGCGTCTCCTGCGGGCAGACACGCCCGCAGATGCTCGGCAGCGAGCTGTCCGCCGCTATGATCTCGGCCGCAGCGGCGATGTCGCCCTTGGCCACCTCGGCGATGAAAGCCGGTATGTTTATATTGACGGGGCAGGCCTCGACACAGCGCGGGCGCTTGCACGCAAGGCAGCGCGTCGCCTCGAGACGGGCCTCCTCGTCGTTGTATCCGTAGCAGACCTCTTCGAAATTTGTGGCGCGAACGGCAGAATCCTGCTCACGTACCGCCACGCGCGGAATCTTATTTGCCATAGCACTCACATTTATGTTTCTCGTTAGCTTCACCCTCCTGTGCACGGTACATGGCCTGACGGCGCATAGCCTCGTCGAAGTCGACCTTGTGGCCGTCGAACTCAGGGCCGTCGACACACGTGAAAAGCGTCTGCCCGCCCACGCTCACGCGGCAGGCGCCGCACATGCCCGTGCCGTCCACCATCAGGGCGTTGAGCGACACGGTCGTCGGCATGTCGTACTTGCGCGTGGTGAGTGTCACGAACTTCATCATTATCATGGGGCCTATGGCCACGCATTCGTCGTAATGGCGGCCCTCCTTGCCCACAAGTTCCTCGATCTTGCCCGTGACCATACCCTTGAACCCCTCGCTGCCGTCGTCGGTGGCGATATAGAGGTTATCGGCCACGCGGCGCATCTCATCCGTATATATGAGCATCGAAGCGGTCTTGGCGCCGATGATCACATCCGCCGCCACGCCGTGTTCGTGCAGCCACTTCACCTGCGGATATACGGGGGCCGTGCCCACACCTCCCGCAACGAAGAGGTAACGCCGGCGCCGCAGCTCCTCGAGCGGCATGTTGACGAACTCCGAAGGGTTGCCCAGCGGACCCGCAAGGTCGGCCAAGGCGTCGCCCACGCCGAGACTGCACATCTTGCGCGTAGACATGCCTATGGTCTGGATTACTATGGTGACCGTGCCGTCCGACGTATCGTAATCGGCTATGGTCAGAGGCACGCGCTCGCCGTGCTCGTCGGTGCGGACTATCACGAACTGTCCGGGCAGGGCGCTGTGCGCGACGCGCGGCGCCTCGACCCGCAGCTTGTAGATGTTATCCGCAAGCAGTTTCTTCTCTACGATTCTGAACATATCTTTTTCATATAAACGTTCCTCATAACCGCAACGCGGCTCACGGCCCGACCACGACGGCAGTCACGCGCAGCGTCTGCATCGGGTGCGCGGGATCGTTCGTTATGATACGCACACGGTCCACCCACACGCCGTAATCGGCCTCGGCCGTCGACAGCCGGAATGTCACTGCCGCCGACTTACCCGCCTCGATACGGTCCCCCGCCTTGAGCGAGCATTCCAGAGCCTTGTTCTTAAACTCCACGGCGCGGATTATAAGCGTCCCGCCGCCGTTGTTCGACACCGTCACCGAACTGTCCTCGGCCGCGGCGCCGCGTTTCAACTCGCCAAATTTAATAAATTTTTTCGATAACTCCATATCCGGCGACGACATATCGTCCACGGCGGCATCGTAACGGTCTACGGCAATGGCACTGATGCTCACAAGAGTGCGCGAACGCACGCCGTCGACCTCCACGGCCAGCACGTCGGTAAGCGTACCGTAACGGTCACTCTGCGCGGGTATTTCGTAGTGCAGGCCGAACGTGCCGCGGGCGCCCGCCGCCAGCACTTCGGGAGCCGCCACCGTGAGCAGGCCGCTGCGCTGCTGCCATACCAAAGAGAGCCGCACGGGTTTGTCGGATGTATTCACCCACCCTATCTCGGCATCGGCACGCTCCCCGCGGCCGACGTAGGCGAAGGCACGGAAATTGGAGTCGAAACGCACCCCGCCGCCCATATCGAAGGGATAGAGTTCGTCGAGCGTCTTCTCACGCGGCACGACATTTCCCGTAACCTGCAGCTGTACCGGCTCATTCGATGCAGACGTCATGACCGAC
>CASFQF010000012.1 GCA_949296635.1 uncultured Alistipes sp. | reverse complement strand
CGCCGGCACGGCAAACGGGGTCCGCCGCACGCCGCACGGCGCCGGCGGGCACGGGGAATTAAAATTTTTTGAAAAAATAGTGTTATTCTTTTCACAATTCGAATAGTTTGACTACTTTTGTAGCGCTGAAACAAGGGCCTTTTCCGTAGGAAACGACCCCACGGGAAAGAGGTGCAGGGCTTTAGCCCGCACAGCCGTGCAAAACAGGTTAGGTTTAACTATAAAATATTTTGAGTTATGGCAAAGATTGATTTGACAAAGTACGGTATTACCGGTACTACCGAGGTGATCTACAATCCCTCGTACGATGAGCTTTACCGCGAGGAGACCAAAGCCGGCCTCACCGGATACGACAAGGGTGTCGTTACCGACATGGGTGCCGTGAACGTAATGACCGGCGTCTACACCGGCCGTTCGCCCAAAGATAAGTTCTTCGTAATGGACGACACCACCCGCGACACCATCTGGTGGACGTCGGACGAGTACAAGAACGACAACAAGCCCGTTACGGAGAAGACGTGGGGCGTACTCAAGGAGCTGGCCGCCAAGGAGCTCTCGAACAAGAAGCTCTACGTTGTCGACACCTTCTGCGGCGCCAACGAGAACTCGCGCCTGAAGATCCGCTTCATCATGGAGGTGGCATGGCAGGCACACTTCGTAAAGAACATGTTCATCCGTCCTACCGACGCCGAGCTGGAGGTATACGGCGAGCCCGACTTCGTCGTACTGAACGCCTCGAAGGCCAAGGTCGAGAACTACAAGGAGCTGGGCCTCAACTCGGAGACCGCCGTTGTCTTCAACCTCACCGAGAAGATGCAGGTGATCATCAACACGTGGTACGGCGGCGAGATGAAGAAGGGTATGTTCTCGTACATGAACTACCTGCTCCCGCTCAAGGGCATCGCTTCGATGCACTGCTCGGCCAACACCAACGAGAAGGGCGAGACGGCTATCTTCTTCGGCCTTTCGGGTACGGGCAAGACCACCCTTTCAACCGATCCCAAGCGCCAGCTCATCGGCGATGACGAGCACGGCTGGGACGATGACGGCGTCTTCAACTTCGAGGGCGGCTGCTACGCCAAGGTCATCAACCTCTCGAAGGAGAACGAGCCCGACATCTGGAACGCCATCCGCCCCAACGCCCTGCTGGAGAACGTTACCGTTGACGAGGCTACGGGCAAGATCGACTTCGCCGACAAGTCGGTGACCGAGAACACCCGCGTATCGTACCCCATCTTCCACATCGAGAACATCGTAAAGCCCGTATCGAAGGCTCCCGCCGCAAAGAAGGTTATCTTCCTGTCGGCCGACGCATTCGGCGTGCTGCCCCCCGTATCGATCCTCACCCCCGAGCAGACGAAATACTACTTCCTGTCGGGCTTCACGGCCAAGCTGGCAGGTACCGAGCGCGGTATCACCGAGCCTACGCCGACCTTCTCGGCATGCTTCGGCGCAGCCTTCCTGTCGCTGCACCCCACCAAGTACGGTCAGGAGCTGGTGAAGAGAATGCAGGCCTCGGGCGCTACGGCATACCTCGTCAACACGGGTTGGAACGGCACCGGCAAGCGTATCTCGATCAAGGATACGCGCGGCATCATCGACGCCATCCTCGACGGTTCGATCGACAAGGCTCCGACCAAGACGCTGCCTATCTTCGACTTCAAGGTGCCCACGGCCCTGCCCGGCGTAGATCCCGCCATCCTCGATCCCCGCGACACCTACGCCAACCCCGCAGACTGGGATGCCAAGGCCAAGGATCTCGCAGGCCGCTTCATCAAGAACTTCGTTAAGTTCACCGGCAACGAGGAGGGCAAGTCGCTCGTAGCGGCAGGTCCCCACTTGGAGTAATCCCGAGGCGGCGGGAAGACCCGCCGCCCGACACATAGACAACGGGCCGTCCTGACCTGTAAAAGGGAGGATGGAAACAATATCGCATAAAGCGTGATAAAGGCGTTTTGACGAGATTGCCCCGGGTGAAAGCAAGCGGCACAGCCGCATATAAAGATCGGAAAGAGTTGCGTTACCAGACGGTTATCGCAACTCTTTCCGATTTTTTCATAGGTCGTTTTCAGCCTCCCGCGCCGGCTCCGCGACAGCAGGCGACGCAATCGAGCGTATTAACAGTAAAGTCCCTGAATCTATGGCGGAAGCCCCCCCCCTTACGCCCCACCCGATACGGCATGGCAGGTCGCGCGATACGGGATTCCCGCCAGAAAAGTTTTATGGATGTGATTGCGCCAAAAATGCGATGAATCCATAAAATTAGTTACCTTTGACGTAAGATTATCGGCAGACGGCATGTCAAGGATTCTGATTATAGACGACGAGCAGCAATTAAGGAAGTTGCTGGCCCGCATCATCAGTCTTGAAGGGTATGAAGTCCTCGAGGCAGAGGATTGCGCACATGGGATGAAAATGCTCGCGCAATATGACTTCGAGGTCGTATTGTGCGATGTCAAGCTGCCCGATGGCAATGGCGTCGACATGGTCGGCAAGATCAAACAAGCGGCTCCACGGACCGAGGTGATCCTGCTCACGGCGTACGGCAACATACCGGATGGAGTACAGGCGATCAAAAACGGAGCGTTCGACTACATCACGAAAGGTGATGACAACAATAAAATCCTGCCGTTACTGAGTCGGGCGGTCGAAAAGTCGGAACTGCAGAAACGGTTGGCCCGTTACGAGACAAGGTCCTCGGCCGAATATTCCTTCGATCGCATCATCGGCTCCTCGCCCGCCATGCGCCAAGCCGTTGAACTGGCACGGAAAGTGGCCGGAAGCAATGCCTTTGTCTTGCTTACCGGCGAGACGGGTACCGGAAAGGAGGTCTTTGCCAATGCCATTCATCACGCCAGCACCCGAGCCAAAGAGGCATTCGTGGCAGTAAACTGTTCGGCTTTTTCCAAGGAGCTGCTCGAAGGCGAGCTGTTCGGGCACAAGGCGGGCAGCTTTACCGGTGCGACAAAAGACAAAAAGGGTTTATTGGAGGAGGCTGACGGCGGAACATTATTCCTCGATGAAATCGGTGAAATGCCGATGGATCTGCAGGCGAAGCTATTGCGCGTACTCGAGAACGGCGAATTCCTGAAGATCGGCGACACGCGGCCCAAGCGGGTCGATTTGCGGGTGATTGCCGCCACGAACAGGGACCTCGAACAGGAGATCGCCCGAGGGAACTTCCGTGAAGACCTTTATTTCCGTCTGTCGGTTTTCCGCATCCATCTCCCGGCACTGAGCGAACGACCGGAAGATATTGAGGAGTATGTCAACTTCTTCGTCGAGCAATTTACCAGAAAAATGGGGAAACGGATCGACCGGATCGACACAGGGTATATCGCCGCCATGAAGCAGCATGTGTGGCACGGGAACGTGCGGGAGCTTCGGAACGTCGTCGAACGCAGTTTGATCATGACAGACGGCAATGCCGTTACCGCCGACGCCTTGACACCGGACTTTAAGGCGGCTCAACAGGCAGGCGTACCGTCTGATTCGCTCGCGCTGGAAGATATTGAACGCAGACATATCCTGAAGGTGATGGAGTATACGCGGGGGAACAAGGCGGAAGCAGCGCGCCTGCTGGGAATCGGTATCGCAACTTTGTACCGGAAATTGGAAAATTACGGCATAAAATAGCCCGTATCCTATCATTTTGAGAAAGGAGGCCTATCAATATGATAAGCCTCCTTTCTTTTTTGCTCTCCGCAATATTTTATAAATCGCTGTCAGCCAACACGTTCACAACCGTGCCGCGTGTTTGGCACCCTCTTCGTAACAAGCTGATACAAACTTAAAATACAAAAACAATGAATGGATGGGATGTCGCAATCATCATGGCAATAGCCGGATCTGTATTGTATCTGTTTGTGTGTATGGTAAATTGCTTCATAAAAGGCTGAAAGACAACAAAAGAAACGGAATCAAATGGTAATTCTAAAACAGTAAACAATGAATGAAATTATGATGTTCTTGACCGTGGCAGCGCTGGGCGTATTATGCTTCTGGTTCTATTACAAATGTGTCGACTGGTTCGAAAAAATCTAAAACTTGAGATTATGTTCATAGGACTTCTGATATTGAGCCTGCTTGTGCTCCTGTACCTGATGTATGTACTCATCAAACCCGAAAAATTCTAAATGTGAGAATATCCAGCAAAAACGTAAATAAATGAATACCGAAATTTCAGGCGTCATTCTGCAATGGGTGGCTTTGGTGGCACTCAGTTATCCCTTGGGACGCTACATTGCCAAAGTATATAAGGGGGAACGTACATGGCTCGACTTCATGGCCCCCGTCGAGCGGCGGATCTACAAACTGTGCGGAATACGTCCCGACGAGGAGATGAACTGGAAACAGTTCCTCAAGGCATTGTTGACCGTCAACGTATTCTGGTTTGTCTGGGGTATGGTCCTGCTGGTATGCCAAGGCTGGCTCCCGCTGAATCCGGACGGGAACGGAGGCCAGTCCCCCGATCTGGCCTTCAATACGACGATCAGCTTCATGGTGAACTGCAACCTTCAGCATTACAGCGGCGAAACCGGACTCACCTATTTTACGCAGCTGTTCGTCATCATGCTTTTCCAGTTTGTCACCGCAGCCTGCGGCATGGCGGCACTCGCCGGCATCATGAAGGCTCTCGCGGCTAAAACCACAAAGACCATAGGTAATTTTTGGGTATTCATGACCCGAAGCGTGACCCGCATTCTGATGCCGCTTTCCCTGCTGGTGGGTATTTTGCTGGTTGTAAACGGCACCCCCATGTCTTTTGACGGCAGGCAAACGCTCCAAACGCTCGAAGGCAATGAACAGGTGGTATGTCAGGGCCCGACGGCTGCAATCGTCCCCATTAAACAGCTCGGGACCAACGGCGGCGGATACTTCGGGACGAACTCTTCCCACCCGCTTGAAAATCCCAACGCATTCACGAATATCTTGGAATGCTGGTCTATTCTGATTCTGCCGATGGCGATGGTGTGGGCCGTCGGATTCTATCTCCGCCGCCGGAAGCTGGCCGCATGGATCTATGCGGTGATGCTCTTTGCCTTTACGGTCGGCGTATGCGTGTCCGTTCCACAGGAAATGGGCGGCAATCCGCGTATTGACGACATGGGCATTGCGCAGGACCTCGGCTCGATGGAGGGCAAGGAGATCCGCATCGGCTCGGGGGCTTCGGCCATGTGGGGCATGGTGACCACCGTTACTTCCAACGGCTCCGTAAACTCGATGCATGACAGCCAGACCCCGCTCAGCGGACTGCTCCAGATGCTGAACATGCAGATCAACTGCTGGTTCGGCGGTGTGGGTGTCGGTTGGATGAACTACTTCGCCTTCCTGATCATCGCCGTATTCATAAGCGGCCTGATGGTCGGAAGGACGCCCGAATTCCTCGGCAAGAAGGTGGAGGCCCGGGAGATGAAAATCGCGACGCTGGTGGTGCTTATGCACCCGTTCCTCATATTGGCCGGAACCGGCATCGCCTCTGCCGCTGCTGCAGCCGACCCGGGAATCGGGTGGCTCAACAACCCCTCGTTCCACGGCCTGAGCGAAATGCTCTACGAATACACCTCTGCGGCGGCGAACAACGGCTCCGGATTCGAAGGTCTGGCCGACAACACGCCCTTCTGGAACATATCCACCGGTATCGCATTGATTATGGGCCGTTTCTTCCCGATCGTAGGACAGGTGGCCATCGCCGGCCTGCTCGTCTCGAAGAAGTATGTTCCCGAAAGTGCCGGTACGTTGAAAACGGACACGTTCACTTTCTCGCTGATGACTTTTGCGGTCATCATCATCGTTGCGGCGCTTTCGTTCTTCCCGGCCTTGGCGCTGGGTCCGATCGCCGATTATTTAAGTTTCTAACTGCGGAATGGTAAAATGAAAAAACAAATAGATAATACGCTGTTTGACAAACAGCTTCTGAAGACAGGGCTCGTGGAGTCCTTCCGGAAACTCGACCCGCGGAAGATGGTCAAGAATCCGATCATGTTCACGGTAGAGGCGGTAACAGCCGTCATGCTGCTGATGCTTGTATACATTGCTCTCTCGGGAGACGATTCACAGGGGTCGTTATGGTACAATCTGGTCGTCTTTGCGGTTTTGCTGCTTACCGTTCTGTTCGCCAACTTTGCGGAGGCGATTGCCGAGGCCCGCGGCAAGGCACAGGCGGACTCCCTCCGAAAAACACGGGAGGAGACGCCGGCGAAACTTGTCGCCGGCAATGGTAAGACCAAAGCCGTAAGCAGTTCGGAATTAAAACGTGGAGATGTTTTCGAATGCGTGGCGGGAGACACGATCCCGGCCGACGGCGAGATCATCGAAGGCCTCGCCTCCATCGACGAAAGCGCCATAACGGGAGAATCGGCTCCGGTGATCCGCGAAGCGGGCGGCGACAAGAGCTCGGTGACGGGAGGCACAAAGGTCCTTTCCGACCGCATTCTGGTCAAGGTAACCGCCCAGCCCGGAGAGAGTTTCCTTGACAAGATGATCGCGCTGGTGGAAGGTTCTTCACGCCAGAAGACCCCTAACGAGATTGCGCTGACCATTCTTCTTGCCGGTTTTACCCTTGTTTTCGTCATCGTCTGCGCCAGCCTGAAACCCTTTGCGGACTACATCGGCGCCAACATCACGGTCGCGGCCTTCATCTCGCTGTTCGTCTGTCTGGTCCCGACGACCATCGGCGGTCTGTTGTCGGCGATCGGCATCGCCGGAATGGATCGGGCGCTGCGGGCCAATGTGATTACCAAATCGGGGAAGGCCGTGGAAACGGCCGGGGACATAGATACGCTGTTGCTGGATAAAACCGGAACCATCACCATCGGCAACCGGAAAGCGACCCGATTCTATCCTGTACAAGGCAAAGATTCCAAATCATTTGTCCGTATGTGCGTCCTCTCCTCCGTCGCGGACCAGACTCCGGAGGGCAAATCCATCGTGGAGCTCGGCGCGGGGCAGGGCATCAAAGCGGACCCGCGGGAAATGATCGGCATGCGGATGGTTCAGTTCACGGCCGAGACCCGCTGTTCGGGCGTGAACATGCCGGACGGCACCCGCATCCGCAAAGGGGCCACCGAAGCGATCCGGAAAATCGTCACCGAAGCGGGGCATGACTTCCCGCAGGAGATCGACGGCATCGTCCAAAGGATCTCCGCCAATGGAGGCACGCCGCTGGTGGTCTGCTCCGACGAACGGGTGCAGGGTGTGATCGAATTGCAGGACATTATCAAGACCGGCATTCGGGAGCGGTTCGAACGTCTCCGCAAGATGGGCGTAAAAACCGTCATGGTGACGGGCGACAATCCGTTGACCGCTGAATATATTGCCGGAAAAGCCGGCGTGGACGACTTTATCGCCGAAGCCAAACCGGAAGACAAGATGGAATACATCAAACGGGAACAACAGGCCGGGAAGCTGGTCGCCATGATGGGTGACGGCACGAACGACGCGCCGGCCCTTGCTCAGGCCGATGTCGGCGTGGCCATGAACAGCGGAACACAAGCTGCAAAGGAAGCAGGCAACATGGTCGATCTGGACAACGACCCTACGAAACTGATCGAGATAGTGGAGATCGGCAAGCAGCTGCTCATGACCCGCGGGACGCTGACCACCTTCTCCATCGCCAACGACGTGGCCAAATACTTCGCCATCGTGCCGGCGCTGTTCATCTCCTCGATCCCGTCGCTGCAGGCCCTCAACATCATGCAGCTCCATTCGCCCGAGAGCGCCATTCTGTCGGCCGTGATCTTCAATGCGATCATCATTCCGCTGTTGATCCCGCTGGCGCTTCGCGGCGTGACATACAAACCGATCGGGGCCTCCGCCCTGTTGCGCCGCAACCTGTTCATTTACGGTTTGGGAGGTATCGCAGCCCCGTTCGTGGGAATCAAACTGATAGATATTTTAATTAGTGTGTTTTTTTAATTGAATGAGAATCATGAAAAATCTATTGATATCGCTTAAGTTCACCTTGGTGATGTGCGTGGTGCTCACCATAGGCTATGTGCTGGTCCTGCGTCTGACGGCCGCGGTCGCTTCTCCGAATGACGGAGAGGCCCCTGTGGTCGAACTGAACGGGAAGGTTGTCGGCGCCGCCAATGTCGGACAGCAATTCACCGACAGCATCTACTTTTGGGGCCGCCCCTCTGCCGTCGATTACAATGGCGGCGGTTCGGGCGGAAGCAACAAGGGGACCAACAATCCGGAATATCTGGCCGAAGTGGAGGCCCGCATCGAGGCCTTTTTGGCAGCCCATCCCTATCTCGAAAGAAAAGACGTGCCGGCGGAAATGGTTACGGCAAGCGGGTCGGGGCTGGATCCGGATATTTCGCCGCGCGGGGCCGAAGTGCAGATACGCCGTGTGGCCGCAGCCCGCGGCATGACGGAAGCTCAGGTGCGTGAAATCGTGGAGAAAGCAATACGGAAACCGTGGCTGGGACTCTTCGGGACATATAAAGTAAACGTTTTGCAGCTTAACGTCGCTCTCGACGAGGCGCAACAATGATAACATATAATAACTCTTTCATTTGGGACACATCGGGGTCCGAATACAACCACATACATAATGAAACGTTTTAGGATATATTTCATCGCCGCCGTAACCGTACTGACAGCAGTTACGGCCCCTGCACAGGATAAGGGGGTCTCGTTCAGCGGCGGGAGCGATTTGGTCAGCAGTTATATCTGGAGAGGGGTTTATGAAGCGGGGGTCAGCCTCCAACCGACAATGACCGTAAGCGCCGGCTGTTTCTCGGCCACCGCATGGGGGTCGGTAGACTTTGCTTCAACGTCGTACAAGGAGATGGACATCACGCTGGCCTGCACCTTGGGGCCGGTCACCCTCTCGCTGGCCGACCTGTATTGGGAAGGCGGGGCCGGATCCCGGGACCCGATCGAACGGCATTATTTCTCCTTCGGCAGCCGTTCGCCCCATCGTATTGAAGCCGGCGCCAGCTGGGAGGTGTCGGACAAATTTCCCCTTACGCTCTCATGGTATACGATCCTTTTCGGGCCCGCCGACGTCAACAGCCGGGGCAGCCGGGCTTACAGCTCCTATTTCGAAATCGCCTATCCGTTCCAAGTAAAAAGTATCGACATGAAGGCCGGTGTCGGCATGGTGCCGTGGAATGCGTATGGGACTTACGGGGTCGACAGGGATTTCTATGTCCAGAATGTTTTCCTCAATGCAGGGAAGACTTGGAATGTCGGGGAAAATGACGGTATGAATATCGGACTATTCACCAATCTGATTTGGAATCCGGCGCTGGACGATGTTAATTTTGTAGGTGGTATTTCTTTCAGAATGTAACAGGAACCATGAACAGCGATACGCGGCAAAGTGCACAGCACTTTCTCGAGCTGATTAAACAGTCGCATCGGGGCAAGTTTAAGGTCTACATCGGCATGAGTGCCGGTGTAGGCAAAACTTACCGTATGCTGCAGGAGGCCCACCAGTTGTCCGAAGCCGGTGTAGACGTCCGGATCGGATATGTGGAGACGCATGGACGGGCCGAAACGGAGGCCTTGGTCGAGGGGCTCGCCCTGATTCCCCGAAGAAAGCTTTTCTATAAAGGGAAGGAGCTCGAAGAGATGGATACGCAGACGATCATCAACCAGCACCCGGAGATCGTCATCGTGGATGAATTGGCGCATACCAATATCGAAGGGAGTGCAAATCCCAAACGCTGGCAGGATGTCATGCAGATACTGGATGCGGGGATAAGTGTGATTTCGGCCGTCAACATACAGCATTTGGAGGGTATCAACGAACAGGTCCAGACGATTACCGGCGTTGAAATTCAGGAGCGCATTCCGGACAGTGTGCTGGCCGTGGCCGACGAGGTGGTCAACATAGATTTGACCGCCGATGACCTGATCGAACGTCTGAAAGCGGGCAAAATATACCGGCCGGACAAAATCGCGGCTGCATTGGGAAATTTCTTCACGCATGACAATCTGCTGCAACTCAGGGAGCTGGCCCTGAAGGAGGTCGCCATGCGGGTGGAAAAGAAGGTCGAGACGCAGGTCGTGGCCGAAGGGAAACTGTGCCATGAGTATTTGATGGCCGTGATCGACTCCTCCGAAAAACGGGCGCGGCGGGTGATTCGGAAAACGGCCCGTTTGGCCACACACATGAATGCGGCATTCATCGTCCTGTATGTTCAGTCCGACAAGGAGGACATGGACCGTATCCCGTTGGCAAACCAACGCTATCTGATCAACAACTTCAATCTTGCCGCGGAATTGGGCGGAGAAGTGGTGCGGATCCATTCGAACCGCTATATCGAAACGATCGTGGATGTCTGTCAAGAGCGTAAAATCAATACGGTATGTATCAGCGGTCCCCGATTTTCACTATATTCGCTGTTTATAACGGCTCTTCGATTTCGACTTTTGTTGAACAGGCTGGCCAAACTCAATGTTGATTTAATTATTTTATCGTGATGAATCTTCGTAACAGACTGACATTAGGCATAGGCGTATTGTTCGTGCTGATTCTTCTGCTGGGCCTCCAATCGGTACGATCGGTACGACAACTTTCCGTCGCATCGAAAGACATACTTGCGGACAACTACAATTCCGTACATTATGTGGAAGAGATGCTCCGTTCGTTGGACCGTCTCTCGCAAGACTCCACATCGCGGGACGTTTTGATAAACAGTTTGGCTCTTCAGCAGCAAAATATCACCGAAGTGAATGAAAAGGAGGTTACGTCCGCCTTGACCGAAAAAATAGGCGCCCTGACGGATTCGGTCTCCATTACCCAAATTCAGGGCATTCGCAATGATCTCTATCAGATCATGGAGTTAAACATGAACTCGATACGGGCCAAAAGCTCGGATATGGAATCCAGCGCGGAGGGTGCGGTGCAATGGCTTACGATATTGTCCATATTGTGCATCTTGCTGGCGGCAGTTTTCCTGATCCGCTTCCCCGCCATAGTCTTGCGGCCCATCGACAAGCTGAAACAGGGAATCACACAGATCGCCAACTACAACTATGACGAACGTCTCGACTTCGGCGACAACAAGGAGTTCAGCGCCGTTGCCACCTCTTTCAATGACATGGCCTGCAAACTGTCGGAATACCGGCGCAGCTCCCTCGACAGGCTTATGACGGAGAAGAAACGCATCGAAGCCATCGTCAACAGCCTGCATGAACCGATCATAGGGCTGGACCCCGAACGCAATATCCTTTTCATGAATGACGAGGCATTTTCCATCCTGAACCTGAAACGGGACAACATCATAGGGCGTAATGCGGCGGAAATAGCGCTGAACAACGATCTGTTGAGACGGCTCATACGGGAAGTATACGCGGAACAGGACGACCATGAACATGAACCCTTGAAAATTTATGCGGACAACAAGGAGAGCTATTTCCAGATGGACAACATTCCCCTGTACATAAATCCCGTGGGTGAAACGCGGCAGCAGTTTGTCGGGAATCTTATTATTTTGAACAATGTCACCAAATATAAAGAGCTGGATTCCGCCAAAACGAATTTCATTGCAACAATCTCCCATGAGATGAAAACGCCCATTTCATCAATACTGATGAGCCTGCAGCTGCTCGGGGATTCCCGGCTGGGGACGCTCAATGAAGAACAGGCCCAGTTATTGGGAGGCATTCGGGAAAGCAGCAACCGGCTGTTGAATATCACCGGCGAGTTATTGAATCTCACACAGGTAGAATCGGGCAAATTAAATCTGATGCCCAAGATCATCAAACCCATTGAGTTGATCGAATATGCGATAAAAGCCACCCATGTGTTGACAGAGCGGTTCCATTGTTTTATCGAGGTGGAATATCCCGAAAAAATATCGAAACTGTTCGTGGACAACGAAAAGATAGCATGGGTCATTACCAACCTGTTGTCCAACGCCATACATCACTCTCCGGAGAATTCCCGCATCATTATCGGAGCCGCGCAGCATGACAAGCAAGTGGATATTTATGTGCAGGATTTCGGCCGCGGCATAGATCCACGCTATCACAAGAGCATCTTCGAGCGGTATTTCCGTGTTCCCGGCACCAAAGTTCAGGGAAGCGGATTGGGACTGGCCATATCGAAAGATTTTGTAGAGGCGCACGGAGGCACTATTTCGATCGAAAGCGAAATCGGGAAAGGATGCCGGTTCACCGTGTCGCTTCCTGTCTGATCCAAAAAAGGCGGGAACAAAATAGCCTGCTTTCTCTGAAATTCAAACGCAGGCCATGTTCAGGATACCCCTTATCCCCGTTTCGGAGCATGCCCGCCCGCAGGTAACGGGAAAGGGAACCAAAGAGTACCAGCATCATGTCGCACAGGGTTTGGAACGTGCGTGTCGGGATGAGCAGATAGCGGCATGCCGCCCAATGCCACTGCCGGAAACGCTCCGCAGAGGCCGAACACGTCGTGAAACGCGCAGGCCGCAAAACGAGGGACGGCAGCAGGGACAGATCTTGCCTCGTATACAGGAGTTGTTTGAGCCCGTACACAACAGGGCTGGCAATGGGATATAAAGCCGCATACTTTCCGGCACCTCGTCCCGTGTAAAAAATACGACAGCCCGAATTCTCGGCCTGCCGCCTCGACCTAAACTCCCGCAACGTAAAAAGGAGGGTCCGTTTTTTGTGCGGTCTTTCCCGGGGCCCCGTGCAACTGCCTGCCGCGGCCGCATACATCGCACGGGAACAGTGCGGGCGGCCGCGTCGGGCCGCCCGCATACTGCATGCATACTGCCGGCGCTACTCCGCACCGTTCAGGTCGTACACCTTGAGTCCGGTGATACGGCTGCGGAAATTGCCTGCCTTCTCGAGCGGGAAGACCAGCGTCCGCACATAGTTCATCTTGCTCTTGCCCTCGTTGAAATAGCGTGTCTGTATATTCATCTCCTCTTTCAGTTCGCCGTTCACATAGAGGCGGGTCGAGCGGTTGTCGCCCTCGATGGCTATATTGGCCTTTTCGCCCTCGCGGACACGATACGAGAAGGTATTGAGGTAACCGTCGCGCGAGAATCCCATCATGCCGCGCACAGGGTCCGAAAGGTAGAACACCGCATCGGGCGACGAGAAGAGAACCGTCCCGCGCTCCTCGGCCGCACCCGCGACATCGAACTCCACACGGTAATTGTACCCTATCTCGCGGTGGGGCGTACCGCTGCCGGCCGCAACTTCCGCCTGCTCGTATACCAGACCGCCGCCGCGGCCGATACGGCCCGCTTGGTTCACACCCGGGGCCTCGCTCAAAGCCTTGCGCTGCACGTTGAACTCGTCATACGGCGTCGCCACCGCCGCGCCGGTCCACATCTTCACCGCGAGCGTCTGCACCCCGGGGAAAAGGCGGTCATGAATATCCTTCGTAGATATGCCGTTGCCCACATGGTCGTTCCATACGGCGAACATGCCGCCGAGAATGGCGGGATCGCACTCCTCGAATACCTCGGCGCCGACATGCGCCGGCGTCCACTTGTCATAGAGCATGCGGCAGTTGAGATAGTCGTAGTAGTAGCCTGCGGCGGGTACTATATAAAGATACCCGTCGGGGATGCTGATGAGCTTGTACCCCTGACGCACCATCTCGCGCGGCTCGGCATAGCCGTTATACCAAGCGTTCATCACCACATTCTCCGACTTGACGGGCGTCTCGCCCGCCGCATGCGTCAGCGCGCCCCACACGCAGGCCTGCTTGCCGTAGCTCTCCACGAGGCGTATGTAGCGGTCGGTGAACTCGCGGAACTTCTCGACCACGGCCTTGTCCTTGTTCGAGTACTCGTCGGTGCCGATATGCACGCGCGGCCCGCGGAAGACGGGGTCGTCGCCCGAGAGGTACTCCTTGAAGAGGCCGTCGAGGAACTCGTACGTCGCGGGATTGAAGAGATCGAGGTGGTCCATACCGTACTCCTTGCTTCCGAGCTGCGGATCGTAATGGCTGAAGGCCAGCGTATGGGCCGGCGCGTCGATCTCGGGGATGATCTCCACGAACCGCTCCTCAGCCGACTTCTGCAGGTCGATGAACTCGCGCTTGGTATAATACCCGTCGCGCGCCGTAAGGTCGGGATATGTCTCCGACTCGAGGCGGAAGGCGGCATAGGTCTTGTTCCAGTCGTTCTCGAAATACTGCTTGAAGCCGTTGTCGTTAAGGTGTATCTGCAGGGTGTTCATCTTGTAGTAGGCCAAGATCTTCACGTAGTCCTGCAGGAAATGCAGTGGGATGAACTTGCGGCCGCAGTCGATCATAAGGCCGCGCACGGCATAGTCGGGCCAGTCGCGTATCTCGCCGCACGGCAGCGAACGGTCGGCACTCTGTTCGGCCAACTGCAGCAGCGTGCGCGTCGCCCAATAGACACCCTTTGCCGTTGGGGCCTTCACCTCAATACGTTTGTCGGATATGGCCACGGCATAGCCCTCGTCCCCGAGCTCCTTGTCGGCCTTGACAGCCAGCGACACGTCACCGCGGCCGCCGCGGCCCGCTGCCACCGCGGGACGGAAGCCGAACATCTCGGCACAATCGTCGGCCAGCATGCGCGCCACACGTTCGAGCGCCCCGTCGCCCGAAGGGTATACGATGCGTGTACCCTCTGTAGGGATAAAACGCCCCTCGCCGCCCTGCCACGACTTGAGTTCGGGTATTACGAAAGGACGCGGGTTCTCTGCGGCAGCCACCGCACCCCCGCCGGCACAGCATACGGCTGCTAAAAGCAGGATCTTCAGTAAAAGTTTCATGGTTATAAAAGTTTCATTCGGGTCAGTAAGGCAGGCGCGGCGACTCGAAGCCCGCACCGTCCACAAAATTAGCAAATTTTCAGACTCCATGCACACGACGTTCGTTTTTTACCCTAACTGCCCCGCCGGCGCGGCACTTGAAGTCAGGGACTGCGGCCTGCGGAGAACCCGAACCGATAAATGGCAAAAAATCTTGCAGGGCCGCCGCGGGTGTGTTATCTTTGCAGGCGAAATAAATTCACGAGAATCATGGCGTTGATCGACGAAATAACCAAACGCAGGACCTTTGCTATCATATCGCACCCCGATGCGGGAAAAACAACCCTTACCGAGAAACTGCTCCTCTTCGGCGGGGCCATACACGTGGCCGGCGCCGTCAAGAGCAACAAGATAAAGAAGGGCGCAACGTCCGACTTCATGGAGATCGAGCGCCAGCGCGGCATTTCGGTCGCTACGTCGGTGATGGGATTCGACTACAAGAACGTGAAGATCAACATCCTCGACACCCCGGGCCACGAGGATTTCGCCGAGGACACCTACCGCACGCTTACGGCCGTCGACTCGGTCATCATCGTCATCGACGGCGCCAAGGGCGTCGAGACGCAGACGCGCAAGCTGATGAACGTGTGCCGCATGCGCAATACTCCCGTGATGGTCTTCATCAACAAGCTCGACCGTCCGTGCAAGGACCCCTTCGACCTGCTGGACGAGGTGGAGCGCGAGCTGAAGATCAAGGTGCGGCCGCTGGCATTCCCCATATCGAGCGGCGAGACCTTCCGCGGCGTATATAATATATATGAGCACAACCTCTCGCTCTTCACGAGCGACGAGCGGCAGACGGCCGATGCCTCGACCGTGGAGTTCGACGACATCGCATCGCCCGAGCTTGACCGCTATATCACGCCCCGCTTTGCGGCGCAGCTGCGCGAGAACCTCGAACTCGTCGAGGGCGTCTACGACCCCTTCGACCGCGACGCCTACCTGCGCGGCGAGGTGGCACCCGTATTCTTCGGGTCGGCGGTCAACAACTTCGGCGTGCGCGAGCTTCTGGAGTGCTTCATACGCATCGCACCCTCGCCGCGCCCCTCGACGACGGAGACGCGCACCGTCACGCCCGACGAGCCGAAAATGACGGGCTTCGTATTCAAGATACACGCCAACATGGACCCGAACCACCGCGACCGCATCGCCTTCCTGAAGATATGTTCGGGCACCTTCGAACGCAACAAGAGCTACCTGCACGTGCGCAGCGGCAAGCAGATGAAATTCTCATCGCCCACGGCATTCATGGCCGAGAAGAAGTCGGTCATCGACTTCGCGTTCCCGGGCGACATCGTGGGCCTGCACGACACGGGCACCTTCAAGATCGGCGACACCTTCACCGAGGGCGAGAAACTCAAGTTCACGGGCATCCCGTCATTCTCGCCCGAGCTGTTCCGATATATCGAGAATGCCGACCCGATGAAGTTCAAGCAGCTGGCCAAGGGTATCGACCAGCTTATGGACGAGGGTGTGGCGCAGTTGTTCACTTCAAGCCTTAACGGCCGCAAGATCATCGGCACGGTGGGGGCGCTGCAGTTCGAGGTAATACAGTACCGTCTGGAGCACGAATACGGCGCCTCGTGCCGCTGGGAGCCCATCTCGATACACAAGGCGTGCTGGATCGAGAGCGACAACGCCGAGCAGCTGGCCGACTTCAAGCGGCGCAAGCACGCGAACATGGCCGTCGACAAACACGGCCGCGACGTCTTCCTCGCCGACACGAGCTACGCCCTTGCCCTCGCGCAGGAGAACTTCAAGGACATACGCTTCCACTTCACGTCGGAGTTTTAGCGCGAAGGCAGACCTTCGGAAATACTGTCCGACAACGTATTATCGCCGTATCCCGCTCGGGATGCGGCGATTCTCATATCATCGCCCGCAATACACACCTTAATATATATGTAACAACTCGATTGCTTAAACGAAAATAGCACCGATTTTTGTCATGTATATTTGCTAAAATGTAAATTTTACTTTACATTTGCATTGTATTCGAATACGTACACAGTAAATGAACCGCAAAAAACAAACGACAATGAAACGATTTCTCTTGCCGCACGCATTCCAAAAGGCCGGCTGGTGGCTGCTGCTCGCCTCGCTTGTAGCCGGCGCTGCGGCGCTGGTACTCGACATTTCCTCGGGCGCCCTGCCCGACGGTGCGGCCACGGCAGACGCCGCAAAGGCGCAGCCCCTCACACGGGTGATCCTCGCCGCGGTGTATCTCTCACTCCTTCTCATCGCCTGTTCGCGCGAGAAGGTCGAGGACGAGATGGTCTCGGCCATGCGCCTGCGCGCACTCGCCACAGTGGCATACGCCGCCTTTGCGCTTTTCACGGTAATAACCATCGTATCCATCCTTACGGGCGCAGACATATACAATGGCCTTGCCCTCTTTCTCTCCTCTCCCACACTCCTCTTCTGGGCCTACGAGGCCCTGTTCCGCATAAGCATTGCCCGTAACCGTAAACGCACATCGTTATGAAACGCCTGATTCTCCTGCCGCACACGTTCCGACGCATCGGCGTCGTGATATTCGCCATAGCCGCCACGGTCGGGATAGTGATGACACCCGACGGATACAACGGCTGGCCGTCATACCTGCTCCCCGCCGATACCGAGTCGCCGCTCTTCGCCGCACTCGCATCCGAGGGCATGACACACCTGCTGAACAACATTGCCATCATAGGTCTCTGCGTGGGCTCGATCTTCATCGCCTGCTCGCGCGAGCGTATCGAAGACGAGATGACAGGCGCCGTACGGCTCAACGCCCTGCTCACGGCACTCTACGTCAACACGGCAGTGACCGTCATTGCGGCCCTTGCACTCTACAACTTAACATTCCTCTATTTCATGATATGGAACATAATAACCACGCCGCTGTTATTCATGCTCATCTTCCGATGGCGCATGTGGCGGATAAACCGTACCATTGACCATGAAGAATAGGATCCGCGTGGCGCGCGCCGAGGTACGCATGACCCAGCAGCGGCTGGCCGACGAGGCGGGCGTCAGCCGCCAGACGATAAACGCCATCGAGAGCGGCCGCTTCGTACCCTCAACGGTACTGGCGCTCAAGATAGCCCGCATATTCTCGCGTCCCGTCGAGGAGCTGTTTCAACTCGACGACGGGGAGTGACCCGCATCGCCGACCATAAGCAACGCAACGCGCGGCGGACTTTCGGTCCGCCGCGCATGTTTCATGAATAGGTGACAGCCGCCTTCCGCCTTATACCGATAAAAGAAGAAAGCAGGCATGGCCCCGCTAATAGTACTTGACAGGATGCCCCTCTATTGCCGACAGAAGGTTGTTCGCCGCCGACGATGCTCCAATGCGAAACAAATCCGTCGTGAGCCACTCCGCTCCGAGGATCTCCTCGACGATAGTATAATACAGAGCCGCTTCCTCTGCCGTACGGATGCCGCCCGCAGCCTTGAATCCCACCTTGCGGCCCGTCTGCCGATAATAGTCGCGTATGGCGAGAGACATCACGACAGCCGCCTCGGGCGTGGCCGCCACGTCGATCTTCCCCGTCGAAGTCTTGATGAAATCGGCACCCGCAAGCATTGCCAGCAACGACGCGCGGCGGATCAGTTCGGGAGTTTTCAGCGCTCCTGTTTCGAGTATGACCTTCAGCACGACGTCGCGCGCCTCCTCGCGCAGCACCTCAATCTCGTTTGCCGCCTCATCGCACGCTCCGGTCATCACCTTGCCGACATTCATCACAACGTCGACTTCGTCGGCACCGTTCTCGATAGCCATTGCAGTTTCGAGCATCTTGACTTCGAGGAATGTCTGCGACGAAGGGAATCCGCCAGCCACACTCGTGATACGCATCGGTGTACCGTCCACGGCCACGCCTACAGTCTCGACAAACGAGGGGTAGACGCATATCGAGGCGACATTGGGCAGATGGGGATAGTGGTCGCCGAACTCCGCGCAGCGGTGCGCAAACGCCCCGACCGAAGCCTCCGAATCGGTACAGGACAACGCAGTGAGGTCGATGGCCGAATAGCAGAAACGGTAGACGCCGCTGTTCATATTGCGTGCCGACGCGGCCCGCATGCCATCAGCCAACACGGCAACCTCCGCGGCCGAAGGGGCGGCCGCATACTCCTTCAGATGATTCTCGTACTCCATCGCTGTATCGTTTTACGCGCCGCACGGCCGCCGCAGGGCACAACCTGCCGAATCGCCGCCAGCGGGCGCATGTCACACTTCTTACCTTCAGACAAAGGTACTAATTTCTGTCACAAAACACGAGCCGCCGCACACAAAAAATCCCGATCCGCACAGCACGGATCGGGAAAACACCTTCGCGGATCGCTCCGCTCACGACATCGCCGCCACTACAGCTTGAAACCGCTGGCAAAAAGGTTAGAGAGGTTAACATCCTTCTGTGCCTTCTCAGCCAAAGCGGTATCCTTGCCGATAGCACTGCGGAGCTGCGTCTTAGCGGTATCGAGGTCACCCTCCTTCGAAGCGATCACGGCGCGCAGATAGTCAGCCTCGGCCGAGTCGTCCGACACGATGGCGCGCTTGGCGGCCGTCAGGTCGTTGTTCATGACGTTGGCGATTGCCGCATTGTAGCCCGTCAGGGTAGATGCGGCAGGGCTGTAATTGCCCTGTGCGGCCGCTATCATAGCCTTCGTGCGGGCATCGGCAGCAGTGGCGTACTGCTCGGCCTTGGCCATGTTGCCATTGGCGAGGTATGCCAGAGCGAGGTTGCTGTTGATCTCATTGTTATTCAAGCCCAACTGCGCCGCGCGCTCGAAAGCGGACAGGGCCTTCGACATCTCGCCCATGTCGGCGTACACCACACCGAGGTTGTTGTACGCACGCGCATCGTTGAACTTCTTTGCCGTGTACTCCAGAATGCGGGCCTTGCCCATATTGTTCTCCACGACGCTCTCGGCCATATAGAGCAGCTCCTCGTTCGTGAGCTCGTCCAGACGGCCCGAGTTGATGAGCTCCATCATCTCGGCATCGGTCTTGCCCTTGATGTCGGTGCTGTTAACCAGCTGTGCACGGCGCAGCTTGGGCAGGATCTCCTTCTTCAGGGCGGTGAATACGGCAGACATGTTCTTGATCTCCGACTCGCGCTGCGACGACGAATCGTAACGGCTCAGAACCTGAAGGATAATATCCTTATCCTCGATGTCTGATGCGGCCACAAGCTCCTTGAAGCCTTCCCAGTCCTCACCGTACGATGCGGCGTCGAGGTCCATACCGGTGCCCTTGAGCAGTTTCTCGGCGGCCTTCTTGCCCGACTCCGAACGTGCCGACGACAGCTTGTCATTGAACTTCTCGGGGCCGTCGGGCGATGCGTAACCGTTCACGTAGAGCTTCTGCGTGGCGCGGTCGTTGCCCTGCGTCTCCACCACGTTATCCTTGAAAGCCTTGAGCTCGTCGGTGCTGGCGGCGGCATTCGTCACGCGCGACGAGTTGATCGCATACATGATGTCGGCCTTCGTAACGACGGTGGTCACATTCTTATAGTCGTTGGCCGTCTCGCTCATGACGGCGGCATAATCCAGATCGTTCTGCAGCGTATTCACACCCTTGGCGATCGTAAGACCGAAGGCGCGCTTGATGGCGTCGGCCTCGGCACCGCCCGCAGCCAGAGCCGCAGCCTGAGCCTTGGTCGGAAGCAGACCCGTGTTGGCGTCGACCAGCGTAAAGGTCTTGCACTTGCCGCTGGGGCACTTCACCTCGATACGCAGCTGCAGCTCGCTCTGCTGCATACGCGCATCGTACGGAAACTCGACATGCTGTGTGAACGCCCCGCCCATGTTCGAATCGACGACGGTATAGTTGTCGTGGATGGCCGTACCCTGAAAATACTTCGTGGCGCCAGCCACCTCGCCGCCGGCGAATACGATAACCGGCGTTACCTTCAGCACCGCCTTCTTGTTGTAATACTCGGCAGGGAACTTGACCGTAATGTCGGCCGAAACCTTACCGTTGTTCAGCGCCAAGACATCGGGGGTGCAGCTTATCGTCACCTCGTTCTGTTGCTTGGCCATCTTACCGAAACAGTTGCACCCCGTCAAGGCGACGGATACGGCCGCTACGGCTACCAACAGCTTCAATGCGTTTTTCATAACTTTTTGGTATAAAACATTGGGTTATAAATTTTTCCTTTTGTCGCACCCGCCGTTACTTGCGGCGCGGCTCACGCTTGTCACCGTGGGGCTTGCCGCCTTCACGGGGTTCGCGGGGCTTGCGCTCGCGCTCCACCCAGCCCTCGGGCTTCGGAAGGAGAACCTTGTGCGAGAGCTTGTACTTGTTGGTCTTGGCATCCACGCCGATGAGCTTCACTTGGATCATGTCGCCCTCGTGCAGGCCCGTCTCCTCCATGGTCTCGAAACGCTTGTAGTCGATCTCCGAGATGTGGAGCAGCGCCTCCTTGCCCGGCAGTATCTCCACAAAGGCGCCGAATGCAACGATGCTCTTGATCTTGCCCTCGTACACCTCGCCTACCTCCGGCACGGCAACGATGCCCTTGATGCGCTCCAGAGCCCCGTCCAGAGCCTCCTTGTCCACGCCGAAAATGTCCACAACCCCCGCCTCGTCGTTCTCGGTGATGGTAATGGTGGTATTGGTCGTCTTCTGTATATCCTGAATAACCTTTCCGCCCGGGCCGATAACGGCACCGATGAAGTCCTTGGGTATGGTGATCTGCACGATGCGCGGAACGAACGGACGGTAGTCGGCACGCGGCTCGGCGATACACTCCGTAATCTTGTCCAGAATGTACATACGGCCCACACGCGCCTGCTCCAGCGCCTTGGCCAGCACCTCGTACGAAAGGCCGTCGACCTTAATATCCATCTGCGTGGCGGTGATACCGTCGCGCGTACCCGTAACCTTGAAGTCCATGTCGCCGAGGTGGTCCTCATCGCCCAGAATATCCGACAGCACGGCCCAGCGGCCCGTAGCCGAATCCGAGATCAGGCCCATGGCTATACCCGACACGGGCTTCTTGATCTTGACGCCGGCATCCATCAGCGCCAGCGTGCCAGCACATACGGTGGCCATAGACGACGAACCGTTCGATTCGAGAATATCCGATACGACACGCAGCGCGTAGGGCATGGCCTCGCCCGTGGGGATCATGGGCTTCAGGGCTCGCCATGCCAGATGGCCGTGGCCGATCTCGCGGCGGCTCACACCGCGCGCAGGACGCGCCTCACCCGTAGAGAAGGGCGGGAAGTTGTAGTGCAGCACGAACTTCTCCGAGCCCTGCACCAAAACCTCGTCGATCATCTTCTCGTCGAGCTTGGTACCAAGCGTAACGGTCGTCAGCGACTGCGTCTCGCCGCGGGTGAAGATGGCCGAGCCGTGGGCGGCGGGCAGATAACCCACCTCGCACCAGATGGGACGTATCTCGTCGGTGCGGCGGCCGTCCAGACGCTTGCCCTCGTCGAGGATCATGTTGCGCATGGCCTTCTTCATCACGTCGTCGTGGAAATATTTGTGTATCAGGGGCGCCTTCTCCACAAGCTCCTCCTCGCTGTAACGCGAGGCGAACTCCGCCTCCAGAGCGTCGAACGCATCGGTGCGCTCGTGCTTCGTGGTGCCGCTGGTAGCGATGGCGTAAGCCTTGTCGTAGAGCTCCCTGATTATGGTCTGGCGCAGCTCCTCGTCGTTCACCTCGTGGCAATAGGTGCGCTTGACATCCTTGCCCAGCTCCTTCGACAGCTCGATCTGGACGGCGCACTGCTTCTTGATCTCCTCGTGTGCGAACTTGATGGCTCCGAGCATCACATCCTCCGAAACCTCCTTCATCTCACCCTCGACCATCAGGATATTGTCGATCGTACCGCCGACCATGATGTCGAGATCGGCATCGGCCATCTGCGAGAAATTGGGGTTGATGACATACTCGCCGCCGATACGGGCCACGCGCACCTCCGAGATGGGGCCACCGAAAGGTATGTCCGAGACGGCCAGCGCGGCAGACGCCGCCAGTCCGGCCAGAGCGTCGGGCTGAATATCCTTGTCAGCCGAGATCAGGTTCACCGTAACGAATACCTCGGCATGATAGTCGGCAGGGAAAAGCGGTCGCAGCGCACGGTCTATAAGACGCGCCACGAGCACTTCGGCATCGCTGGCCTTGCCTTCGCGCTTCATGAATCCGCCGGGGAACCGTCCGCACGCAGCGAACTTCTCCTTATACTCCACCTGAAGAGGCATGAAATCGGTTCCCTCCTTGGCATCCTTGGCAGCCACGACAGTACCGAGCAGCATCGTGTCGCCCATCTTTACGACCACCGAGCCGTCGGCCTGCTTGGCCAGCTTTCCGGTCTCGATCATTATCTGACGGCCGTCCGCCAGCGTGATCGTTTTTTGTACAGCATTGTACAACTTCTTGTCTTCCATACTATAATCTATCGTCAAATAAAAAATGTCATACAAAATGAAGGTAACACAGCGGTTACCTTCATTCGTCCACCTCGGAAAGAATTACTTGCGGAGGTTGAGAGTCTTGATGATCGAACGGTAACGCTCGATATCCACCTCCTTCAAGTACTCGAGCAGCTGGCGGCGCTTACCTACCAGACGCAGCAGTGCGCGCTGCGTGCCGAAGTCGTGCTTGTTGCTCTTGAGGTGCTCAGTAAGGTGGCTGATACGGTACGAAAACAGCGCGATCTGGCTCTCTGGAGAACCCGTATCGGTGTTAGACTTGCCGTACTTGCCGAAAAGCTCCTGCTTTTTCTCTGCAGTTAAATAAGCCATAAAAATTTAATTTGTGGGCCGTGCCGCAGTCTCCAGAGCGGTCGCAGCCCGGGTTGCGCTCTACGACGCATTCCCCTTACCGTGAATAACGCCAGAGCGTGCGACAAAAATACTTTGAATTTAATTAAGAGGCAAATATTTTGGAGCAAATATTTTATTGCCGAAACGTGTTTTTTTACAGTCAAAAAATTCCGATTTGCGCCATAATCGGCGGCTTTTAGGTAAAATTGTGTATATTTGCGCAGTAATTCACGTCAGCGCCGCCCCTGCGACAGCCCCGGCGGCCATATACCGACCACACGCACCGAAGATCGGCATGAACAGTAAAAACATATTCCGCACCATACGGGTCCTCATCATATCGCTTGCGGCGGCCGCCGCCGCGGCATGCCATCGGACGCAACCAGTCTATGTCGACGTCGACGGGCAGATGCTCGGAACGTTCCTGCACATAACGGCAGAAACCGGCCTCCCTGCTTCCGAGATATACGACTGCATGATGCGCATCGACGCCGAAGCCAAAAGCTCGATGTCGATATTCGACGAGAACTCGCTCCTGAACCGCATAAACCGCAACCTGACCGACTCGGTTGACAGGCACATAGCCTTCAACCTCGAACTCGCAGGGCATATCAATGCCATCAGCGACGGCGCCTACGACGTCACGGTAAAACCGCTGGTGGAGGCGTACGGCTTCGCCGCGAAGGACCGCACGAAGGACCCCGACATCGACTCCATCATGCAGTTCGTCGGCTTCGACAAGCTGCGCGTCGAGCAGGGGCGGCTTGTAAAGTCCGACCCCCGCGTGCAGATAGACTTCAACTCCATAGCCAAGGGGTATGTGGTCGACATGGCGGCCGCAGCGCTCGAAGAGATGGGTGTCGAGAACTATATCGTCGACATAGGCGGCGAGGTGCGCTGCCGCGGGCAGCGGGCCAAAG
>CASFQF010000011.1 GCA_949296635.1 uncultured Alistipes sp. | reverse complement strand
ATACGGCAGGCGGCATCACCGCCGTACACACGACACGAAAACGCAAGCGGCGCGCAGGGAAGATCTGCGCGCCGCTTGCGTTCTCATACACACAGCGTCATTCGTACAGATAACGCTTGATGCTCTGCTTGGGGGTCTTCTCGAACTCCTCCGCCCGCAGCTCTATCGCCGCAACGCGGCTGTATGCCGGCAGCGAAGCGTTCAACACCCGCAGATTCTCGGCCATCACCCGCTCCACCTCCGCATCGCCCGTACGGCGCGGAACATCCACGTCGGGCACAACCATAGCGACGATACCGTTTCGGCGCCCCACTACAAGCGATTCGGCCACCATAGGCATGGCGTTCAATCGCTCCTCGATCTCCTCGGGATATATGTTCTGGCCGCTCGGGCCGAGGATCATGCTTTTACAGCGCCCGCGTATGTAGAGATTGCCCGCAGCGTCCAGCACGCCCATGTCGCCCGTACGCAGCCAGCCGTCATCGGTAAATGCGGCGTCGGTAGCCTCGGTATTCTTGTAATATCCCAGCATCACGTTGTCGCCGCGCACCTGTATCTCGCCGGCTATATGCTCGGGATCGGCCGAATCTATGCGCAGCTCCATGCGGTCGACAATGCGGCCGCAGGAACCCTCTGCGAAAGAGCGCCAGTCGGAATAGCATATAAGCGGGCCGCACTCCGTCATGCCGTAACCTACCGTGTACGGCAGCCTTATGCGGCGCATGAAACTCTCCACCTCGGGATTGATTCCCGCGCCGCCCGCGATGAAGTGCCGTATATTGCCGCCGAACGACTTTATTATGCCGAGCCGCACATTGCGGAAAACGATCTCCCTGACGACGGGTATGCGCATCATCGTACGGACAGGTTCGCGCTCAAGGGCGGGAAAGACCTTGTTGCGGAATACCTTTTCGAGTATGAGCGGCACCACGAGCTGCATGTATGGGCGCACCTCGCGCAGGGCCTCCATCAACACCGAAGGCGTAGGCATGGCACCGAGGAAAGTCACGCGGCAGCCGCTCAAAAGCGGGTACATGAGTTCGAACATCAGTCCGTAGAGGTGTGCCAGCGGCAGTATCGACAGCACGCGCCAGCCGCGGCGCGTAGGGATGAGCCTCTGTGCGAACGCCACGTTAGAGCTGATACTGCGCGCCGAAAGCATCGTACCTTTGGGCGAGCCCGACGTACCCGACGTATAGCTCACGACGCACAGCTCATCCAGCGTCGAGGTGTCGTAATGCACGTCTCCCGGGCATATACCCTGCCTGTACTGCTCGGCATAGAGGCGGTCGACACGCGACAGCGCCACAGGCAGCAAGCCCCCCGCCGAACGCAGCACCTCGGGGCTGTCGAGCGCCAAGGCCTCGGCAACGGACCCGCGCGAGACGGCATCCATGGCATTCCATATATGGCGGTCGATGATGAGCAGGCGGGCGTCGGAATGCAGCGTCAGCGCCGCAATGCTCGACGGCGTGAAGTCGCATAGTATGGGTACGGCCACAGCCTTGTATGCGAGGATGGCGAAATATGCCACCGACCAGCGGGCGCTGTTGCGGCCGCACAGGGCGATCTTCTCGCCCGGGACCGCACCTATCTCCTCGAAGAGGATGTGCATGCGGCATATCTCGCGCGCAAGGTCGCCGAAGGTGAAACTTGCGCCGCGGTAGTCCGCAAGAGCCGGTTCGTTCCAATTCCCGCGTATGGTCTGTTGAAAAAGATCGAGAAAATGTTTCATCGTGCAAAAGTTCGGTTATGTGCGTTTGCGGCGGCCGCAAGGGCGTGCCGTACCGCGGCGGCGGCCGCATACCGGAGGCGGCGGCCGGGGCTGTCGAATGCGAATATCGCAATTCGCGCAAACACATGGAAATTTTAGTGGCATCTCCAGCCTCAAGGTTCCGAAACCGCCGAATACGGGGCGAAAAATCGGAATACGTGGCAAAATAAAAGCCCCCGCACACCCGGATCCCGCATGCGAGACCGGATAAATACCGCATATTCAAGGCACCGTCGGGGCCGGACATACAATACCCTGCCGTACGGAACGTTTGTTTACCGGCCGCACCGCGCGACAGTACGGCTCACGGCACCGAAGCCCGCTCCTGACGGCGCCCTGCATGCCGGCAAACGGCCCTGCATGCCGCCGAAACGGGGCCCGGACCCGATTATCGAGGCCGAAAATTGGAATTAAGCCCCGAAAATAATAACTTTGACACGGATTTATACCCGAATAACGACGCAACAGTTTATGAAAACGCCACGATCAATCCTAACGACAGCGATTATGACCATCACCGTTTCCGCTCTCTGTTCATGCCGCGACAAAGCGGTACAGCAGCAAACCACGCCGTCTGAGAAACCGTGGGTCGTCGACCGTTTCGACGACATCAAGGTGCTCCGATACGAGGTCCCCGAGTTCGAAAACCTGCCCCTGCAGCAGAAGAAACTCATATATTATCTCGCCCAAGCCACCAAATGCGGCCGGGACATACTCTTCGACCAGAATTTCAAATACAACCTCACGGTGCGCCGCGTGCTGGAAAACATATACCTGCGGCACGAAGGCGACAGCGACTCGACGGAGTTCCGCGCCATGGAGAAGTACCTGAAAAAGGTATGGTTCGCCAACGGCATACACCACCACTATTCGAACGACAAGTTCCGCCCCGAGTTCTCACGCAAGTGGTTCGAGCAGGCCGTAGACAAGTATGTCGACGTAGTGGAACTCCCCATCGGCAAGGAACAGCTGTGCGACATAATATTCGCCCCCGCGCTTTACGCTACGCGCCTCGACCAGACCGACGGCAACGACCTGCTCGCCACCTCGGCATGCAACTACTACGAGGGTGTCACGATGAAGGAGGCCGAAGAGTTCTACGCCGCACAGGCCGACCACAACGACCCGCAGCCCGTATCGTACGGCCTCAACTCGAAACTCGAGAAACGCCCCGACGGCGAGATCGTCGAGCGCACGTGGCGGTTGGGCGGGATGTACACCGCAGCGATACAACAGATCGTATATTGGCTCGAACAGGCACGGCAGGTGGCCGAAGAGCCGCAGAAGAGCATCATCGACGCACTGGTGAACTATTACCGTACGGGAGACCTGCGCGAGTTCGACAGATACAATATATTGTGGGTGGGCGACAACTCGTCGAACGTCGATTTCATCAACGGCTTCATAGAGGACTACGGCGACCCGCTGGGCCGCAAGGCCTCGTGGGAAGGCCTCGTGAACTTCGTCGACAGCGCGGCATGCCACCGTACGCAGGTCATATCGGAGAACGCCCAATGGTTCGAGGACAACTCGCCCATCGACCCCGCCTTCCGCAAGAAAGAGGTGAAGGGAGTCTCTGCCAAGGTGGTGACGGCCGCCATGCTGGGCGGCGACTGCTACCCAGCAACGCCCATAGGCATCAACCTGCCGAACGCCGACTGGATCCGCAAGGAGTACGGCTCGAAGTCGGTCACCATCGACAACATAACCTACGCATACGACAAGGCGGCGCAGGGCAACGGCTTCAACGAGGAGTTCGTACTGCGCGCCGAGGACCGCGAGCGCATGAAGCTCTACGGCAAGCTGGCCGACGACCTGCACACCGACCTGCACGAATGCCTCGGACACGGATCGGGACAGCTCGCACCCGGCACCAAGGGCGGCGAGTTGAAAAACTACACCTCGACGCTCGAAGAGGCGCGTGCCGACCTGTTCGGCCTCTACTACCTCGGCGACCCCAAGATGGTGGAACTGGGGCTCATACCCTCGCTCGACGTGGCATGGGCACAGTATGCGTCGTACATTATGAACGGCATGATGACGCAGTTCGCCCGCATCGAGGCCGGCAAGAATGTCGAGGAGGCGCACATGCGCAACCGCAAACTCATCGCCGAATGGTGCTACGAACACGGCAAGGAGGACAACGTCATCGAGTGGGTCAAGCAGGAGGGCAAGAGCTACGTCGTCGTGAACGACTTCGACGCCCTGCGCAAGCTCTTCGGAGAGCTGCTGCGCGAGGTGCAGCGCATAAAGTCTACGGGAGACTATGAAGCCGGCCGCGCGCTTGTGGAGGATTACGCCGTGAAGATCGATCCCGCACTGCACGCCGAGGTTCTGGAGCGCTACGGCAAACTGGGCATAGAGCCATACAGCGGGTTCGTCAACCCCGACTACGAGCCCGTCATCACCGACGGCGAGATCACCGACGTGAAGGTGGTCTACACGGACGACTACGTGGGACAGATGCTCGACTACTCGAAGAACTACTCGTTCCTGCCGCTGATAAATTAACGGCACCGTCACGTCATCCCGACGACGCGACACCATACCGCTGCAGGCCGCGTACATGCGGCCTGCTTTTATTATACGAGCCGCATCCGTCCCCCTTGCAGGCGGTGCGGCCGAAGACAAGAACAACCTCATAAATCGCATACGACATGATGAAAAGTTTCCGCTCATGGCTCCTATCGGAGGAGTCGTTCGACAGCGAACGCCGCAGCATCGTCCTCTTCGCGCTGCGCATATTCGCGGCACTGGTAACAATCCCCTACGGCATCGACAAGATCGCCCGTTACGACGAATTGGCCGTCGATTTCTTCGGCGACCCGATAGGCATAGGCATGGAACCGTCGCTCGTGCTGACCATAGCGGCACAGGTGGGCTTCACGCTCTTCCTTATCGCCGGCCTGCAGACGCGCCTTTTCGCCATGCTGCTCGCGTTCCATATGGCCGTTGCCACGAAGTACCACTTCTTCGACCCCTTCAAGACCAAGGTCCTGCCGATGATATTCCTCGCCCTCTACCTGCTTGTCGCGGCTCTCGGGGCAGGGCGCTACTCCGCCGACGCCGCCGTGGCGGCCCGCCGCGGCAGATTCTCGCCCGTATGGCGCCCGCGCGAGACGACGTACGCCGTGATCATGATTATAGTGGCCGCACTCGCGACGGCCGTCTTCGCCAAACTCTTCGGCGGTGCGGTCTCGGCAGCGGCGCTGGCGCTGTGCCTGCTGCTCGCACTGTGGTGCTACGCCGACGCACGCGCCTGACACCGCGGAAACGGCACAGGCATGCCGCAGTACCGCCGCAAAGGGTGCCGGACCCGCCTTTTGTACCGCGCAGGGGATTTTTGTCCCTGCGCGGCCCTTTTTTATTCGAATATATTGTATAACTTTGCCGCAGTTTTATAGGCTACTATAAAAATGAAGACAATCTACACAATAAGCGACCTGAAAAAGGAGCTTGCAACGGTAGACCACAAAGGCATAGGATTCGTCCCCACGATGGGAGCACTGCATGCGGGTCACCGTTCTCTGGTCGAAAAGGCACGCCGCGAGTGCCCCACGGTAGTGGTGAGCGTGTTCGTCAACCCGACCAAATTCAACGACAAGAACGATCTTCGCAACTATCCCCGCACCCCCGAGGCCGACCGCGCGCTTCTGGAGGCCGCAGGCGCCGACTTCGTATTCATGCCCTCGGTGGAGGAGATGTATCCCCAGCCCGATACGCGGCAGTTCGACTTCTGCATGATTGACAAGGTAATGGAAGGGGCTACACGTCCGGGCCACTTCAACGGCGTGGCACAGGTCGTAAGCCGACTGTTCGCCATCGTCGAGCCCGCCAAGGCATACTTCGGCGAGAAGGACTTCCAGCAGATAGCAGTCATAAAGGCCATGGTACGGCAGCTCGCACTGCCCGTCGAGATAGTAGAATGCCCCATCGTCCGCGGCGGGGACGGGCTGGCCCTCTCGTCGCGCAATGCCCTGCTCGACGTGCCGCACCGCAAGGCCGCACCACACATATACGAAGTGCTTTCGCAGTGCGCCGCCAAGGCTGCCGAGATGAACCCCGCCGAACTTGCGGCATGGGTCATACGAGAGGTCGAGGCCGGAGGCCTGCTCAAGGTGATATATTTCCAAGCTGTGGATGCCGCAACCATGCAGCAGGTCTCGTCGTGGGACGAGAGCGGTCGTATACAGGGCTGCATAGCCGTACAGGCCGGCGAGATACGCCTCATAGACAATATACGCATAAAATAGCATGGCGATGTTGATAGAAGTATTGAAATCGAAGATCCACCGCGTTGCGGTCACCGAGGCCAACCTTAACTATGTCGGCAGCATCACCATCGACGAAGCCCTTATGGAGGCCGCCGGCATGATCGAGGGCGAGAAGGTGCAGATCCTCGACATAAACAACGGCGAGCGTCTCGAAACATATATAATCAAAGGGCAGCGCGGCAGCGGCTGCATATGCCTCAACGGCGCCGCAGCCCGCAAGGTCGCCGTGGGCGACCTTGTGATAATAGTGTCGTACGCCCTGATGGACTTCGAGGAGGCCAAACATTTCAAGCCGACGGTGATATTCCCCGACTCGGCCACAAACCGCCTCATCGGGTATGACTCGGCGCGGCCGCGGAAGGCACGCCGCACAACAGACATAAAGTGACGATATGGATACGTTTCTGGCCATACTTGCCGTATTGTGCGGCATAGGAGGCATCCTCGGGGCGGTCGTGCCCGTAATCCCGGGGCCCGCGCTCTCGTATTTCGGCATGCTGTGCGCCTATTGGACCGATTCTACAGCCATAACGGGACGCATGCTCATCATATGGGCCGTGATAACGATCATCGTCACCATCCTCGACTATGTCCTTCCCGGGTATTTCAGCAAGATATTCGGCGGCACCCGTGCCGGCGTCATAGGCGCCACGGTGGGTGTCTTCGTCGGACTCTTCTTCGGCCCCGTGGGTATAATCCTCGGCCCGTTCTTCGGCGCCGTCATAGGCGAACTGCTGCACGAGCGTCAGGAACTCGGCAAGGCCCTCAAGGTGGGCATAGGCTCGCTCATATCGTTCATCGTGGGCTCGGGCATCAAGATCGTCGCCTCGGGTTTCATGCTCTTCTACATCTGGCGCGACGTGTGGAACATGATAGGCTAGTCACTACCGTCCTGCCATACACACCGCAACAGTACGGTCCCGCAACAGGCGGGGCATTCTCTACACGGGACAGCCGCATCCGGCATCCCGAAAAACGGACCATCCAAATTCCAAACATATGATGAAAAAACTGCTTATTCTTTTCGTCGCCGTCTGCACGGCCGTCTCGTGCTCGCAGTACAAGTACGAGAGCGTCGCCGGCGACCCGCTCCACACCCGCATATATACGCTCGACAACGGTCTGAAGGTATATATGACGGTAAACAACGAGGAGCCGCGCATACAGACCTACATCGCCGTGAAGGTGGGTGCCAAGAACGACCCCGAGGAGACCACGGGTCTGGCACACTACTTCGAGCACCTCATGTTCAAGGGCACCGACAAGTTCGGCACGCAGGACTACGAGGCCGAGAAACCCCTTCTGGACGAGATAGAGCGCCTCTACGAGGTATACCGCACCAAGACCGACGAGGCCGAGCGCAAGGCAATCTATGCGCAGATAGACTCCGTGTCGCAGGAGGCATCGAAGATCGCCATCCCCAACGAGTACGACAAGCTCATGGCCGCCATCTCGGCCGAGGGCAGCAACGCTTGGACCTCGTTCGACGAGACGGTATATACTGAGGACATACCCTCGAACCAGATCGAGAACTGGGCGAAGATCCAGAGCGACCGCTTCAAGAACGCCGTCATCCGCGGCTTCCACACCGAGCTGGAGACCGTATACGAGGAGTACAACATGTCGCTCACGAGCGACGACGAGAAGGCCTACAACGGTATCCTGTCACTGCTCTACCCCAACCACCCGAGCGGCCGCCACAGCGTGCTGGGCTATCAGGAGCACCTGAAGAACCCCTCGATCACCAATATCAAAAACTACTACGCCACCTATTACGTACCCAACAACATGGCCATATGCCTCTCGGGCGACTTCGACCCCGACGAGATGATCGCCACCATCGACCGTTACTTCGGCGACATGAAACCCAATCCGACGCTTCCCGAGTTCAAGGCGCCGGCCGAGGAGCCCATCACCGAGGTGCGCACCAAGACAGTCTACGGCAACGAGGCGGAGTTCATCTATCTGGCATGGCCCTACGGCGGCGTGGGTACACGCGATGCCGAGGTGGCCGACATAGCCTCGAGCATACTCTACAACGGCAAGTGCGGCCTTCTGGACCTCGACGTCAACCAGCAGCAGCGGGTGCAGATGGCTGCCGCCTATTCGGATACGGGTGTCGACTACGGCGGCATGTGGTTCATGGGCTACCCCAAGCAGGGACAGACGCTCGACGAGGTGAAACGGATCATGCTCGACGAGGTATCCAAGCTGCGCAGCGGCGACTTCGACGAGGGCCTTATCGCGGCTTCGATAGCCAACTACAAGCGCAACCGGATGCGGCGCCTCGACTCCAACAGCGGACGTGCGCAGGCATACGTACGCAGTTTCATCAACGGCACCGACTGGGCCTATGACGTGGCCGAGCTGGAGCGTCTGGAGAAGATCACCAAGCAGGATGTGATCGACTGGGCCAACAAGGTGCTCGGCGACAACAACTACGCCGTACTATACAAACTTCAGGGCGAGGACACCACACAGAAGAAGATCGACAAGCCGCAGATCACCCCCATCGCCACGAACCGCGACTGCGTGAGCGGCTTCCTCGCCTCGATACAGTCGTCGCAGGTGAAGCCCATGACGCCCGTATTCGTCGACTACGAGAAGGATCTCGACGTATTCGACGTGGACGGTACGCAGGTGCTCTACAAGAGGAACGAGGCGAACGAGCTCTTCTCGGTATTCTACATCTACGACTTCGGCTCGAACAACGATCCCGCACTCCCGATGGCTTTGCAGCAGTATTGGGACTATCTGGGCACCGACAGCAAGACTGCCGAGCAGATACAGAACGAGCTCTATGCCATGGCCTGCGACATGCGCGTGAGCGTATCGGCCGACATGGTGATGCTCAATATCTCGGGTATCGCCGAGAACGAGCAGAAGGCCCTCTCTCTGGTAAAGGACTATATGGCCAACGTGAAGGGTGACGATGCGATCCTCGCGGCGCTCAAGGAGGACCTGCTCAAGTCGCGCGCCGACGCCAAGCTGAGCCAAGGATCGAACTTCTCGGCCCTGCGCAACTACATAACCTACGGCGAGGAGGGCGTCAAGGCGATGACTCTGGGCAACGACCGCCTGCGCGGCATCACCTCGGACGAACTTCTGCAGCGCATACACGATCTGGCCCGCTACGCCCACCGCATGGCCTACTACGGCCCCACCGACGCCGAACAGATCAAGCAGACGATAACCGACGACGGACTTCTGGGCAAAGAGCCCTATCCCGCAGCAAACGAGTTGAAGAAGCTGCTCACACCCGAGAACAGGGTCGTCGTGGCGCAGTACGACGCCAAGCAGATATACTACCTGCAGTATTCGAACCGCGGCGAGCTGTTCGACGTGGCGATGGACCCCGCCGAGGAGCTCTACAACATGTACTTCGGCGGCGGCATGAACTCGATCGTCTTCCAAGAGATGCGCGAGGCGCGCGCTCTGGCATACTCGGCCGACGCATATATGTCTACGGGCATCAAGAGCAGCGACCCGTATACCTTCAATGCCTTCATCGCCACGCAGAACGACAAGATGCAGCAGGCAGTGGAGACATTCGAGCAGATCATAAACGACATGCCCGAGTCGGAGGAACGCGCACGATAAAGAGCCAAGTATTAGACAGCTACCTGACGAACGTCATCTACAAGGGTGTCAAGGAGGACCGCAACAAGGCCATCTACGAGAAGGTGAAGACCATGACCCTCGACGACGTGAAAGCATACCAGCAGCAGTGGGTCAAGGACCGCACATACACCTATGCAGTGCTGGGCGACAAGTCGGACATCGACATGGACTACCTGCGCACGCTCGGCCCCGTAACCGAGGTTACGCAGGAGCAGATATTCGGATATTGATCCCGACCTGCCATGCGGCAAACGACAATCGGGGAATCTCTTTCGAGATTCCCCGATTGCTTTTTTATGCAGGTGCGGCTCACGCCCCGTTCGGCCGTACCGCCGTCACTTGCCGCCGTCAGAACTTGAGACCGTAATCCTCCCGCAGCACGCGCTCCGCCTGAGAGGCCGAGACGAAACGTACCGACTCCATACCTACGGCCTGCGCACCCTCGACATTGGACTGGTTGTCATCGAAGAACAGCGACTCCTCGGCCTTCAGGCCGTAACGCGACAGCAGCAAGCGGTATATGCGGGCATCGGGCTTGAGCAGGTGCTCCTCGCCCGAGACCACCATGCCGTCCAACTCGTCGAAAATGCCGTAACGAGCGCGTACCATGGGGAATGTCTCGGCCGACCAGTTCGTAAGGCCGTAGACGCCGTAACCGGCACGCTTGAGGCGGCGTACAAGGTCAGCCGTCCCCGGAATCTCACCGCCGATCATCTCGATCCAGCGGTCGCGGTAGGCGGCGATGGCGTCGGCCCACTCGGGATGCAGGGCCGTAAGCTCCGCCACCCCCACATCGAAGGGCTTGCCGCCGTCGAGCGTCATGTTCCACTCGCCCGTGCAGATATTGTCTATGAACCATTGGCTGCGCTCCGCATCGCCGAAATATGGATCGTACAGGTAGCGTGGATTCCAGTCCACAAGCACCCCGCCGTAATCGAATACTATGTTCCTTATCATGATGTCCATTGTCTTGATTGTCCAATTTTTTGTTCAACATGCCCGCCCCGCTCCGCCGCACGCCATACCGCAGCAGGGAGCGCCCATGCCGGTCAGTCGTCGTTCTCGGTCTGCGAGATACGCACCAGAGCCTCGCGGTAGGCGTTCAAGATGCGCGACTTCGAGATGAAGCCCAGATAACGGTTGTTGCGGTCGACGACGGGAAGCATCCACGTATGGTTCTCCTCGAAGCGGGGCAGGATACTCTGCACCTGCTCGTGCTCGAGGATCTTGTACGGCGGCTGTATCATGTAGTCTATGATGGGGCGGCCCCACATCTCGCGCTTGAACATGTCCTCGCGCAAATCATCCAACTGGACCACGCCCAGCAGGTGGCCGAAATTGTCGATCACGGGGAATATGTTGCGGTGCGCCGACGAGATGATGCCCACCACGTCGCCCAGCGTGAAATTTTCCTTTATACGTACAAAATCCGTCTCCATAAGGTCATCCAGCTTCAGGAAAACGAACACCGAGCTGTCCTTGTCATGCGAGAGCAGCTCGCCGCGCTGCCGCAGCTGCTTCGTATAGATCGAATCGCGGTCGAGCGTATAATCCACGGCGAAGGAGATCGAGGCCACGATCATAAGCGGGATGAAGAGGCCGTATCCGTTCGAGAGTTCGGCGATAAGGAATATCGACGTCAGCGGCGCCTTCATCACGCCCGCCATGACGCCCGCCATGCCCACGAGGGTGAACGACACCACCGAGATGTTCCAGTCGAACCATGTATTGCATGCCAGCGCCACTATGGCGCCCATGAATGCACCGACGAAGAGCGACGGGGCGAAGGTACCGCCGACGCCGCCCGCGGCGTTGGTCGTGGCCATGGCTATGACCTTGAAGAACATCACCGCCGTAACATATATCAGCGCCACCCACTCCACATGGCGGAAGCGGAAGAAGAGCGAGTTGTCGAACAGGTCGGGCACGTTGCCGTGCATAAGGGCCGTCAGCGCCTCGTAACCCTCGCCGTACAGCGGCGGGAAGACGAAGATCAGCACACCGAGCACCACGCCGCCCAGCGCCCAGCGCCTGTATTGCGAGCCGACGGCCTTCACGCGCGCACCCACAGCCGAATTCATCGAGGTGAAATAGTAGGACATGAAGCCGCAGCATACACCCAGCAGGACGTAAAGCGGGATCTGGCGTATGACGAACACGTCCGACGCGCTGAGCGTGACCGATATGATGGGATCGAAACCGCGGAATACGAGCGCCACGGTCGTAGCCGTCACCGACGAGACGAGCAGCGGGATGACCGATGCCGCCGTAATGTCGAGCATGAGTATCTCCAACACGAAGACCACGCCCGTAATCGGAGCCTTGAAGATGGCCGCCACGGCGGCACCCGCACCGCAGCAGAGCATGAGCGTAAGCTCCTTGTAGTTCAGGCGGGCCAACTTGCCCACATTGGAGCCTATGGCGGCGCCCGTCAGCACGATCGGCGCCTCGGGGCCCACCGAACCGCCGAAACCTATGGTCGTGGCACCGCCTACGATCGACGTCCAGCAGTTGTGCGGCGCAATGCGCGAGTCACGGCGCGACATGGCATACAATACGCGCGTCACGCCCTCCGAAATCTCGTCCTTGACGATATATTTCACGAAAAGCGTAGCCAGCACGATACCTACGGCCGGATATATCAGATAGAGGAAATGGGCCTGATCTACCGGAAACCATGTAACCAGAGCCGAACGGATACCGTACAACAGCATCTCGAAGACGTAAGTTCCCACTCCGGCCAAAGCGCCCACGACGACCGCCAGCAACACCATCATCTGGCGGTTGCTCAAACGTTTCACCCGGCCGAGCAGCCAATCGGATACCTTCTCTTTCGTACTTGACGCCATATTGCGTTACGAGGCTCGTGCGGAGGCCGCAACGGCCCAACCGCATGCCTTCTCTATTATTTCGCGTTACGGTACATCTCTGACTGGCGGCGGATCATCTCCACGTCGTCGAAATAGTCGATCTTCATGGCACGCTTCACCATGGCGAGGGTCTCGGCAGCCTCGGCACGCGCAACCTCACAGCCGCGCCGCAGCATATCGTAGACACCCTCGATGTCGCGCTCGTACTCCTTGCGGCGCGCGCGTATAGGCTCCAACGTCTGCTGCAGGACCGAATTGAGGAACTTCTTGACCTTCACGTCGCCCAGACCGCCGCGGCGGTAATGGTCCTTCAACTCGTCCAGCGAGGCGTAATCGGGCAGGAACTCCGCAAAATCGTCGCAGCACGAGAAGGCATCCAGATAGGTGAAGACGCAGTTGCCCTCGATCCTGCCCGGATCCTCGATGCGGATATGGTCGGGATCGGTATACATGCTCATCACCTTCTTGCGTACATCCTCGGCCGTATCCGACAGATAGATGCAGTTGCCCAGCGACTTGCTCATCTTGGCCTTGCCGTCCGTACCGGGCAGCCGCAGGCAGGCGGTATTCTTAGGCAGCAGTATCTCGGGCTCGACCAAAGTCTCGCCGTACACCGAGTTGAACTTGTGCACGATCTCGCGCGTCTGCTCGATCATAGGCTCCTGATCCTCCCCCACGGGCACAGTCGTGGCACGGAACGCCGTGATGTCCGAAGCCTGTGAGATGGGATATGTATAAAAACCGACGGGAATCGACTTGCCGAAGTTGCGCAGCTGTATCTCCGCCTTGACGGTCGGGTTGCGCTCCAGACGCGCCACCGTAACCAGATTCATATAGTAGAAGGCCAGCTCGCACAACTCGGGGACCTGACTCTGGATGAATATCGTCGACTTTGCGGGGTCCAATCCGCACGAGAGGTAGTCGAGTGCGACCTCAACGATGTTGCTGCGGACCTTCTCGGGGTTGTCGGCATTGTCGGTAAGCGCCTGCGCGTCGGCTATCATGATGAATATCTTGTCGAATTCGCCCGAGTCCTGCAACTCGACCCTCTGGCGCAGCGACCCGACGTAATGGCCCAGATGGAGCCTGCCCGTAGGCCTGTCGCCCGTTAAAATCACTTTTCCCATTGTTTTCGAGATTAAATCCGTATCGCGCCGGCCGCGATGCCATCCGTTCCGCTCCGGCGGCGCATGGCTACAAAAGTAACAATTTATGCGCGAGGGGCAAAAAAAGTTGGATGCTATAATTTTTTTTTATACCTTCGTTGTTCCAATCGTGCATTAGCTTATGACCATCATTCAACTCCAATACCTCATCGAGGTAGCCAACTGCGGCAGTTTCTCGGCCGCGTCGGAACGATGTTTCGTTACGCAGCCATCGCTCAGCATGCAGATAAAGGCACTGGAGGACGAGCTGGGCGTCATCCTGCTCGACCGTTCGAAGAAGCCCGTCATCCCTACTGACGCCGGCAGCGTCGTCATAGCGCAGGCGCAGGAGACGCTTCGCGCATACAACTACATACGCGAATCGGTCGCCGAACTCAAGGGCGAAACCTCGGGCAAACTGCGCCTCGGCGTCATACCCACCATCGCGCCATACCTGCTGCACAAGTTCATCCCCGACTTCGTGAGGGAGTACCCGCGCGTGGAGATCGAGATACGCGAGATGATCACGGCCGACATAATCGAGGCACTCAAGCACGACAACATCGACGCGGCGATCGTGGCCAGCGGCACCTGCGGCGACGGCATCATCGAACACGACCTCTTCAGCGACCGTTTCTACGCATACGTGTCGCCCGAAAACCCGCTCTTCGAGCGCTCGAACATACGCATCGAGGACATCGACCTGAAGGACCTCATACTGCTCAGCCGCGGCAACTGCATGCGCGACCAGATCATAGAGCTGTGTCAGGCGCGGCGCGGTATACCGTCGCACTACTATTTCGAGTCGGGCTCGCTCGACACGCTCATGCGTATCGTCGACTGCACCTCGTGCCTCACGATAATACCGGAGATGGCACTCGAATACATCCCCGCCGAACGCCGCCCGCAGGTCAAGACGCTGGCCAAGGGCGCCACCTCGCGACGCATAGCCATCGTCGTGCGCCGCACCTATGTGAAAAACTCGATAATCGCCGCACTCGAATCGACCATACTCGCAAAAGCCGCCCCCGACCCCGCCCTGCAGAAAGCCGAACAGCCGCTGACGGCATAACGCCGCCCCGACACCACTCTATGCCTTGCGCCGCATGGCCGACAACCGCTCGAAACGCCGCTGCGACGGAGTGCCGCTCAAAACCTCCGCAGCGGGGAAATCCCTGTCGAAACGCGCCGCGGCATCGAGGTCCACTTCATATATCCCGTCCTCGACATAACGGCCGGCGGCGCCGGCAAGGGCCCCGGCATACAACTCGCATACAAGCAGCGCATCGGCATACATGCCGTCACCGGTGCGTATCCCGTAACGCTCGGCCGCAGAGAATCCCCGTCCGCAATAGTAATCCGGATCACCGCACAGCAGCACCGCCGCAAATCCCAAGCGGGCGGCAGCCTCCTTGAAACGGCCGATCAGCGCGGACCCTATGCCGCGGCCCTGATATTCCGGCGCCACAGCTATGGGACCGAGCGTCGCAACGGCAATACGGCGCCCGTCATCCGCCTCGACAGCGCCGGCAGCACCGGCCACGACGCCCACCACACTGCCGCCCTACACGGCGACAATGGCCAGATCGTCGACGAAGCCTTCACCCGACCTCATCTCGTGCAGCAGAAAATGCTCGCTGCAGGCCGGCACATATACGTTCCAAAAGGCCTCGCGTACCACCGTCTCACTCTGCCGGTAGTCACAGGCCCGCTCCTTGCGATAGATCACATCCATGGGTCATAGGTCATTGTTCCGGCGGCGCCGCACCTCCATACGGCCGTGACGGCGCCACAACTCCGTAAAGATACGGAATAGTATCCAGAAAACGAAACCGCACCTGCAGGCCCGCCCAGCACCACGCCCCCCAGCACATATCATGGATCGAACTCGCGGCAATATTTTCGCAGTCTCGCAAAAAAAACATATCTTTGCGAAGTTATACGTGCGCATTATTTTATTTATGGAAAAACTGATTGAGACAATAGTCGAAGCTATACAGGAAAAAAAAGGTAAGGATATTGTATCGCTGGACCTTACGGGTTTCGACGGGGCCATATGCTCGCACTTCGTCGTGTGCAACGCCGACTCCACCACGCAGGTGGCGGCCATAGCCTCGGGAATCGAGGAGAAGGTCGAGCAGGTGCTCGGCGAGAAGGTTTGGCGCATAGAGGGGCAGCAAAACGCCTTTTGGATAGCGATGGACTACCTCGACGTGGTGGTGCATATCTTCCAGACCGAGCTGCGCGAATACTACAAGCTCGAAGAGCTGTGGGCCGACGCGCCGATTAAGAAATACGAATACGAACTGTAACCATGGCAAACACCAATAATAACGACAAAAGAGGCAACATCAAAACCATCCGGCCCAACTTCATGTGGATATGGGCCGCGCTGGTAATGATCATCATAGGATACTCGTTCTTCGCGGGCGGCGACTCGAAGCCCGTCACGAGCGACTGGTACACCGTCTCGGACATGATCCGCAACGGCGAGGTGCAGCGTATCAAGGTGATGAACAAGAACACCGCACTGGTGTACCTCACACCCGAAGCAATCGAGAAATACCGCGACAGCGGCGACGAACGCTACAAACGCCTGCCGCGACAGGGCGAACAGCTCACCTTCACCATCGGTTCGGTCGACATCCTCGACCGCGACGTCAACCAAGCGCTTGCCGAATCCGAGGTCGAGAACAACCCCGTAAGGCTCGAATATGCAAACGAACGTACGGGCTGGGGTGACATAGTGCTTAACCTGCTGCCGTGGATATTCCTTATCGGCGTCTACATCTTCTTCATACGCAGCATGTCGCGCGGGGGCGGCGGCGCCGGCGGCGGCATCATGAACGTAGGCAAGGCCCGCGCACAGGTATTCGACAAGGACGACACGGAGAAGCGCGTCACGTTCAAGGACGTGGCGGGACTCGAGGAGGCCAAGGTCGAGATAATGGAGATCGTAGACTTCCTGAAAAAGGCCGACAAATACCGCGAACTCGGCGCCAAGATACCCAAGGGGGCGCTGCTCGTAGGCCCTCCGGGCACCGGAAAGACGCTTCTGGCCAAGGCCGTCGCAGGCGAGGCCAACGTACCGTTCCTTTCGATTTCGGGATCGGATTTCGTCGAGATGTTCGTGGGTGTAGGCGCCTCGCGCGTACGCGACCTCTTCGAACAGGCCAAGCAGAAGGCCCCGTGCATAGTCTTCATCGACGAGATCGACGCCATAGGCCGCGCCCGCGGCAAGAATGCCGGATTCTCGGGCAACGACGAGCGTGAGAATACCCTCAACCAGCTGCTCACCGAGATGGACGGCTTCCAGACCAACGCCGGAGTCATCGTGCTCGCGGCGACGAACCGCGCCGACATACTCGACAAGGCGCTCATGCGCGCCGGCCGCTTCGACCGCCAGATCGAGGTCGGGCTGCCCGATGTGAAGGAGCGCGAGGAGATATTCAACGTGCACCTGCGCAACCTCAAGCTCGATCCGCACCTCGACCGATCGTTCCTCGCCAAGCAGACCCCGGGATTCTCGGGCGCAGACATAGCCAACGTGTGCAACGAGGCGGCCCTCATAGCCGCCCGCCACAACAAGAGCCGCATCGAGCGTGAGGATTTCCTCGCAGCTATCGACCGCATAGTCGGCGGTCTGGAACGCAAGAACAAGATCATCACCCCCGAGGAGAAGCGCACCATAGCGTACCATGAGGCGGGACACGCCACCGTCAGCTGGATACTCGAGAACGCCAGCCCGCTGATCAAGGTAACGATAATCCCGCGCGGCAAGGCTCTCGGCGCAGCTTGGTACCTTCCGGAGGAGCGTCAGATCACAACACGCGAACAGCTCATGGACGAGATGGCCGCCACGCTTGGCGGACGGGTGTCGGAGCAACTCACCTTCGGCAAAATATCGACAGGCGCCCTGAACGATCTGGAGCGCGTAACCAAAATGGCCTACGCAATGGTGGCATACTACGGCATGAGCGACAAGGTGGGGACGTTGAGCTATTACGACTCGACGGGACAGAGCGACATGTCCTTCACCAAGCCATACTCGGAGCTTACGGCACAGGGTATCGACGCCGAGACCAAGCGTATCATCGACGAGGCGTACGCCATGGCGCGCAAGGTCCTTACGGAACATGCCGAGGGGTTGAAACAGCTGGCGGAGCTGCTGCTCACGCGCGAGGTGGTCTTCACCGAGGATGTGGAGCGCATATTCGGCAAACGCAAGAAGGACCTCCAGCGCGAGCGCGCCGAGGCCGAGGCCGAAGAGCGGCGCAAACAGGCCGGGGACCTGCGCCGCGAGGAGCGTGCCGAAGAGAAGAATGAAGAGGGAAGCGCACAGGCGCGGAATGCCGGCACGGACACCCCCGCCGCAGGCGATACGGTCATAACCGTAAGCCTCGATCCCGAGATAAAGGCCGCGGCGCATGAGGGCAGGAAGCCCGAGGAGAAACCCGAAAAGGCGACGGACGCGCCAAAGGGAAAGGAATAGTTGTAGCACACCATAGCATACGCGAGACATGAACGAGAAGATGAAAAACCTGTGGGTACGCTCCCTGAGCGGGGCGGTGCTCGTCGTCATAGTGCTTGGGGCCATCCTATGGTCGAAATGGAGTTTCGCCGCACTGCTGATGGCCATACTCATAGGCGGGGAGTGGGAGTTCTACCGCATGGCCGGCAAGGCCGGATATTCCCCGCAGCGGGTGCTGGGACTTGTCGCCGGCGCCATAATCCTCGCGGTGGCATTCATCCTCATGCGTATGGTGGACGAACATACCGCCGTCAGTTCGAAATATCTTATAATAGCGTTGGGACTGGCACTATATATCATGATGCTCATCCCCGTGATGTTCATCTGCGAGCTCTACCGCAAAAGCCCCACCCCTATCGCCAATATCGGGTCGACGCTGATGGGCGTAGTATATGTGGCCATGCCCTTGGCACTGCTCTTCTTCATCCCGCTGCTGCTGGGCCGCGGCGTGTGGAACCCGTGGGCGCTCATATTCTACATATTCATCATCTGGGCCAACGACGTGTGCGCCTATCTGGTCGGCATGAGCATCGGCCGGCACCGTCTCTTCCAGCGCATCTCGCCCAAGAAATCATGGGAGGGATTCATCGGCGGACTGATCGGCGCCATGGCCGTGGGATACGTCGCGTCCACCGTAATGGAGGGCACCCACACAATATGGGTAGGCATGGCCCTGATCGCCGCCGTCACGGGCGTCTTCGGCGATCTGGTGGAATCGCTGCTCAAGCGCTCCGTCGACGTGAAGGACTCGGGCAACATACTCCCCGGGCACGGAGGCTGGCTCGACCGCTTCGACGCACTGCTGCTGTCGATACCGTTCGTATTCATATACCTCGTATTCTGTATAAATTAAGGAATTGAGAAACAACCTGACAACCTAACGGATTCAAGCCATGAAGATAAACAAGGAAGGTTACAAGATCATAGCCATATCGGGCCTCGTATGCCTCGTATTCTGGCTGTTGCTATACTATTTCGAGAGCAAGCACTCGGGCGTCGGGCTGCTCGTGACGGGGGCATTGCTGCTCATCGTCTTCTGGTTCTTCATCGTAGCCTTCTTCCGCGAGCCGCGCCGCGTCAAGATACACGATCCGGAGCTGGTCTTCTCGCCCTGCGACGGCCGCGTCGTGGTGACGGAGATAGTGCATGACGACGAGTACCTCAAGGAGAACATGCTTCAAATATCGATCTTCATGTCGATAACCAACGTACACATGAATTGGGTGCCCGTAAGCGGTACCGTCGAATACTACAAATACCACCCCGGGCGTTTCCTCATAGCCTACCACCCCAAGTCGTCGACCGAGAACGAACGCACAACCACCGTGGTGAGAATGGATAACGGGAAACCCGTACTGTTCCGCCAGATTGCGGGCCTCATAGCACGCCGTATCGTCTCGTACATGAAGGTGGGCGACCATGTCTCGCAAAACGACGTCTTCGGATTCATCAAGTTCGGCTCGCGCATCGACGTGCTCGTACCCAAGGACAGCGAACTGCTCGTGGAGATCGGCGACCCCGTCGTAGGGTCGCAGACCCCGATCGTGCGGCTGAAAAAGTAGGGCCCGAGCCGCAAGACGGCACGGAGGCGGCGGACACGGCTTCCACGACAACTGCAACAGTGCCGCACAGGCACACGGAGCAAAGGAACGATTAAAGAAGAAAAGAGCGTATGACAATAACCCCGCAAAACATATTGAGGGTAACGGTAGGACTCGTCGTCACGGCCGTCATACTCTATCTGATATGGTTTTTCAGTTCCGTGGTCATATATATCCTCGTGTCGGCCGTGCTGGCCATCATGGGCCGCCCGCTGGTGAACAAGCTTTCGGAGATACACCTCCGCGGCCGCAGCATGCCTCGCTGGTGTGCCGCCACGCTCACACTCATAGTGATATGGGTGGTGTTAGCCACGATCTTCTCGTTGTTCATACCCCTTATATTCGGCAAGATAAACGAATTTGCATCGCTCGACTTCTCGTCGGTGCTCGCGTCGATAGAAGAGCCCATAGCACAAGCACAGGCATACATCCAACAGACCTTCGCCATGCCCGAAACACAGTTCTCGCTGACCGACACGCTCGTCACCACGCTCAAGAACCTGATCGACTACGACACCATCAACAACGCCTTCTCGTCGATAGTGAACATAGCCATCTCGACGCTCATCACGATCTTCTCCATATCGTTCATCACCTTCTTCTTCCTCAAGGAGGACGGCCTCTTCTACGCCATGGTGAAGGCCATGTTCCCCGAACGCCTGCAGGAGAACGTCACCCGCGCGCTGGACTCGATCACGGAGCTGCTGTCGCGTTACTTTACGGGAATTCTCACCGAGAGCATAATCCTCACGATAATCATATCGACGGCGATGATACTCTTCGGAATGAAGACCGACAACGCCCTGCTCATAGGCCTTATAATGGGTGTGATGAACGTCATCCCCTACGCCGGCCCCCTCATCGGCGGCATAATATCGGTATGCATCGGTATCATAACCCCCATCGACGGGTTCACTACGGGGCACACCATAATAGTAATCGCATGCACGCTCTTCTGCATCAAGGGCCTCGATGACTTCATCCTGCAGCCGACACTATACTCGGAAAGGGTCAAGGCCCACCCGCTCGAAGTATTCCTCGTAATACTTATTGCAGGGCACATGGCAGGAATATTGGGCATGCTGCTCGCCATACCGTCGTATACGGTGCTGCGCGTGCTGGCAAAGGAGTTCTTTTCGGAGTTCTCGCTCGTGCAGAAACTGACGCAGAAGATTTGACGGCAGCAGCCGGACCCGTATAACGTTCGACATTGAGAGATGATGATAATTATAGGTAAAGTGATACATGGCGCGCAGCTCGGCCGCAGGATGGGATTCCCCACGGCCAACCTCGACGCCACACAGATAAAGGGTGCCGACAACGGCGTCTACTGCTCGCGTGCCGTCGTCGACGGCAAGATATACGGCGCCATGTCTAACCTCGGGTGCCGCCCCTCGGTCGACGGGAATAACCGCCTGCTCGAAACCCACATATTCGATTTCCACGGCGACATATACGGCAAGACCATCGAGGTGCGCCTGTTGAGCAAGATACGCGACGAAAAGCGTTTCGACTCTATCGAGGAGCTGCGCCGGCAATTGGAGCGCGATGCCGACATGTGCCGTGCCGCTCTGGCCGACGGCGCGCCGAAAAAGGAGAGCTTCGTCAGCATGATACGCCGCGCCTGCTCGACGATATATCCGAGAGGCAAGCAGAGAATGTAAACATGCCGCGGGATTACGGCAGGGACCGCGACAGACATGGCCGTATACCGCAAAAACGCAGGGAATCGCGTACACACCTTTTACAAGATGATCCTGAAACGCATATTGATGACATTGGTGCCGGTGGTGGTTGCAGCCGCCGTATGCGGATCATGCATTTCGGAATCGGGAGAGACGTCGGAGGAGACGACCCTCGTCGCTGCGGGCGACACGGCTCCCGACTTTACCGTTGAGATGACCGACGGCAGCAGCGTTACGCTTTCGGCGTTGCGCGGCAAGATCGTCCTGCTCTGTTTCTGGAGCCCCGACTGCCCGATGTGCCAAGAGGAGATGAAGGTCGTACAGCATGCCGTCATCGACCGTATAGCGGACACAGACATTCGATACCTTCCCATAGCGCGCGACGGCCGCCGCGACGCCATCGAGGAGTTCTGCCGTCAAAACGGATACGAATTTGCCGTTGGCCTCGACCCCGACCGCTCGATATACACGCTCTACGCCACCTCGTTCGTCCCGCGTATGTTCGTCATCGACCGCGGCGGCATCGTACGGGCGTCGTACGTGGAATACGGCACAGGCCGTCTCGACGAAATAGTATCCGCGGCCGAGGCCCTGCTTTGACGTACCGCAACATCCTGCATACAGATTGTACGCACCGCACGGCAGGTATCAACGGCCGGCCGCAGACACACGTCCCGTATCACGAACAAAGTGTCCAAAAGGGCGCCATAATTTTCTAAAATTATTTATTAATACTATCTTTGCGGCTGAATCGGACGCATCGGCACCCGCCGGCAGCGATGCGTACAACATGCAAACCTACCATGTACGCCGCGGCGGGAGCGTACAAAAGCCTCGATACGATATGCAGAGACAGACACACGGCGACCCACACAGCGAACTTGCGGCAACGGTGGGGTTCATCGCCCGCTACGCCTCGTACCTCATGGGGTCGGGCGTACATACCTCGCGCGTGGTCCGCAACTCACGGCGCATAGGTTCGGCGCTCGATGTGGAGATCAATCTGGCGGTATTCCCCAAGTCGATAATAGTCTCGGGAACCGACGCACAGGGCGAATCCTTCAGCCGCGTTACAGCCATCCCTGCATGTCCCATCGACTTCGAACGCAATGCCGACCTCTCGGCCCTGAGCTGGGAGGCACACGACTGCAAGCTCTCGCTCGCACAGATCGAACAACGATACGAGCAGTTGTGCGCAAAAGCGCGGCTCGACCCCATGCTGGTAATGATATTCGCGGGGCTGGCCAACGCCTCGTTCTGCCGCCTCTTCGGCGGGGATTTCAAGGCCATGGGCGTAGTCTTCACGGCCACGCTCTTCGGCTTCCTCGTGAAGCAGAAGCTCGCACAGCGGGGTATGAACCACTACTTGGTATTCATCGCTGCGGCCTTCGCTGCCTCGCTCATGAGCTCGCTGTCACTCATCCTCGACACCACCTCCGACGTGGCCTTGGCCACGAGCGTACTGTTCCTCATCCCGGGCGTGCCGCTCATAAACGGCTTCATAGACATAATCGAGGGACATATACTCACGGGCATATCGCGCCTGACGGCGGCCATAATGCTCATCGCCTGCATAGCCATAGGGCTGTCCGCCACGCTGATGATGGTAAAATCTGAACTGCTATGATAGAGACCGTGTCTGCCATACTCGCCGACGGGTTCTTCGCCGCCGTCGCCGCATTGGGTTTCGGAGCCATATCCAACCCGCCGATGAGGGCCTTTCCCCGTATCGCGCTGCTCGCAGCCGCGGGACACGCCCTGCGCTTCACGCTCATGACATATTTCGGCGTCGACATCGCCACGGGTTCCATCTGCGCCTCGCTGACGATAGGCTTCGGGAGCATGATGCTCGGGCGGCGCATACACTGCCCTACCACCGTCATGTCGATACCGGCGCTGCTGCCCATGATCCCCGGAATGTACGCCTACAAAAGCATGTTCTCGATCATCATGTTCTTCCAGAAAATCGACGACACCGCCGCCTGTGCCGCATATCTCGACACGGCCCTGCGCAACAGCATGATCACCGTATTCGTAATACTGATGCTCGCCGCGGGAGCGACGCTCCCCATACTCATGTTCCCGAGCAAGGCCTATACCATGACCCGCCGGCAGCAATGCCAAAACAATGCATGACATGGAGCTGTTCTGGAATACCATAGCCGAGTACAACCGCAGTACATGGATTGCGCAGACGGCGACAGTCCTCGTCGGGGCACTGCTCGTCATACTGCTCTTTCACCGTCCCGTCCGAGCGGCGCCGTAGAACGCGCGATGAAGTGCTACATCGTGCTGCTCAACATATGGATCGCCGCGGTTTACTATCTCTATTTCTGCCGCGAAAGGCCCTACTATGGGGCTACGGCACTCATATGGGGTATCATGGCGGCGATATGGGTTTACGATGCCGCCACAGGCTATACCTCGTTCGAACGCAACCGCAGGCACGAACGCACCGGTCTGATCTTCATGCTGCTGCCGCTGGCGTTCCCGCTCATATCGGCCGCGCGCGGCATGCAGTTCCCCATGATGGCGTCGCCGGTGATGCCGAGCTCGGTAGCGCTCTTCACCATAGGCTTCATGCTGGCATTCTCGAAACGGGTGAACCTCTTCATCATGCTTTTCCTGTGCCATTGGGCCATCGTCGGCGTATCGAAGATATATTGCTACGACATCCCCGAGGATGCGCTGTTCGCGTGCGCCATCGTCCCCGCGATATACATCTTCCTGCACGAGTACGTCTCGACGAACATGTCAGAACACAGCAAGCCCGATCCCAAAACGGCCAATATGCTGATCATAGCCTTGTGCGCCGCCACGGGCATACTCTTTGCCGCGATCATCGCACAGCCGCTGCTGCAGTAGCCCCAAGCACAGATTCGAGACCCTCCGTCCCGCACACAAGGGACACTTGCCGCACTCTCACCCCGATTCCGCGGCGGGATCATTCGGTTTTCGGCTTTTTATTGTTACATTTGTAATGAACCAACCCTAAAGAGCCATGAAAACACCGCTTCTGATCCTCACACTCCTCTTTGTTGCAACCACGGGCATACACGCCCGAAACTCGGTACAAACGCCCGAGGGACCCGTCAGGGTCACCGTCGGCGAGACTGCGACACCGCTGCTGCTCGACCGCAGCGACAACGAGCTCTTCTACATACGCATCGACGCCCCCGACGGCGGCACGCTCAACGGTCTGGAGATGACGCTCGACCCGCAGTCGGCACGATACGTCAAGGAGATGAAGCTGTATTACGGCGGCACCGACGCCCGCAACACCCCTGCCGGACGTCTGGCCCCCGCAGACTACATCCCCGACGGCAGCCGTACGGCAGAGCCGTCCTACAGCCTGCTCCTCGCACGGCACAAGGGGGCCGAACGGATAAGGCTCGATGCCGCCAAAGAGCTCTTCCACGGCATAAACTACCTGTGGGTAAGCATCGAGATGAAGCCCGATACGCCTCTCACGCATAAGCTCTCGGCCGCGATAGGGACTGTCGTCATAGACGGCAGCGGATGCCGCTTCGACACCACAGGCCGCACGGGCCACGCACACCGCATGGCCGTGGGGGTACGCCACGCGGGCGACGACGGCGCCGCCGCATACCGTATACCGGGCCTCGTCACCACGTCGCGCGGGACCCTGCTCGCCGTATACGACGTACGGCACAACTCATCGAAGGACCTCCAACAGCACATCGACATAGGACTGAGCCGCAGCACCGACGGCGGCCGCACATGGGAGCGTATGCGCCTGCCGTTGAGTTTCGCCGACGAGGGGGGCCTGCCCGCGGCACAGAACGGCGTGGGGGACCCGTCGATCCTCTACGACCACACATCGCACCGCGCATGGGTCGTGGCGGCATGGTGCCACGGCATGGGTTACGGCACGGCATGGAACAACTCCACGCAGGGCATGGGCCCCGACATGACAGGACAACTGGTGCTGGCATACAGCGACGACGACGGCAAGACATGGAGCGCCCCGATAAACATCACCTCGCAGGTGAAGCGTCCGGAATGGCATTTCCTGCTTCAGGGGCCCGGGCGCGGCATCACCATGCGTGACGGCACGCTCGTATTCCCCACACAATATATCGACGCCGAGCGTATGCCCCACTCGGCCATAATGTACAGCCGCGACAGCGGCCGTACATGGCACATGCATGAAGGGCCCCGCGCCAACACCACCGAGGCGCAGGTGGCGGAACTGCCGACGGGAGAACTTATGCTCAACATGCGCGACAACCGCGGCGGCAGCCGCGCCGTAGCCGTCACGCGCGACCTCGGCGCCACATGGGATGAGCACCCCTCGTCGCGCAAGGCGCTGCGCGAACCCGTGTGCATGGCCAGCCTCATATCGGTTGCGGCCGCCGGCAACGCCTCGGGACGCGACATACTGCTCTTCTCGAACCCCGACAGCGACAGCGCCCGCCGCGACATAACCGTCAAGGCCAGCTTCGACAGCGGGAATACATGGCCCGCAGAGAACCAAGTGCTGCTCGACGGCGGCGACGGATGGGGATACTCGTGCCTTACGATGGTCGACCTCGAGACGGTGGGCATCCTCTACGAGAGCAGCCAAGCCCACATCACCTTCCAAGCCATACCGCTGGCCGACCTGCTGCCGTAACCGGCAGACAGGGCCGCAACAAAAACATCGGCGCCCGGACCTTCACGATCCGAGCGCCGGCTTTTCATGTGCGCATACGCCCCTTACAATGCCAGATAACGCATCGCCGCCTCGATAAAGTAGTAGTCGCCGTACGACAGCGGCACATCGACCTCCGAGCCGGCCATGTAGTGCCCTACACCGTGCATGAGCACGAAGTTGCCGTTCTCGCCAACGGGCGCCAGATAGGCATCCGAACAGAGCGAGTGCAGCTGCCGCTCGGCCGTGGCCAGATAGGTCTCGTTCTGCGTGAAGCCGTACAGCTCTATCAGGGCCGAGGCCATGATCGCTCCGGCCGAAGAGTCCTTCGACTGCTCGGCGGCATCGTAATCCCAATTGGGTATCGCATCCTCGGGCAGGCGCGGAATCAGGTAGTCGGCGATCTTCACGGCCTGATCGAGATATTTCTTGTCCTGCGTCATGCGGTACATCATAGTATAGCCGTAGAGGCCCCATGACTGGCCGCGCGACCACGCCGAGTCGTCCGAACGGCCCTGCGCCGTGCGGCGGTCGGTGACCTCGCCCGTCAGTTCGTTGTACGCCACAACATGATACGAGCTGTTATCCTCGCGGAAATGGTTCTTTATGGTGGTATCGGCATGGCGGCGCGCTATGTCGGCATACTTGCCGCCGCACCACTCCAGCATCTCGAGGTTCATCATGTTGTCGATGATGACCATGAAATCGAGTTCGGGATTCTCCTTGCGGCCCGTGTTCCACGAACGTATGCACCCCACCGTGGGATTGAAACGTGTGGCAAGCGACGCCGCCGCCTGTTCGATTATCGACTTGTAATAGGGGTCGCCCGTCAGACGGTAGGCATTGCCGTAAGAACAGAATACCATGAATCCCAGATCGTGCGTGCCCGTATGGTCTTTCAGCACTTCCAGCCGGCGCGTGAACTCGTCGGCATACGTGCGCAGCTGCTCGTCTCCCGTATATTCGTACAACAGCCACAGCGCCCCCGGGAAGAAACCGCTGATCCAGTTGTAAGGCGACGCCACGCGCACCTCTCCCTTCTCATATGTCTGGGGCAGCTTGCCTTCGATACCCTCCATACGCACCGCCTGCGCCTTCTCCTGCTCGACAGCTACGGCGAGAGCCTGCTTGAGTTCCTTCTTCAGCGCACAACGGCCGCCGCAGCCCGCAAGGCCCAACGTCCCGATAACAACGAGTGTAAGTAGAATTTTCTTCATACGATTATGGTTTTAGGTTAAGTGTAGTCATTTGCAATACCTCATGCCGGCCCTTCCTGCCCCTTATCCCCCTATTCCGAGTACCTTCTACGCGCGCGCACAGGCCATAACGCAAACGGACGGCACATACCCGCAATCAAGCCCTACCGCCCGTCTCCGCCGAGAAGTATCGACGCCTGCGAAAGGGCGGCATCGGTGACGGTGCTGCCCGAGAGCATCTTGGCGATCTCGCGCACACGGCGCTCGCGGTCGAGCCTTTCGATATTGGTACGGCTCTGCTCCTTGTAGACCACGAAGTGCGTGTCGCCCTTCGAGGCCACCTGCGGCAGATGGGTTATATCGACCACCTGCATCCTGTCAGCCAGCGACGAGATGATCTCGCCCATGGCGTCGGCTATACGTCCCGACACGCCCGTGTCGATCTCGTCGAATATTATCGTAGGCAGCTTCGACCGCTCGGCCAGCATGGCCTTCAATGCCAGCATCACGCGCGAAGTCTCTCCGCCCGACGCCACCCTCTCCACCGGCTGCGGCGTCATGCGCCCGTTTGCCGTAAACATGAAGCGTATGCGGTCGCTGCCCGTAGGCAGCAACTCGCCGGCATCCTCCACCACCACTTCGAAACGCGCCTCCGGCATGCCGAGCTTCACCAGCATCGCAGCCACACCCGCCGATACCCGCCGCGAAGCCTCCTCGCGCATGCGGCGTATCTTCGCGGCGCGCTCCGACGCCTCCCGCCGCAACGCATCTATCTTCCCGCGCTGTGCGGCCAGAGCCTCATCGCCGTGCTGTATGAGGTTGAGGCGCGCGGCGAGGTCATCACCCACGGCCATCAACTCCCAGAGCGTAGAGACGCGGTGTTTCTGGCACATCGAGTATATCATATTGACACGGTCGGTAAGGCGCTGCAGACGCTCGGGATCGGCCTCTATGCGGTCGCTTTCATCCGCGGCCAAAGCCCCTATATCCTTGAGTTCCGACACCACCGAATGCAGCCGCGCGGCCATCTCCGCACCGCGGGGATAACCATCCCCCAGATGCGACAGCGCACTCTCGGAAACGGCCAGCTGCTCCAGCACTCCGATCTGGTCGGCATCCAGAGCATTGCGCAGCGACGTGAGAGCCTCGATTATACGGTCGGCATTCTCCAGCACCGACAATTCACTCTCGGCCTCCGCCAACTCGCCTTCGCGCAGCTGCGCCGCCTCGAATTCCGCGACTTGATAACGCAGCCACTCCTCGTCGCGCCGCATGGACTCGGCCTCCGACTCCATGCGCTGCAGTTCACGCTCCGCCGCCCGCATCGCCCCGTACACTCCGGCGTACTCCGCCACCTGCTCCGCCGCGCCGGCCAAAGTATCGAGCGAACGTATGCGGAACGCCTCGTCGGCGAGCACTTGATTCTGATGCTGCGAGTGTATGTCTATAAGGTGCGCCCCCAACTCGCGCAGCACGGCAAGCTGTACCGGCACGTCGTTGACAAAGGCGCGGCTCTTGCCCGCAGGCGAGATCATCCGCCGTATGACCGTCTGCGCCTCATAGTCGAGGTCGTTGTGCTCGAACAGCTCCTCGAGCCCGTACCCCGCCACGTCGAAGACACCTTCGATGACACAGCTGCGCGACGTGTCGCCTATCGTCCCGCTGTCGTTCTTGTTGCCGAGCAGCAGGCCCAGCGCTCCCAGCAGGATCGATTTGCCGGCTCCCGTCTCTCCCGTGATGATATTGAGATGCGGATCGAGCTCCATGTCGAGGCGCTCGATCAGCGCATAGTTTTCGACTGTAAGTCGTCGCAGCATACCCTACACTTTCAATTTAGCAATTTCTCCATGCGGTCGACGATACGTGCCGCCACCTCCCGTTTGCTCATAAGGGGCAGCTCGACACACGACACCGCATCTATGAGCGACACCACATTCGTGTCGCAGCCGAATCCCGCACCCGCATCGCGCAGCGAATTGAGGACGATGAAATCGAGATTCTTGCGTTCGAGTTTCTCGCGGGCGTTCGCCGCACCGTTCTCCGTCTCCAGAGCGAACCCCACAAGCAGGCGGTCGCCCTTCGTGCGGCCCAATTCCGCTGCTATGTCCTTCGTGCGGCGAAGGGGTATCGACATGCCGTCCCCGCCCTTCTTGATCTTCTCATCGGCCACAGTAACAGGAGTGTAATCGGCTACGGCGGCGCACATGACGGCGCCGTCCGCCGCAGCAAAGGCCTCCACGGCGGCTTTGTACATCTCCTCGGCCGAAACCACGTCCACACGGTCGACACCCTCGGGCACGGCGAGCGCCGTACGGCCGCTCACGAGCGTAACCGAAGCACCGCGCGCAGCCAGCTCCGCAGCTATGGCATAACCCATCTTTCCCGTCGAATGGTTAGATATGTACCGTACGGGGTCGATGGCCTCGATCGTAGCACCCGCCGTAACGACAAACCGCCGTCCCGCCAGCGTGCTGCTCCCGAGAAACGCATCCACATCCTTGACTATATGCGCAGGCTCCGCCATACGCCCCTTGCCAACAAGCCCGCTCGCAAGCTCGCCCTGCTCGGGTTCGATGACGTGCACGCCGTCGCGGCGCAGCTGCTCCAGATTGCGCTGCGTGGCCGCATGGGCATACATGTCGAGGTCCATGGCCGGAGCCACCGCAACACGGCACTTGGCCGAGAGGTAGGTCGTCAACAGCAGGTTGTCCGCGACGCCGTTCGCCATCTTGGCCAGCGTATTGGCCGTAGCGGGGGCTATGACCATACAGTCGGCCCACTCGCCCAGCGACACATGCGAGTTCCACTCGCCGTTCTCGGGGTTGAAGAACTCCACCAGAACGGGATGCTTGGCCAAAGTGGCCATCGTCAGCGGCGTGATGAACTGCTTGGCCAGCGGCGTCATCACAACACGCACCTCGGCTCCCGCCGACACAAATAAACGGCAAAGCACAGCCGCCTTGTATGCAGCTATGCTACCCGTAACTCCCAATATGATATGCTTTCCTTTCAACATATGCGGGGAATCGAAATTTTGATATATGACCGGCACGCCCGAAGCTGCGCCGCGCGGGACGCCCCCGCTACTTGGCGCTGCTGTCGCCCTCGCGATAGAACAGTTCGCCGTCGAGGAACTCCTCCGTCGCGATGATCGTAGGCTTGGGAAGGCGCTCGTAATAACGCGATATTTCGATCTGCTCACGGTTCTCGAAGGTCTCCTCCATCGTATCCGTGGGCGACGAGAAATCGGCCAGCTTGCGCGTAAGCTCCGCCTTCAGCTCCGTCGAGATCTGATTGGCACGACGTGCTATGATGTTGATGCTCTCGTAGATATTGCCCGTATTCTTGTCCAGATCGACCAACTTGCGGGTAATCGTGTTGTTGGGAATGTTCTTCTTGATCTCCATCTTATGCGTAATTTTGTCGTTGTTATTCTTCCTTGCGGTTCTTCTCTATGAAGCGTTTGGTCTGCTCCTCGATATGCTCCAGATCCTTCAGATACTTCGATTCGGGGAACTCCATGATGAACGAATAGTAGGCATCGAGCGTAGACATGTAACGGTCCATCTGCTTGGCCTCGACCGAATTGCTCGCCAGCTTGTAGGACGACATCACTATGTGGTAGAGCAGGTCCTCGCGGCGGTGCGAGTCGGGATACTGCCGCAACGCATTGCGGAAGGCTATGATCGCAGAATTATACCGCTCGATCTTGTAGTACGTATATGCATTCAGGTACGCCTTCTCGTGCATGCGCCACGTAAGGTCATCCGTCATATCCTTGAACAAGGCATACTGCTCGCTTTCGGGATAGTGCGACATGAACTCCGAGATGGCTATCACCGCCTGACTCGTCATCGACTGGTCGCGTGTAGGCTCCGGGCACATGTTGTAGAGGCTGATGGCGTACATCGCCTCGGCATCCTCCAAGAACGCACTGCGCCCGAACTTGTGGCGGAACTCGTCCAGCAGGGTCGACGACGTCATGAAATCGCGGGACTTGAACTTGCAGCGCGCTATATAGAAAGCCACGGTATCCTCTTTCATCGTGCCGGTGAAATAGTGCTCGCAGCTCTCCAGCAGCATTGAGGCCTTATTCCACTTCTCGGCATTGTAATACAGCATGGCACGGTCGAAGATCAGATCGGCGTCGTCCGTATTGATCACTTTCTGAATTCCTGAACAACCGCAGAACGACGCAGCAAACGCGATGACGACCGCGAGCGTGGTGAAACATTTTTTCATACCGAATGTTTTTACAGTATGCAGGGTATTAAGCGTACAAAATTACACATATTTTTTGGTTTAACGACATTATGCCGCCAATTATTATCCGCGGCGGCGACAAAAACCCTTTGCGGCACCGTTTCGCACACGCCGGACACAAAAAATCCGGCTGTCGCCGCAGTCGTGCGACAGCCGGAAAGGGTTCGGTGCAACGCCTGTCACTTCACATCGTTCCAGTCGTCCGTACGGAACGGCACCGACGGGATGCCGAACATGTTGTGCAGGTTATTCTCGATATAGTTGCGGAAAGCATAACGCACGGCAACGGGCTCACGAACCTCGTCGCTCCATACCGTCACGCTGTTGCCCGAGATCGACGCCTTGGCCTTGTGGAATACACGGTCGGCACCCGCGATCTCGAAGCCCGTGATCGGCTCGCCGTACCACGGCGACAGCCCCATGCCGGCATTGCTCAGACGTACCGTAACCTTGCCGTCGCGTATCTCATATGACTCCATGCGCGGAGCCTTCGCCTCGAAACCGCCCTGCCCGTAGGTCTGCGCCAGCGCCAGCGCCGCAAGACGCTGCCCCACCTCGAACTTACGTGCCGGGTGTATGCAATTCTCCGAACCTATGTCGGTCGTGGCGGCCATGCCGCAGTTGGGAATCTTACCCAAGGCCCGCACCTGTGCCTCGACAAACAGAGGATAGGATATCTCGTTCGAGTTGCCGTACGAATAGGGTGCGATCTGCGCATAGTAGAAAGGCATGGCATTCTCCTTGTCGCCCCAATCGCTGCGCCACTGCTCGACCATGCGCGCCATCATCGTATCATAGTGGTCGATGTCGCCGAGATTGGCCTCACCTTGATACCACAGGAACCCGCGCGCCGTAAAGTTGCGTATGGGGGCGATCATGGCACAATACAACTCGCTAGGCTTGATGTCTTGGAGCGTATGTTTCTGTTCGAACTGCTCCTCCGATACGCAATCCCGCAGAGCCGACAATGGCATCCACGACTCAACCCGCGTACCGCCCCAATCGGTGGCGATGACACCTACGGGGATATCCACTGCATGGGTCAGATTGTAGGCAAAGAAGTATGCCGTAGCCGAACAGTCGGCAACGCTCGCAGGCGAGGCGCACTGCCACTCGCCGCCGCAGTCCTCCATATCCTTGTCGTACGAACGTGCACGCTGGACAGTGAACATACGTATGCGCGAGGCCTCCTCACCGCCGCGCATGATGTACTCCAGCGAGTTATCCACGGGCTGGTTGCCGAAACCCTTGACGGGCATCTCCATGTTGCTCTGGCCCGAACATACCCACACGTCGCCGATGAGTACATTCTCGAGCGTTACGCTCTCGCCGTCGCTGATGGTTATCGTCTGCGGGTCGAACGATGCTGCGGGCGTAGCCACCTTGACGGCCCAACGGCCTTCGGCATCGCTGTGCGTCTGTATCTTGGAATCGCTCCACGACACCTCGACCGTAACCTTAGAATCGGCATCGGCCCTGCCCCACAGATTCACTTCGCTCTGCTGCTGCAACACCATGTTGCTGCCCAGAACCTTCGGAAGGACGATCGCCGCCGATGCGCCCCAACATAGGCACACGGCAGCGACAGTCATAAATAATCGTCTCATCGTACGGCAGTCATTAGATATCCAACTTGCGGGCGCCGTCCGAGATCACGACGTCATAGACCTTGGGTTCGTGGCCGTACGCCGCCGCGAACTTCTCCTTAGCCGTGGCGATGAAGGCATCGTAGAGATCCTTCTTCACGAGGTTGATGGTACAGCCGCCGAAGCCGCCGCCCATGATGCGCGAGCCGGTCACCCCGCACTCCTTGGCGATGGTGGCCAGCAGGTCGAGCTCCTCGCACGACACCTCGTAATCCTTCGACATACCCCAGTGGGTCTCGTACATGCGCGCGCCGACGGTCTCCAGATCGCCGCGCTCCAGTGCGTCGCACACGTCGAGCACACGACGCTCCTCCCCGATCACATAGCGGGCACGCTTGTAGTCCTCCTCCGAGATCTGGCCCTTGACAGCGTCGAGCTTCTCCATCGTGGCACCGCGCAGCGTCTCCTGACCCAGAGCCTTGGCCACGCGCTCGCACGACTCGCGGCGCTTGTTGTAGGGCGAGCCTACCAACTCGTGCTTTACGACCGAATCGAGCAGCACAAGACGGTACCCGAACTTCTCGGGATCGAACGGGAAGTATGCGAACTCCATCGAGCGGCAGTCAAGGCGCATAAGGTTGCCCTTCTTGCCGAATACCGAGGCGAACTGGTCCATGATGCCGCAGTTCACGCCGCAATAGTTGTGCTCGGTCGACTGTCCGATACGGGCGAGTTCGAACTTGTCGATCTTGTCCCCGTTGTAGATGTGGTTCAACGCAAAGGCGAAGGTCGACTCCAGCGCCGCCGATGACGACATGCCGGCTCCGAGGGGCACGTCGCCCGAGAAGGCGGTATCGAAGCCCTCGACCTTGCCGCCGCGCTTCTGCACCTCGCGCGCCACGCCGAAGATGTAGCATGCCCACGATGCCGCAGGCTTGTCCTCCTCGCGCAGGCCGAACTCGGCGTAATCATCCAGATCCACGGCATAGGCGCGGATCTTGTCCGTACCGTTGGGGCGGATCTCCGCCACGATGCCCTTGTCGATGGCACCCGGGAATACAAAGCCTCCGTTATAGTCGGTGTGCTCTCCAATAAGGTTGATACGGCCCGGAGATGCGTAAACGTCGCCGGTGGTTCCGAACTTCTCGGCGAACTTCTTTCTTACCAATTCGATGTTCATAGGTTTTTGGTTTTGGTTTTATTAAATGTAACTCTATTTAACAATATACTGCCACATGCGCACAACAACCGGAGCATTGCGGCGGTCCTTCATGCCGTCTGTCTTTACCGGCCTATAAAAGTTTCACCGCGATCGTACGGCCCTGCTTTATGGTGTAACGCTGCTCATAGCGTTTGCCGTCATCGCCGTTCTGCACCACCGTCACCTGAAGTTTCTCGGGCGAAAGACGCTTAACGAGGATGTCGAAGTCGCTGCCGAAGGCGCGCACATGCCGCAGGTCGGCATGATCCCACGACACGGGCAGTTCGGGCTTGAGGTCGAAGCTCCGCATACCCGTCGGGCGTATGCCGAACATGCCCTCGGTGATGATGCGGCAGTAGAGTCCGCTCTCGGCCGAGAGGTGGCGCTGGTTGCCCTCGGGCCACGCCTCGATCGGATAGGGGACATGGTCCCCCAGCAGACGGCGGTTCGAGTAGAACGACAGCTGCTCCGTCATGAAGTCGGGATAGCCGGCGGCATAACCGCCGCGGAAGGCGTACAGCGTCGAGCGGTCCCAGAAGGTCT
>CASFQF010000010.1 GCA_949296635.1 uncultured Alistipes sp. | reverse complement strand
GGGCAGCGCGGAGGGCTTCACCCGCACGCTCGACGTCAACGGCGACGCGGTGACTCTGACGCTCGTCAAAGAATAAATTGCATAAAACACGCGCGCCCGCTGCAAAATGCAGCGGGCGCGCTCTTTATTTGCTCATAACAATCCCGATCAGGAATTTCCGTCCGTCCCGTCTTCTGCGGCAGCCGCCTCGGCGAGCGCCTCGTCCGGTTCCGCCGCGGCCTCCGCACCCGCACAAGATCGCGGCGGCCGTACACGCCGCCATAACAAATAGTCTCATCATACGAATACAATTACACGCAGAACAAATATACGACATAAAATCCGCAAATCCTCGCATGCGGCCGCAAACTATATTCCCAAACCCGTGCCGCGCATACCGGCCGCACGGCCAGCGCCGTCTCGGGACCTGCCCTTCCGCATGGGACGCCCCGCCCGAAAGCGCTTCCACCGCCCCTTTGGTGCGGTTTGGTGCGGTTATTGTTCAACGACAGCCGAAATACCATCACAAACAGCTATAAACCATGAGTACAAAAACAAGCACAGGATTCAAGCTATCGGTCATGACGCTCGCCATAATGAACGTCACGGCCGTGGTAAGTCTGCGAGGGCTCCCCGCCGAAGCCGTGTACGGCCTGTCATCGGCGTTCTACTATCTTTTCGCAGCCATCGTCTTCCTTATCCCGACAGCGCTGGTAGCCGCCGAGCTGGCCGCGATGTTCTCCGACAAACAGGGCGGCGTCTTCCGCTGGGTGGGCGAGGCTTTCGGCCCGAGGACGGGTTTTCTGGCAATATTCCTGCAATGGATCGAGTCGACGATATGGTATCCTACGGTCCTCACCTTCGGCGCCGTGGCCATAGCCTTCATAGGCATGGACCAGACGCATGACATGTCGCTCGCCTCGAACAAGATGTTCACGCTGGCCGTGGTGCTCGCGATATACTGGCTCGCTACGTTCATCTCGCTCAAGGGCCTCGGATGGGTCGGCAAGATCAGCAAATGGGGCGGTATGATCGGAACCATCATACCCGCCGCGCTGCTCATCATCCTCGGCATAGTATATCTCTCGACGGGCGGGCACAACAACATGGACATGTCGCAGAGTTTCTGGCCCGACCTCACCAAACTCGACAACCTCGTACTCGCCAGCGGCATATTCCTCTTCTACGCCGGCATGGAGATGATGGGCATACATGTCATGGAGGTGAACAATCCGGCCAAGAACTACCCCAAGGCCATCATCATCGGTTCGCTCATGACCGTAGCGATATTCGTTCTGGGCACCTTCTCGCTCGGACTCATAATCCCCGCCAAGGACATAAACCTCACGCAGTCGCTGCTCATAGGCTTCGACAACTATTTCAAATACCTGCATGCGTCGTGGGCCTCTCCCGTAATTGCCATAGCCCTCATGATAGGAGTTCTGGCCGGCGTGCTGACATGGGTGGCCGGCCCCTCGAAAGGTATCTATGCCGTGGGCAAGGCCGGCTACCTGCCCCCGTTCTTCCAGAAAAGCAACACGAACGGCGTACAGCGCAACATCCTTCTCGTACAGGGCGGCATCGTCACCCTGCTCAGCCTGCTTTTCGTCGTCATGCCCTCGGTGCAGTCGTTCTACCAGATACTCTCGCAGCTGACCGTACTGCTCTACCTCATAATGTACATGCTCATGTTCGCCGCCGCCATAGCCCTGCGCTACAAGATGAAGGGTGCGGCAAGGCCCTTCCGTCTCGGCCGCGGCAACGCCCTCATGTGGCTCATCGCGGGCGTCGGTTTCGCCGGCTCGCTGCTGGCCTTCACGCTCAGCTTCATACCGCCCTCGCAGATAGCGACGGGAAGCCACACCGTATGGTACGGCGTACTCGTGGCCGGCTGCGTCATCATGGTTGCAATCCCGCTCATCATATATGCCATGCGCAATCCCTCGTGGCGCGACCGGCGTGCCGCCGCCGACTTTGCCCCGTTCCATTGGGAGCAGCCGCAGCAACAGAGTGAGGCTGCGGTGCAGACACAGCAAAATGGGCACATGCCTGACAACGGTGCCGTCCGCAAAAACGGCTCTCCACGCAATCATTCAACCGACAAACAATAGACCATGACACGCGAAATAGACAAGGCGGCCGTCGTGACGGCCGTAAACGAGGCATACACGCAATACGTAAAGACGGCAGAGGGTGAGAATGCATCATACATACCCTATCTGAAAAACATACCTCCGTCGCTCTTCGGCATAGCCGTCTGCATGGCCGACGGCGAACGCATCGAAGTAGGCGACACGGGATACCGTTTCGGCATCGAGTCGGTGTCGAAGGTGCCGACGGCGGTGCTCGCAATGAAACAGCACGGCCCGCAGACCGTGATGCGGAAAATCGGTGCCGACGCCACGGGACTGCCCTTCAATTCGATCATGGCCATACTCCTCGAGAACGACCACCCCTCGACTCCGCTCGTAAACGCGGGCGCCATCACCGCCTGCTCGATGATCGCCCCCACGGGCAACAGCGACGCCAAATGGCTCGCCATAAAGGGCTTCGTCGAGGCGTTGTGCGGCTTCTCGGTCGAGGTCATAGACGAGCTGTACCGTTCGGAGAGCGCCACCAACTTCAACAACCGCTCGATAGCATGGCTGCTCAAGAATTACGGCCGCGTATACGACGACCCCGACCTGTCGCTCGACATCTACACGCGCCAATGTTCCATAGGCATAACGGCGGCACAACTCGCCGTCATGGCCGCAACCATCGCCGCCGACGGCCGCAACCCCGTCACGGGATGCGAGGTCTTCCCCGCCGACATTGCGCCCCGCATCGTCTCGCTCATGGCCACCGTGGGCTTCTACGAGCGCACGGGCGACTGGATGTTCCGCACGGGCCTGCCGGCAAAGAGCGGCGTCGGCGGCGGTATCATGGGTGTGGCGCCGGGCATAATGGGCATAGCCGCCTTCGCACCCCCGCTCGATGCCGCGGGAAACTCCGTCAAGGCGCAAAAGGCCGTGAGCTACATAGCGCAGCGTCTCGGTCTCAACGTATACGGGTCGCAGCGTGTCACGCTGCGCAAGCCCGCAACGGTCGTGGCATAAGCGTCACCGTCATAAGCACAATACGGTAATATTCGTTTGCCGATACCGGCGTTTTTGGGTATCTTTGCGGAAAACCGTTTTATCCTTATAAACAACCCAACATTTCCGAACACATGAAAAAACCTCATCTTCTCACCGTTTTCGCCATCCTCGCATTGAGCCTCATATTCACCGCCTGCGGCGGCCCGAAGGTCGGACGCGCCCCCGTCCGCGACCTCGTACTCATATACGACGGCGGCGAACACCGCACCGTCGACTGGAATGCCGGACAGTTTGCCGACTACGTCGCAACCGGCGGCGACAACCCCGAGTGGCTCTTCGACGGGTTCCTCTTCCTCGAGATACACAGCGGCACGGGCCTCTCCTACGCCTCGGGCTACACCCCTACTCCCGCCCGCAAGCAGGAGTGGGTCGGCCTTATCGACAAATACCTCACTCCCGGGCGCGACATCGCCGCCCTGAACGACTGCGTCGGGCAAATGCGCGAACGTATCGACGGTCCTTTCCACCGCCGCAAGGTGGTGCTCTCGCTGCCGGAGCCAATACCCGGGCAGACGGATTGGGGCGAAATCGACGGACGAGAGCTCGACTTCAACGACGATGCCGACCGCACTGCAGCTTGCAAGTGGTATATCGACCTGCTCATAGAGCGCTTCTCGGCAGCGGGGCTCGGCAACCTGCAGCTGTGCGGATTCTACTGGCTGGCCGAGGAGGCCACAAATACCCGCACATTTGTGGCGGAGGTTTCGGACTACATCCATGAAAAGGGGCTCGACTTCTATTGGATACCCTACTTCAAGTCCGACGGCTACGACCAATGGCGCGAGCTGGGTTTCGACAAGGCCTACCTGCAGCCCAACCACTTCTTCAACGACGCCATCCCCGACTCGCGTATCGACGAGACCTGCCGTCTGGCCACTCAGGCCGGAATGTCGCTCGAAATGGAGTTCGACGAGAACGCCCTGCATGACAGGGGGCGCGCAAGCCGCATGAAGGCCTACATCGACTCGTACGAGCGCAACGCCATATTCGACAACAACGATCTGGCATATTATCAAGGCAACAACGCCTTCTCGCTGCTGCGTCACGGCACTGACGAGGACCGCGCACTCTACGACCGTCTGGCCGCAATAATAGTCCGCCGGCAAAAGGCCTTCTACGGCGGCAAGTAACGCACCCGCGGCCCTACGCCATGACATGCCCTCCGCCGATCCCCTGAATGGCAGAGCAAAGGGTCCAGCATGCTACTCAGACGTTTCATTACGGACCTCTATCAGAGGTGTAAAAAACGGAGGAGACTTGCGCAGTCCCCTCCGCCGGTCAACCCACATGCTCCGTCAATCAGCAAGCCGCCCCAACCTCTTGGATAAGGTCCACATCGCTGCCCTCAGAATTGGCTATCGCCGTAGATGCGGCGGCAATATTCGCCTCGGCTATCTTCAGGAAGAGTTTGGCATCCGACACATACTCCGCAGCCTCACCAGCCTCGCGGGCCAGCAGGTAGGTAATGATGATATGGCCGGCGCTCTCCACCAGACGGCGTGCGTGCAGGTCCTTGTAACCCGCATGCTCGCGGTTCACCTCCTCGACACGCGCCACCATGGCGTCGAACGTCGCGCGCAGCTCGCGCAGCTTGGCCACCACGGGCTGCATGGCCTCGCAATACTCCGCCTCGTCATAGCGCGAGATCTGCTCGGCAAAGGTACCCTTCGTCACGGCATTGATCGCCGCCACGACCTGCAGCTGCGACGTACCCTCGTATATGTTCATGATACGGGCGTCGCGGTAAAGGCGCTCGCAGGCGTAATCCTTCATGAAGCCAGAGCCGCCGTGGATCTGTATGGCATCGTATGCCAGCTGGTTGGCGTACTCCGACGAGAAGAGTTTTACAAGAGGCGTGAAACCGTCGGCCAAACGGTTGTAGAACTTCATCTCCTGACGCTCCTCCGGCTCGAGCGAACGCTCCGACGAGATGTGCATGTACTGCTTGTATATCTCGACAAAACGCGCCGTCTCATACAACAGGGCGCGGGCGCCGTGCAGCTTGGCGCGCATGTTCGACAGCATCTCGGCAACGGCCGCGAACTTGACGATGGGCTTGCCGAACTGCATACGCTCGTGGGCATACTTCAGGGCCTCGCGGTATGCGGCCTCGCACAGGCCCACCGACTGAGCGCCGATACCCAGACGGGCGGCGTTCATCAGCGACATCACATACTTGATAAGCCCCATCTTGCGGTCGCCGACCAGCTCCGCGGGAGCGTTCGTGAAGACCAGCTCACACGTGGGCGAACCCTTGATGCCCAGCTTGTTCTCGATACGGCGGACCTTCACGCCGCCGTTGCGCTTGTCGTAGATGAGCATCGACAGACCGCGCGCGTCGGTCGTGCCCTCCTCGGTACGCGCCAGAACCAGCGATATGTCACCGTCACCGTTGGTGATGAAACGCTTCACACCGTTGAGCAGCCACGTGCCCATCTCCTCCGACCACGTAGCCTTCAACATCACGGCACCCAAATCCGAACCGGCATCCGGCTCCGTCAGCGCCATGGCGCACGTCGCACCTGCCGATACCCACGGCAGATACTTCTGCTTCTGCTCCTCCGAGGCGAACTCGTTGATGGTCTCGGCGCAGTCCTGCAAGCCCCAGATGTTCTCGAAGCTGGCATCGGCACGGGCCACCATCTCGTTGGCCATGACGAAGCATACGAGCGGGAAGTTCAGGCCGTCGTACTTGCGCGGCAGCGTCAGGCCACTCAAACCGGCATCGACCACGGCCTTCATATTCTCGACCGTACCCGAAGCATACTCCACATGGTCGTTCACCACGCGCGGTCCCTCATGGTCGACACCCTCGGCGTTCGGTGCGATAACGTCGCCGCACACCTCGCCCGTGATCTCCATGACGCGGCGGTACGAGTCCATGGCATCCTCGAAATTCTGCGGAGCGTAGTCGTAGAGGTCCTTCTCGGCGAAGCCGCGCTCCTTCAGCTCCACGATCTTCTGCATCAGCGGATGCGAGAGCTGGAACTGCAAATCCTTGTTATCCAAAAAGAAATTGGCCATAATTCTGTTTCGTTTTATTTTTTCTTTACGTTTACTCCTCCTTCATCGGCGTGAATACGACGCCCATCACGTAGAAATGCGGCACGTGGCCCACAATCTCGCTCGACAGGTCGGACGCAATCTCGCGCTCGCCGCAAAAACGGTAGATACCGTACTTCGCGTCATACCACATCGAGCCGAAGAATACGAGCGGTATGAACTCCCCGGGCATCACGCCCTCCACGGTCTCGAACGGACGCGATATGTAGTGGTAACGGGGTATCCCCTCGACCGCAATATTCCGCAACGGCAGACGCGGATACATCTGCGCCACATCCTGCAGTTCGACCATCCATGTCGCAATCGAATCCGCCTTCGAGGGGTAACACCCCACGATCAACTTCTCGGCACGCGACACGACACCCGCCTCGTCGGCGAAGATGTCGGAGCGCTGCTCCTCGGGATAATCCGTCAGAAAGGCCTTATTCTCGCCCAACACATAATCCGTCGAGTCGATTTGGCGGCCGTCGGCATACTCGCGCACGCGCAAGGTCACCGTATAACGTCCGTCGCTCTTCAGAAAATCCCGTATATCGAAGGCGTAAACCTCGAATCCCGCCGCCGAGAGCAGCGGACGATACTCCTCCAGCCCGCACTCCATGCTTGCCACATGCTGTGCCGCGGCAGGCAGGAGGCTCATCAGAGCCGCTACGAGAGAGAGTAAACGCAACATCGCTATTTCGAATTCTGCTTGTAATATTTTATCATCTTGGGTATAACCTCGTTCACGTCGCCCGTGATGGCGTAGTCGGCGATCTTGTTGATCGGCGCATCGGGGTCGGTGTTGATAGATATTATCATCGACGACTGGTCCATACCCGCCGTGTGCTGTATCTGTCCCGAGATACCGCAGGCGATATAGAGTTTCGGGCGTACCGTGACACCGGTCTGTCCCACCTGACGCGCATGGTCCGTGAAACCGGCATCGACGGCGGCGCGGCTTGCGCCCACCTCGGCGCCCAGCACGTCGGCCAACTCGTGTACCAGCTTGAAGTTCTCCTTCGAGCCCATGCCGTAGCCGCCAGCAACAATGACACTCGCACCCTTGATGTTGATCTTGCGCTCCTCGATCTGGCGGTCGATGATCTTCACCGCGAGGTCGGTATCCTTCAGGTACTCCTTCCATGCGATAGGCTTCACCTCACCTGCGGCGGGCGTTGCCATCTCGGCCTTGCGCATCACACCCTCACGCACCGTGGCCATCTGGGGCCGGTGGTCGGGGTTGACGATCCATGCGATTATGTTGCCGCCAAAGGCGGGACGTATCTGATAGAGCAGGTCCTTATACTCCTTGCCCGTCTTGGCATCCTTGTGGTCGCCGATCTCGAGCTGCGTACAGTCGGCCGTAAGACCGCTATGCAGCGCCGACGACACGCGCGGCGCGAAGTCGCGGCCTACGGGCGTAGCGCCGAAGAGTACGATCTGCGGCTTCTCGGCCTCGATCAGCCCGCACAGCACCGACGTATGCGGCAGCGTGCGGAACGGTGCGAAGATCTTGTCGTCGGCCACCCACACCGTATCGGCGCCGTACTTGGCCAGCTCCTTCTCTATGCCGGCGAGGTTCTCGCCCATGGCCACGGCCTCGAGCTTCACGCCCAGACGGTCAGCCAGCTCGCGTCCCTTGGTGAGCAGCTCGAGGCTCACGTCGGCGACAGCGCCGTTTTCGAGTTCTATATATACGAATACGTTATTCATAATCCCTCCTTCGATTAACCGAGCGTATGGCTCGCAATAAGTTCCACCATCAGTTCATTTATATCGGCATCGGCACCTGTCAGGCGCTTGGCCTCCTTGGCTTGGAAGACGATGTTCTCGATCTTCTTCACCTTCGTGGGCGAACCCGCGAAACCGAGCTGGTTCTCGTCGGTGTCGATGTCGGCCACCGTCAGTTCGGTGATCTGCAGATAGTCATGCGCCGCCACCATGCGCGCCTGCTCCGAATCGGGCGCCGCGGCAATCTCGGTGGGGATCATCGCATACTTGTACTTCATGACGCGGCGGGCGTTCTTTGGACGCACGGCCGGCGCCGACGAGTTGACCGTGATGACGGCCGGCATGGGGCACTCGACAACCTCGCTGCCGTGCTCCAGACGGCGGCGGATAACCAGCGACGCATCATCCGCGCGCTCGATCTCCTCGACATATGTCACCTGCGGCAGGCCCAGCTTCTCGGCCACCTGCGGGCCGACCTGCGCCGTGTCGCCGTCGATGGCCTGACGGCCCGCGACGATAAGGTCATAGCCGACCTTGCGCAGCGCGCACGAGAGGGCATACGACGTAGCCAGCGTATCCGAACCCGCAAACTTGCGGTCGGTGAGCAGATAGCCACCGTCGGCACCGCGGAACATCGCCTCACGGATGATGTCGGCGGCACGGAACGGGCCCATGGTCAAGATATGCACCGTCGATCCGGGGCGCTGCTCCTTGAGGCGCAATGCCAGCTCGAGGGCATTCAGATCTTCGGGGTTGAAAATGGCCGGCAGCGCCGCACGGTTCACCGTGCCTTCGGGAGTCATGGCATCCTTACCCACGTTGCGGGTATCGGGCACCTGCTTGGCCAAAACAACGATTTTCAATGCTTTGTTCATCGGTTAAAAAGTTTAGTTATATTCGGGGCCGGAGCTCGCTGCCGCGGCCCGCTTACATTTTTCTAAATTCACATCACATGCTTGCCTGCACGCCGTGACAATATCTTCACCGGCCTTCATAACCGGCCGCATCAAGGGTTCTGGACAGCCGCATAACCTCAACAGCCCAGTTCCAAGATCTGCACCTCGGCGCCCAACGGCACCGTAACGCACTCCGTATGTCCGTAGTCGGCCACCGGCGTATCCGACTCGTTAGGTACATATCTCCGCACATCAAGCCTTCGCCCCGTGCGCACCTCGACGTCGACGGGCTCTACATGCACATCCTCCATGCGTGTCAGGTCATACGCCTCACATTCGCGCAGCAATGCCAGATACCATCGGCCATCGCCTTTCTGCAACAGCGTCGTACGTACCTTGACACCCTCCGGCGACACTACTTCCACTGCCAACGGACGGCATTTGCGCCCGGTATCGTCATCCGCCAATATCCGCAGCAGGTTCCTGATGGCCGTAAACGACTCCTTGACCGAACCGTCGGACCGCACAAGACCGAAATGGCACTCCATGTCGGTCATGGCATCATCCCGTTTAAGGTCGAGCATCTCGTACTTGTAGCAACGCTCCACACCTTGATTGAAATATATGAAAAACAGGTGCAGATGATATATCGCCGCCGCATGTTCGCTCACACCCGGGTGGTTGGAGTTATATTCCTTGTTGTGGTAGCCGCACTCGGTAACCACCAACGGCCGCACACCGCTTACGCGGCGCGCCTCCCGCAACGCTGCATCCATCGGCATGCCCCAGCCCCAATGCCTCGAAGGGTACTGCCCCGCCGCATAGGGATGCATTCCACCGTAGTCCATCCATTGCGACATGTCACCGAGACGGGCCGGACTATCCTTGATATTGGCCAACGACAGTCCCACTACAGCCACATCCCGCATCGACGCATCGGACTTCACCGTTTCGTACAACTGCCGTTGAGCCTGACGCGCCGCACCGACCCACTCGCCGCCGCGGCCGTCGGGCTCGTTCACAGCCTCCACGCCCCACAGCATGGGGCCGATGGCCTCGGCCTGCTCCGCCACACGTTCCGACGAGGTGATCAGCAACAGGCGTATGCCCGACTGCCCCACCTCGCGGTACTTGCGCGCCACATCGGCATTGAACGTGCCGTCGCGGATATGTTTCACACCCAACTCCAGCAGGCGCGGCCGCAACACCTCTTCATAGAGGCCGTACTGCGTGTCGTAATATCCGAAGTGGGTATTGACGCCTATCGAGTTGACGAAATCGTACGCCCGACGCGGCATTTGCCTGCGCAGGCCGCCGCAACGTGTCTCCGCCGACACAAACAGCAGCAACAGCAGGCATATGCACTTAGGCAACGACATGGCCGCCTTACCTTACGATGGTATCGTCGCGGTCGGGTCCCACCGATATGATCTTCACGGGGACACCCGTCTCACGCTCGATGAACTCGACGTATGCCTTGAACTCGGCAGGGAAGTCCTCATAACGGCGTACGCCGCAGATGTCGCACTTCCAGCCCTTGAACTCGGTATATACGGGCTCCGTATCGTCCGTCGCCTCGTACGGGAAAACATCGGTCTCAACGCCGCCGATACGGTATGCCGTGGCGACCTTGATAGTGTCGAAGTCATTCATCACGTCGGCCTTCATCATGATGAGGCCCGTAACGCCGTTTATCATGACGGCATACTTCAGAGCCACCATGTCGAGCCAGCCGCAGCGGCGCGGACGTCCCGTCGTGGCGCCGAACTCGTGGCCCACCTGACGCAGCGTCTCCCCCACCTCGTCGAAGAGCTCCGTGGGGAAGGGGCCGCTGCCCACACGGGTGCAGTATGCCTTGAATATGCCGTAGACGTCGCCTATCTTTGTGGGGGCTACGCCCAGACCGGTGCAGACACCGGCACACACCGTATTGGAAGAGGTCACGAAGGGATATGTTCCGAAATCGACATCGAGCATCGAGCCCTGAGCGCCTTCGGCCAGAATACCCTCACCGGCCGCGATATAGTCGTTGACGGTCTGCTCGCTGTCGATGAAGCGGTAACCGCGCAGGAACTCTATGCCCTCCAGCCACGTCTTCTCGTACTCGGCAATATCGTATTGGAAATCGTACTGACGCAGCATCTCCACATGCTTGTTCTTGAGCCGCTCGTAGCGCGCCATGAAATCCGGCGCCAGCACGTCTCCGAAGCGCAGGCCGTTGCGGCCCGTCTTGTCCATATATGTGGGGCCGATGCCCTTGAGCGTCGACCCGATCTTCGACTTGCCCTTGGCCGCCTCGCTCGCAGCATCGAGTATGCGGTGCGTGGGAAGTATGATATGCGCCTTCTTCGATATGAACAGGCGGCTCTTCACATCGACGCCCTGCGCCTCGATGTCGGCGATCTCCTTGGCCAGAATGACCGGATCGACCACAACGCCGTTGCCGATGATGTTGACCGAGCCGTCGCGGAATATTCCCGACGGAACGGTGTGCAAAACGAAACTCGTATCGCCGAAATGGAGCGAGTGTCCTGCATTGGGACCGCCCTGAAAACGGGCGATGACCTTGTACGAGGGGGTCAGTACATCCACGACCTTGCCCTTTCCTTCGTCGCCCCACTGTAATCCGAGAACTACGTCTACTTTCTTCATTATACCTTTAATTATATGCAAAAGACGGTTTTTGCTTTCAAAGATAGCTATTTTTTCCGAACCGAGCGACCCTGCAGCACAATATTTTATCAACATCCTCTCCACCGGTGCCGCCGCGGCAACAGAGGCGGCACCGTACTGGGACGGCCCCATCCGGCACGGGACAAAAAAATAAGAGAGAACCGGCTTACGATCCTCTCTTATCCCTGCACAACCTGCGGCTAATCCTCCATGTCGTCGTCTTCGTCGCCCATGGCGCCCGCGTCGTCCGAAATCTCGTCGGCGCCCTTTATTTCGTCATCGCCGTCATAGTAGTCGTCCTCGGCCGCATCGGCTGCCGAATCGTCGATCTTGACATCTATCTTGACTAAATAACAGGTGTCGGCCGTCTCGTACGGAACAGCATAGAAGAAATCGCCGCCGGGTTTGTCGATGCGCATCATCACATCTGAAAACCCTTTGGGATAGAGGTTTTTAAGCTCCTCCTGCTGCTCGGCCGCAAGGTTATGGATGTTGGTCACTAAACGTTTTTTCGTGCTATTTGGCGTCATATCTCCAAAATTTTCTGCAAGTATACGCAAAAATTACATACGTCGTTATTTATGTATATTTTTTTTCTATTTTTTTTATTTCGCCGCCGCGAACCGAACAAAATATGTAACTTTGACAGGCCGTTACAATCCCGTTATGACAGAAGAGCAGCGCATAAAAGATCTTCGACAGCGTCTCAATTACTGCAATTACCGCTATTACATCGAGACAGATCCCGTCGTTTCCGATTTCGAGTTCGATACCATGTTGCGAGAACTGCAGGACCTCGAGGCGGCGCACCCCGAGCTGGCAGACCCCAACTCCCCCACAGCACGTGTTGGCAGCGACGTCACAAACGAATTCCGCAGTGTCGAGCATACATTCCCCATGCTATCGCTCAGCAATACATATTCGCTCGACGAACTGCACGAATGGATCGACCGCGTGGAAAAGGAGATCGGCGGGTCGGAGTTCGTCTGCGAACTGAAATTCGACGGTACGGCAATATCGCTCACGTACGAACACGGCCGGCTGTTGCGCGCCGTAACCCGCGGCGACGGCACCCGCGGCGATGACGTCACGGAAAACGTACGCACAATACGCACCGTACCCCTCATGCTCACGGGAGACGACTATCCCGACTTCTTCGAGATACGCGGCGAGGTGTTCATGCCTTACACCTCTTTCGACCGCCTGAATGCGGAACGCGAAAACAACGGCGAACCGCTCTTCGCCAACCCCCGCAACGCCGCGGCCGGCACGCTCAAGCAGCAGTCGTCGCAGGTGGTCGCACGCCGCGGCCTCGACTGCACGCTCTACCAATTGGCGGGCGACAACCTGCCCTGCGATTCGCACTGGGGCAGTCTCGAGGCCGCCCGCAGATGGGGATTCAAAATATCGGACGCCATGTCCGTCTGCCGCAACACCGAACAGATAGACGAATATATAAGCCACTGGGACACGGCGCGCAAGGCCCTGCCATTCCCCACCGACGGCGTGGTGATCAAGGTCAACCGTTTCAGCGACCGCCGTGCCCTCGGGTTCACGGCCAAAGCCCCGAAGTGGGCCGTAGCATACAAGTTCAAGGCCGAGCAGGCCGTCACGCGCCTGCTCAAGGTGACATATCAGGTGGGCCGTACGGGTGCCATAACCCCCGTTGCCAACCTCGAGCCGGTGCTTCTGGCAGGCACCACCGTAAAACGCGCCACGCTGCACAACGCCGACCAGATCGCCGCGCTCGACCTGCGCGAGGGGGACATGGTATATGTCGAGAAGGGGGGCGAGATCATACCCAAGATCACGGGCGTGGACCTCACGCAGCGCCCCGCCGGCAGCCGCCCGCTGGAATATATAACCGAGTGCCCCGAGTGCCATTCGCCGCTGGTGCGGTACGAGGGCGAGGCGAAGCACTACTGCCCCAACCAGAGCCACTGCCGCCCGCAGATTCTCGGCCGCATCATACACTTCATCCGCCGCAAGGCGATGAATATCGACGGGCTGGGCGAGGAGACCGTAGAGCTGTTGTTCGAGAACGGTCTAGTGGGCTGTATCGCCGACCTTTACGACCTTAAGGCCGAGCAGTTGGCCGTACTGCCACGCCTCGGCGAGAAATCGGCGGAGAATATCATAACCAGCATACGGCACTCGACCGAGGTGCCGTTCCACCGCGTCCTGTTCGCCCTCGGCATACGCTTCGTGGGCGAAACGACGGCCAAATACCTCGCCGCGCACTTCCGTTCGCTCGACGCCGTGATGGCAGCCTCGCGCGAGGAGCTCATCGAAGCCGAGGAGGTCGGAGAGAAGATCGCCGACTCGATCCTCGATTACTTCGCCGACGAACAGAACAGGGAGATAATCGAGCGGCTGCGGGCCGCGGGCCTGCAGTTCGAGGCACGGCAGCAGACACCCGCCTCGGAGGCGCTGCGGGGACTTTCGATCGTCATCTCGGGATCGTTCCGCGACCACTCGCGCGACGAGCTCAAGGCCATGATCGAGGCGCACGGGGGAAAGAACCTCGCAGCCGTGTCGGCCAACACCTCATACCTGCTGGCAGGAGACAAGATAGGGCCCGCAAAGCTGCAGAAGGCACAGAAACTCGGCATAAGGATCATCTCTGAGGATGATTTCCACCGTATGATCGCCGACAATATGATCGGCGGCATTGCGGAAGGGGCCGCAAATGCCGCAGACACGGCCGCCGGCGGGAGCGCACCGCCGCAAGGCCCGCAATCGGAGCCGCCGCAAAATGCGCCCGACTCCGGCCGCGGCGGTGAACAGCCGCAGCAGGGGACGCTTTTTTAGGTCCCGCACATAACCGAGCAATAAGAATACGATATATGGATACAAGCAAATTCCGCGGCGCAGGCGCCGCCCTGATAACACCCTTCAAGCAAGACCTCTCGTACGACATCGAGGCGCTGCAGAACCTCATAGACTACATTATCGACGGCGGCACCGATTACATCGTGGCCCTCGGCACCACGGCCGAGACGCCCACAATCAAGCCTTCGGACCGCGGCCGCATACTCAACGTCATCGAGCAGCGCGTCGCCGCGCGCGTACCCCTCGTGGCCGGGCTGGGTGGCAACTGCACGGCCGAGGTCGTGGAGTATATCGAACACACCGACCTCAAGGGCATCGACGCCATCCTTAGCGTCACACCCTATTACAACAAGCCCTCGCAGGAGGGTCTCTACCGCCACTTCCGCGCCATAGCCGAGGCGTCGCCCGTACCCGTAATACTGTACAACATCCCGGGCCGTACGGGCGTCAACATGACGGCCGAGACGACATGCCGACTTGCGGCCGACGCGCCCAACATCATTGCCGTCAAGGAGGCTTCGGGCAATATCGACCAGATCGAGCGTATCATACGCAACCGTCCCGACGGCTTCCGCGTCATCTCGGGCGACGACAGCCTTACCGTAGAGGTCATGCGCCGCGGCGGCGACGGCGTGATCTCGGTCGCCGCCAACGCCTTCCCGCAGCTCGTATCGCGCATGGTCGACCTTGCCGCCGCGGGGGATTTCGACAGCGCCGGCCAGATAATGGAGCGCCTGCGCGAAGCTGTCGGCGCCCTCTTCGAGGAGGGGAACCCTACGGGCATAAAGGCCGCGCTGGCCGTAATGGGCCGCATAGAAAACGTGCTGCGCCTGCCTTTGGTACCGGCAACGCAGCCGCTGATGGACAAAATCGAAAGGCTCATCACGGAATACGATTTGCGGTAGAAATACGTTATAACAACAAACGCATAACGTATGAAACTGCTGTACATAGTTCTGGCTCTGCTGATGATGCCGTCGCTGTCGTGGTCGAAGATACCCGACGAGGACGACATACTCGACCGCACGCTCGACTCGTCGTCACCCTATTACTACCCCTCGCTCATGATGCGGTACAACAATCTCGACACGCTGTCGGAGGAGGACTACCACTACCTGTATTACGGATACACCTATCAGGAGAGCTACAAACCTCTGGCGACGAACAAGGCCGTAGACATGCTCTACGAGTCTTTAATCGGTCTCGACCCCGACGCCGTCACCGACGAGGAGATGCGGCAGGTAATATCCATCTGCAATGAGGCGATGAAGGTCGACCCCTTCAACCCCACGGTGCTGAACATGATGGTCTTCGCATACGGGGCACTGGGCGACAAACAGAAGGAAAATGCCTATTTCCGCCATCTGAACGGCATCCTCGAGACGATAAAGGCCTCGGGCGACGGCCGCAGCGAAAAATACCCGATGCACATAATCATGTTCTCGCACGCGGTGGATGTGGTCGCGTCGATGGACCTCACGGGCAAGCGCGCCGAGATCGTCAGCCGCGAGGTGGAATACATCCCTCTCATCGCCCCCGTCAAGGCTCCCGACGGCAAGAAGATCCGCGGCTTCTATTTCGATTACAGCCGCATATACCGCAACAAGCCCGACGACGTGACGTTCAAGAAGAAGCGTACTTGGCAGTTCAACAACCTCAAGCCGCGCGAATACAAATAACGACAACACATTAACCCAGCCCCGCAACATGCGCCCGACACTGCGACATATCGTCCTGCTGTTTACGGCCGCCGCAATGATCTTCACAGCGGCATGCCGCAAGTCTACACCTCAGGAAAGCGGCCCGACACCGCATACGCTGATGTTCTACTTCACGGGGACACAGCTATCATACTATTTCGACCGCAACATAGATGCCGCTGCCGCAGCCGTCGCCCGAGGCGATGCCGGCAACTGCCGCGTGCTGTGCTTCTATCAGGGCGGCAGCCGCAAAAGCGCCAGCATAGTCGAACTGCGCAGGCAGGACGGGAAATGTACGGAGGAGACCCTCGCCACATACGACATGCCCGCCATAACCGACAGCGGGGATGTGACCTTCTTCATCTCGGAGATGATGCGTCTGGCTCCGGCCGAGAGCTACGGGCTGGTGATGGCGGGCCACGCCACGGCTTGGATCCCCGCCGAGACACCTTCGGCGACAGCCGCGGTACAGCCCCGCACGGCACGCCCTGCGATGGACAAGTATTGGCAAAAGGCACAGAGCGGCATCGTGACACGATACTTCGGGGAGATATACTCCGACCAAGCATCCAACCATTTCGAGATAGATGCTCTGGCCGGCGCACTCACGGCGACGGGGAAGAAGTTCCGATACATACTCTTCGACGCATGTTTCATGGCGAACGTCGAGTCGGCCTACACGCTGCGCGGCAATGCCGACTATATCATAGGCGCCCCGTGTGAGATCATCGGCGACGGATTCCCCTACGACGACGTGCTGCCGCACCTGCTCGCCGGCAACGGCCGCAGCAGCGACATAGACGGTGTCTGCCGCGCCTTCTACGACTATTACGCCTCGACATACGGATATTCGGGCTCGGTAGCCGCCATCGACTGTTCGCAGCTCGAACATCTCGCCGCGGCAATGAAAAGCATCAATACGTCCGGAACCATGACAGAAGTCGACGACACACAGCTCCAGACATACGAGGGACAGATACTGCACATATTTTTCGATCTGGGCGACTACGTCGACAAGGCGTGCGGCGACGCCGCACTCAAGGCTTCATTCGCCGCACAGCTGGCACGATGCGTACCGTACAAATACACCCTGCCGTCGTTCTGGTCGAAATACGGCGTGGCGGGCAACTACCCCGTCAACACATATTCGGGGTTGAGCACATCGGCCCCCGCCGACATATACGGCTATGAATATACCCGCACGGAGTGGTATAAGGCCACGCATTGACACAGCATACCCGATAAAAGGAAGGGCGGAACCCCCGATGGAGTTCCGCCCTTCCTTATCCTGCCTGCGGCGCCGTTACTCGTAACGGCCGCTCTTGAGGCGCTCCACCTCCTCGCGCGTGAGGAAACGCCATGCGCCGCGCTTGAGGTTCTTCTTGGTGATACCGGCGTAATATACGCGGTCGAGTTTCTGCACCGAATATCCAAGATGCTCGAAGATACGCCGCACGATGCGGTTGCGGCCCGAGTGTATCTCGATGCCCACCTCCTTCTTGTTCTCGCCCGCATATGCTATCTCATCGGCATATACCTCGCCGTCCTCGAGCGTGACGCCCTCGGCTATGCGTTCCATGTCGGCGCGCGTCAGGGGCTTGTCGAGCGTCACCTGATATATCTTCTTCTTCTCGAGCGAGGGGTGCGTCAGCTGGCTGGCCACATCGCCGTCATTGGTGAAGAGCAGCAGCCCGACGCTGTTCTTGTCCAGCCGCCCCACAGGGTATATGCGCTCCGTACAGGCATTCTTCACCAGATCCATCACCGTCTTGTCGGCATGGGGATCCTCCATAGAGGTGACATAACCCTTGGGCTTGTTCAACACCAGATAAACCTTCTTCTCGCCTTGTATGCGCTCGTCATTGAACCGCACCTCGTCCGAAGGCTTCACCTTCGTCCCGAGCTCCGTCACCGTCACACCGTTGACCGTCACCAGACCGGCCTGTATGTAATCGTCGGCCTCGCGGCGCGAGCAAAGACCCGACTGTGCAAGAAACCGGTTAAGGCGCATCTCCGACGGCATCTTCGACGGGGCATATTTCGGATAATGGTCGGGCTTGTCGCCGGCGCGGTACGAACGTTTCGTATTCCCGCGGTTCGCCGACGTACGGCCCTGATCGTTACGATTGCCGCGAGCGGAGGCACCGCCGCGATACGGCTTGCGGCCCTGCTCCGGCCCGGCCCCGCCGCTGCGGTCGAAGCCGTGTCCTGCGTGCGGACGGAACTCCTTGCCCGCATGCTCCCCGTATCCGTCCGTGCGGTGCGGGCGCTCCCCGTATGAAGGACGCTCCGCGCGCGGCCGGCGCTCATCGTATGACGGATGCTCCCCGAAAGAGGCGCGCTCGCCGTACGGCGCACGCTCGCTGCGGCCCGTACGGCCATACTGCGACGTACGCTCCCCGCGCTCCTCGCGGAAAGAGTTGCGGCCATGCTGCCCGCCGCCATCGCGCAGACGGTTGTCGGCCGAAAAATTGGGATTGAACGACGCGCGCTTGCCGGCATGCGGACGCTCCGAGCCACGCTCCCGGTACCCGTCGCCGTCGGCTTCACGCCGTGGACGAGGGTTATGGTCGACGCTTTCGGCCGAGGTATTGCGCACACGTTTGTCGCGTCCGAAGCGCGATACCGCCGAGGTCGAATCCTGCTTGTTGTTTCTCATAACGATAGACATAAGATTTATGCGGCAAAGGTAATTCAAATTTCCTTATGTTACGCCTCCCCCGCATCGAATAAGCGGGCAAAAAAACACTCCCGACAGCCGCATACGTCAGCCGTAAGCAGGAATGTTGTATCTTTGTCCCGATTTACAGCATCGCACCATGTCCATGAACCGTGAAATACTCCGCTTGGCACTGCCAAACATCATATCCAACATCACCGTCCCCATCATGGGTATCGCCGGCACCGTCATCGCCGGCCGATGGGGAGGGTCCGCCGCCACCATCGGCGCGCTGGCAATAGGCGTTTCGATATTCAACTTCATATACTGGAACTGCGCCTTCATACGTATGGGCACCAGCGGCCTCACGGCACAGGCCTTCGGCGCGGGGGACATGAAGGGCGCCACGCTCATGCTCGCGCGCGCCGCCTTCGTCTCGTGCGTGGTAGGGTTCGGCGTGCTGGCGCTCCAGCGTCCGATAGGTCTGGCGGCACTCGACATAATGCACGGCGACGCGATGGTCGCCGACTACTTCTTCGCCCGCATATGGGCCGTACCCGCAGGCGTGATGCTCTTCGGCCTCAACGGCTGGCTCACCGGCATGCAGAACGCCATAATACCGATGATAGTGGCCATCGCCGTCAACGTGATACACATAGCCTGCAGCGTATGGTTCGCCTTCGGCTTCGACATGGGCATCGTCGGCATAGCCTACGCATCCGTCGCGGCGCAGTGGTCGGGCGTAACCGTCACACTGATCATAACGTGGCTCCACTACCGCCGCCGTTTCACCGCCATATCATGGCGTGAGGTGATGGACCTTGCGGCGATGCGCAGATTTTTCGTCATCAACCGCGACATCATAATCCGCACGCTCTGCATCGTGGCCGCATATACATTCTTCACTGCGGCCTCGGCACGTATGGACGACCCCGTACTGCTGGCGGTAAACACCATCCTGCTGCAACTCTTCACGCTCTTCTCGTACATGAACGACGGCTTCGCCTACGCCGCCGAGGCCCTCACCGGCCGCTTCATCGGCGCCCGCGACCCCCGCTCGCTGCGGCACTGCGTACGCCGCTGCATGGCGTGGTGTATGGCCGTGGCGATACTATACGTGGGGCTGTACGTAGGCTGGTGGCAGGACCTGCTCCACCTGTTCATCAACGACACCACCACCGACGCCGCACTCATAGTCGAATACGCAGGACGCTACATAGGCTGGATCATCGCAATACCGCTCGTGGCGGCCATGCCCTTCATCATGGACGGCGTCATGGTCGGGGCCACGCAATCGCGTATCATGCGCGACTCCATGCTTCTGGCTACGGCAGCATATTTCATAATATTCTATACCATGCACCCGCTGATAGGCAACAACGCCCTGTGGCTCGCCTTCACGTCGTTCATGCTGCTGCGCGGGATATTCGAGTTCTTCATGTCGCACCGCCTGCGCGCGGTCTATGTCCAAGCCGAAAAGCTGTCCGAAGAGTAACCGTCGTGCCAGATTGACCCGCCATGAAAAGAGCGGGAACCCGAATTCCGGATCCCCACCCAAAACCCCGCCCGCAGGCCTCAGAAGGTGAATTTGACCCCCAGCAGCCCCTGCGCCGTATCGTAATAGTAATACGCCCAATCATACACCGTGCTGCCCGTAAGGTTGCGGCCTTCGGCAAAGACGGCCCACCGCTCCGTCACGCGCCACTCGGCGTCTATGTTGAGACAGAAGGTCGACGGCGTACGGTAGAGCTCTATTGCTCCCGTGCCCGTATCCATGTTCATCCACTTTATGCGGTTGCGGTAGTCGACCGACACTCCTGCCGTGATCTTGCGTCCCAGATACCGCAGGGCGGCCCCCAACTCGGCACTCGGGCGGCTGCTGTAAAAACCGTCGTAGTTCTCCCATGCGTAGACACCGGCGCGGAACTCCGCCTCCAACTGCCCCACGGGGCGGAACTTCAGATTGCCGTCGATACGCAGGCTCTGCTGATAGGCGTTCATACCGCCGTAATCGGCGAAATCGTTGAAACTGTACCAGTACAGATGGTTGTCATTAAGCGACAGCTCGGCCGAGACATTGTACGCAAAGACCCCCCTGCCAAAACTGCCTCCGAACCCTGCGCGGCCGTTATACACCGACTCGTTGGGCATGGACAGGAACGCGGGCTCGCTCCCCGACGGGAGTTTCAGATAGGGATTTTCGTACAGCAGCGACCCGTAATCGTGACGGCGTATGCCGCCGTCGACCTCGACATAGGGGACGAACTTCTCGTTCGTATTCTTCCACGACAGCTTCAGATACGGGAATACCTTGTGCGGGCTGTCGGTCGACCCCTTGAGGTCGTCGTAACAGTAATCGGCACCGATAAGGAACTCTATGCGGCGGCCGCTGATACCGTACCGCAGGCCCGCCGACAGGGTATTGTCACGGTACTCGCTCAGCGACGCCGACCCGAAGACACCCGTATATCCCGCATGTATCTTGAGCATGTGACGCCCGTTCAACAGCTTGCCCAATTCGAAGCGGGCATCGACCTGCGACTGGCTGTGTTTCTCCGACCCTTCGGGCGCATAGTTCTCGCCGGTGAGATCGCCCCCGATCTCGAGGTTGAAGTTCCAACGGCTCAAATCGGTGAAGTCGTCGCCGAAACGAACCTTGCCCGCCACGCTGCCGAAAAGGATCTTCTCGCAGGTGGTGGGATAACGGTGGCGCAAACGCTGGTCTCCGTATATGTCCACCTCGAGCATGTGGCGGCGCACCATCAGCCCCGCACGGCCGCCCACACGGTTGTTCATCTCCGATACGCCCGAAGTGACCTTCTCGCCCAGATAGTTGCGGCGGTTGCGGCAGTCGCCCCAATGGTTGACATAAGCCATGGCATAGCCGCGGTCCTTGTTGTATGTCGAGACATAAATGTCGGCCTCACTCGTCAGGGGCACGCCGAAAGCGCCTTTGGCATAGAACGGGCGCGAGCGGTTATAGTCCCAGTATGTGATCGTCGCCGGACGGAAGTTCTCCACCAGCATCGACGTCTGGTACGAACGCGGCGTAACCTCGTATTCGATGTCGGGCTGCATGGTGACCGTATCGGTCATGTCGGGTATAAGCGACAGTTTCTGCGCCGACTTGACCATGGGCACGTAATCCTTCGTCACCTCCACCTGCTTGGCCACCTGCGCCGACGCCGCCACGGGCAGCGCCAGCATCAGCACTATATATGACAGTCTCTTCATAATCAGTTGATTTTAGCTCTTTTCGACTTGGCCTCCTCGACGATGCCGTCATCCGCGGGCGAGTAACCGTCGGCCACGCTCTGATACGTCGCGCGGGCTTGGAAGCTGTCGCCGCGGCTCATGTATATGTCGCCCAGAAGTATGAAGGCCTTGGCCAGCCAATAGTTCTGCGGCGTCTTGCTGTCGGAGAGTTCATAGACCATCTTCTCGGCACGGTCGTAATTCTTGGCCGCATACTGCGCCTCGATCAAACGGTAGAACGACTCGGCTCCCTCGGCGCTCTTGGTCTCGGTGGCGAGTTTCTCGAATATGGCCATCGCATCGTCGCTGCGGCCCTGACGCTGCAGCACCTGCGCCTTGGCGAACTGCGCCTTGCGCCGCGCCGTATCGTTTACCTCGGCCATCGAAGCCACGTCATCGGCCATGGCCATGATACCGTTGTCATCGGCATACTTCAACGTCGAGGCCACATACCCCGAGGCGGCGTTTATCTTGGCGGCCGACGTCGAGGCCTCGTCATAGAGCGAACGGAAGGCTCCGGCGGCCTGCTCGTACTGCCCGGCCTCATAATACATCGACGAGAGGCGGTCCAACACACGCTCCGAATACTGCGTATGCCCCTGTGCCGCCAGCTCCGAGAGCGACTTCATCGCCTCGTCGCTGCGGCCGTCACGTATATGGCAGTCGCTCAAGTAGAAGAGCGCATCGTTGCGGTAATACCCCTTCGGGAAATTCGACAGATACGACGTGAACGATGCCGCCGCCTCCGAAGTCCTGTTGTCGAGATAGAGTTTCTGCGCCGCAGTGTACGAGAGCGAATCGCGCGTCATCTCGTTCATGTTGCCCTCGAGCCCCGTCTTCTTCGCATAGTCGAAATATGCGTCGACGTCGCCCTGCGCGATATATATCTCGCGTATGCCCTGCATGGCGCTCTTCGACTGCGCCGACTGCGGCGCCGACTTGACCACCATGTCGTAATACTTGAGCGCCTTGTCGCGCTCGCCCAGATTCATGTACGCAAGGCCCAGATCCGACAGCGCCTGCGCATGATAGCGCGAGTTGGGATACTGTCCCACGAAACGCTCCAGCACCTTAACGCCGGCCTCGTACTGCGCATCGCCGATATATGTACGGCCGAGTTCATACGTGGCGGCATCGACATAATCGCCGCGATCCTGCTGCACGATACGCTGCAGGCTCTCGATCTTGTGCGGCACGTCGTTCTGCGCCCCGAGCGTCACGGCGCGCTGGAACTGCGAATAGTAACGCTCCGGAGTACCCAGCGCCGCAGCCTCATCGTAGCACTTGACCGCCTCGTCGAACTCGCGCGATGCGTAGTGCACGTCGCCGCGGCGGTTCAGGGCGTCGGCGCGATAGGAGTCGCGCTGGCTGTAGAGCGAGAGGAACTTGTCGAAGGCCTCGCCCGCAGCCGCATATTCGTCGTTATTGAAATAGCAGTATCCGATATTGTACTGCGCCATGGCGTATTCGGTTCCCGTACGCGGCGCCCGGGCCATGAAGTTGCGGTAACGCTGCAATGCCGCCGGCGTGTCACCCGCGGCGTAGGCTATCTCGCCCAGCCAGAACGATGCCAGAGCATTGTACTTGGCATTCAGGCCCACGCCGAGCGACTCTTGGAGCGAACTCTCGGCCTCCTCCAGATCGCCAGCGACATACGACTCCAGACCGTTGAAGTAGGCGATCTTCTGCAGCGCCTGCATGGCGTCGGCATCGGGATCGGGGAAGTTCTTTATGGCATGGTACGCCTCGGCATAGTTGTGCGAGTTGTAATAGGCCGCTATGAGCAGGCGGCGCGCCTCCATCGCACGCGGCGACGAGGGGTACATCTCGACATACCGGCTGAGGACGTTGATCGCCTCGTTGAAGACGCCGCCCCCCAGCTCGTACTGCAGTTTGCCGTAGTTGAACAGCGCATCCTCGGCGATGGCCGCGTCGTAGGCCGAAGCGGCGGCCATGGCGAACGACCGCATGGCATTCTCCTTATCGCCGGCGCGCAGGTAACAGTCCGCAAGGTTGTACGAGGCATTCTGCGTGAGCATGTCGTCGGCGCCGCACGCCTGACGCAGGTAGTTCTCCGCCTCGGAATAGAAGGTCTGGCGATAGAGCGAGTAACCCATAATGTAGTTCTCCACGCGCTTCATATCGCCGCCCGTCTCCTTGTATGCGTTCATATACTTCACGGCGTTGTCGTAATCCCCGAGCTGGAACCACGACTCGGCCATCATGCGCCGTATCTGCACGGCCTGCTCGGGCGTGGTGCGCGACATCAGCTCCTCGCCCTTGTCCGCAACGGCGCGGTAGTCGCCGCTCTTGAAGTCTATCTGCATAAGGTAGAATGGCATCAGGTCACGGTAAATCGGACTGCGGAACAGGGTATTGAAACCGTTGCGCGCCGTATCGAAATCCCCGCGCGAATAGGCCATGTACGATTTGTAGTATACCGCATGGTCGGCATAGTCGCTCGCGGGATCTATACGGCTGAAGTAAAGGTCGGCATTATCGTAGTCGCCCTTCATGAAGGCCATGTAGCCCATACGCAGGTCATACTTGTCCTTGTATTTCGGGGCGAGGCTTTCGTAGCGCACCTTCGACAGCTCCTCTCCTGCACGTTCCGTATCCTCCATCACACAATAGTAGGCGCCCAGCGAGAACTGTATCTCGTTGGAGTACGACGATCCGTTATACGACTCGAGAAACCGCCGCATACGCCCCTCGGCATCGGCCGTACGCAGCTCCATGTCGCACAGCGCCAGATAATAGTCTATCTTTTCGACACGCAAGCGGTCCCTGACGGGCGAGAGCTGTTTGCGGGCGTTCCGGAACTCGGTCCTCGCTTCGGCCCAATGACCGAAGTTGTACAACGAGACGCCCCTCTTTATGGCGTCGTCTATCGACGGAGTCTGCGCCGACACCCCGAACGTACCGGCGGCCAGCAGCGACAATGCCAATATCAATATTCTTCTATGCATACGTTTCACTTCGGATTATACTGCGTGAGCAAAGATAGCGATTTTGCCATGAAATACGCAACAAAGGAACGATTATTGTCCCCACGGAGTATCGCGGCGGCAGGATCGCCGATCGGTCCGCTCCGCACGAATTTTAAAACCACAAAGACAATGAACACGCAAAAAGTAACCGTAGAACTCGCCCGCAGCGGCAAGTTCCGCCTCGACGGCTCGCAGAAGACCGACGACCTGAATCCCAAGGCGCTGATGCTGTGTGCAGCGGCAAAGTGCGCAGGCCTGACCCTACAAGGCATCCTTCGCAAGGAGAAGATCACGCTCAAGGCGCTAGAGATAAGCGTCGAAGGCGTCCTCGACACGCCCGAAGTACAGGCCGGCAGCCGCTTCCGCAGCTTCAACGTATCCTACAACGCACAATGCAAGGCTATCGCCGACCAGAACGCCGTAAGCCGCGCCATAGCCCTTACGCAAGACAAATATTGCGGTACCATAGCCATGTTGCGCATGATCGCGCCCGTGGCGCATGAGATCTCCGTCGTAAGCACCGAGAGCGTTCGGGTCTAATACGCCGCCGTAATCCTTTCGTACGCCGACACCGCCACCGCATAGTTGAACTGTGCGGTGATGGCGTTGGTGTATATCTGTATCCAGCTCAGCTGCGCCTGCAACACGTCGAGGATTGTAGCCTGCCCCTCGTTGTAGGAGTAGGTGCTTATGTCGAGGTTCTCGCCCGCGATCTTCAGGTTGTGCAGCGACGAAAGCAT
>CASFQF010000009.1 GCA_949296635.1 uncultured Alistipes sp. | reverse complement strand
GTCCCGCGACATGGCCGCAGTGATGTCCATCGTCTGGAATGCTATGCCTTCGAGCGCCGCGCGGGCAATATGGGCCGTTGTGGTGCCGCGGCTTATGCCCACGATGGTGCCGCGGGCGTACTGGTCCCACCACGGGGCGCCGAGGCCCGTCAGCGCAGGAACGAAATAGACGCCGTTGGTGTCGGGCACGCGCGATGCCAGCTCCTCGACCTCCGCCGACGAACTTATCACCCCCAGACCGTCGCGCAGCCACTGTACGACCGACCCGCCCACAAAAATGCTCCCCTCGAGCGCGTAGTTGACCTTGTCGCCTATCTTCCACGCCACGGTGGTGATAAGGTTGTTCTGCGAGATGATCGGTTTCTCGCCGCTGTTCATGAGCAGGAAACAGCCCGTGCCGTAGGTGTTCTTGACCATACCGGGCTCGGTGCACATCTGTCCGAAAAGCGCCGCCTGCTGGTCGCCCGCAATACCCGCGATAGGAACCTTGTGGGCAAAGATCGTAGTCTTCGTATGGCCGTACACCTCGCTCGACGACCGCACCTCGGGCATCATCGAGCGCGGTATGCCGAACAACTCGAGCAGCTCGTCATCCCACTGCAGCGTGTTGATGTTGAAGAGCATCGTACGCGAGGCGTTGCTCACATCCGTAACGTGCACCTCGCCGCGCGTAAGGCGCCATATGAGCCACGTATCGACCGTGCCGAACAGCAGTTTCCCCTTTTCGGCACGCTCGCGGGCGCCCGGGACGTTGTCCAGAATCCACTTGATCTTCGTGGCGCTGAAGTAGGCGTCGATTATAAGGCCCGTCTTGCGGCGGATCATCTCCGTCACACCCTCGTTCTTGAGTTGGTCGCAGTAGTCCGACGTACGGCGGTCCTGCCACACGATGGCGTTGTACACGGGCTCCTCGGTCTCCGAATCCCACACGATGGTGGTCTCGCGCTGGTTGGTGATGCCGATGCCCGCAATATTGAGGCCGTTTATGTCCATCGTGGCAATGGCCTCGGCTATGACCGACGCCTGCGACGCCCAGATCTCGTGGGGGTCGTGCTCCACCCACCCCGAACGGGGGAATATCTGCCGGAACTCCTTTTGCGCCACGGCGCACGTCGCGCCCGTCTCATCGAAGACGATGGCGCGCGAACTGCTCGTACCTTGGTCGAGCGCAAGAATATACTGCTTCATATCAGGTTAGTTGTTTTATGTTTTATGTTTTAACGGTTCATTCTCTGTTTACTGTCATGTCACGCCAGACGCGAGGCGAGGATCGTCAACGGATGCTCGCACCGCTTCGAGGTCGACATCTCGATCTGCCATTTGCAGGTCTCGCAGTCCGTGGCCACCACATCGGCGCCCGAAGCCTCGATCTGGCGGAACAGCGGCTCGCCCACGGCCTGCGACGTGCGGTAGTTCTCCTTCTTGAAACCGTAGGTGCCCGCGATGCCGCAGCACTGCGAGTCGAGGAGCGTAACCTCCACGCCGGGAATCATCCGCAGCAGCTCGATCGAGTAATAGGCCCACCCCATCTTCTCCATGTGGCAGGGCGTATGGTAGGCCACGCGCAGCGGCCCTGCATCCTCCCTGAAGCGCAGGCCGGCACCCCGCTCGGTAATAAGGCGGTAGATATACCGTGTCGCCAGCTCCACATGATCGCGCACGTCGCCGTTGTCGAGGCCGAGCAGATGGGGGTATTCGTCGCGAATGGTGAAGGTGCATGTCGACGAGGTGGCTATAACGTCGCGCCCGGCATCCGTGACCGCAGAACGTATCGACCCGAGGTTCGTCTGCGCCTGACGCTTCGCCTGACCGTAGAGGCCGTTCGATATGAGCGCCACGCCGCAGCATTTCTCCTTGTCGAGCAGCCGCACGCCGTAGCCCAGCGCATTCATTATGCGGATCATGTCCTTGCCCAGCTGCGGGTTGTTGTAGTTGACGTAACAGCCGTGGAAATACGACACCTGCCTGTCGAACGCCGCCTGTGCGGCCGCCGCATGACGCCGGTACCACGACTCGAACGTGCCGTGCGAATATTTCGGGAATATGCGGCGGTGGTCTATGCCCATAACCTTGTCCATGACCATGCGCACGGGCTTCAGTGCCACGACCGAATTCACCACCGGGGCAATGGGCGTCGCCAGCGTTCCCACAAGGTCGGTGTTGGCTAGGATATAGTTGCGCACCGACGTATTATGCTTGGGGCCGTACTTGATACGTGCCGCCTGTATTATGTCGCCTATGCGCACGTTCGACGGGCACGCCACCTCGCACCGCTTGCAGTTGAGGCAGTATTTCAGCGCCTCGTCGAAGTAGTCGGGCTGTTTGAGACGCAGGCGTTCGCCGTCGGGACCCGCCTGCTTGGGTCCCGGGTAGTCGGGATTGACCGCCGCAACGGGGCAGTAGACAGTGCAGATGGTACACTTTATACACTGCTCGAAATTGTTCTCGCTGACCGTATTCTGTTGAGTGTTCATGATCGTTTGCCGTTTAAAATCCTCTCCGCAACATACAGCGCCGACAACATCGACACACCGGCGCCGCACCCCTCCTGTACGGGGTGGAAGCCTGCGAGGCCAGCGCCGGCACAATAGAGGTTCTCGATAGGCGACCCCGCCTTAACCACCCGCAGAGCGGAATCGGTCTTCACGCCGAAGGCCTGATAGTCGTGGCGGTCGAAGAAACGCAGCGTATACCACCGCGAGCGGTCCGCCTCATACACCGTGTCGGCGTCGAAGACAGGCTCGACCACACGGTCCGGCGTCGCAACAAGCCCCTTGCTGAAGAAACTGCCCGTAGCCAGCACGAAATCGTCCGCCTCGAAAGGTATGTCCCCGTGATTGGCCGTATAGATACGCTGCACATGCCCCGCCGCAATATCCGCCGAGACCACAGCGTCGCCCAGAAAATACTCCCCGCCGAGCGCGCGGAACCGGCGCTGCAGCGACTGCTGCGCACGTATGCCCGGTATCGAGGGCGGCAGCGTCGGCAGCAGCCGTACCGGCACTGCGGTCTTCGACTGCAGCACCTCCAGAGAATCGTTGCGGTTGAGGCCGATAATGGCAGGCAGTATTACGGCATCGCAGCCCTCGCCCGCGGCACGGACCTCCGCCGCCAGCGCCTCAAGGTTCTCCTCATGGTCGAACACCCGCGCTATATTGGCCGAGCGCATCTCGCTCGGATTCTTGCGTATGCGCTCCAGATCAGGGAGGTTCACACTGCCGAAGCAGCACTCCACGCCCCGCTTGCGGAACTCCTCGGCGATGAACTCGGGATAGAAATCCAGAAAGCCCTCGATGTTGACTATACATACCCGCCCGAAAGGCATGCGGTCGCGGCTCTCGGCCGTCATGTAGCCGTCAATGGTAAGCCACGCAGCCTTCGGCCCGCCCATGGGGGTTATCCTGTAATGGTTGCGGCGGCAGTCGCCGACGACGGGTATCCCCGCCCTGCGCAGCAGTTCCGGCGCCATGACGGCATATTCGCCGCACAATGCGCTGCCGATGACGGCATACGGGTGGCCGGCGCACGTACGCTCCAACTCGGCGATACCCGCCATGGGATCCTCGACGGCAGTGCCGTCGGGAAGATGTCCCAGCAGGTCGAACGACCCCGACGAAAAATGTATCGCACTCTGCCCCTGCGACACTATGGCGCATTTCCGCCCCTGCTCGGACAGACGTATGCCGCACATCGTGCCGGCAAGGCCGCCGCCTATTATAACAGTATCGAATCTCATTGTTCCGTTGCTTTATCCTGTTCGTCCGACAATCCGCACACACTCTCGTATACCCATGTCGTATACTCGCTCTCGCGCAGCGTATCGCCCCACGCGATAGGCTGCATGCCCTTCCATCTCTCGTTGAGGAACGACGCCAGATCGGCCTTGGCCTTGCGTGCGCAGAGCGCATCGCGCCGTCCCATGAGCCCCGCGGCACGACAGGCGCACAGCTCGCCCTGACACGTGCCCATACCGACACGGGTACGGCGCCGCAGGTCCACGAGATTGTTTACCGAGAGGTTCTCCATGGCATATTCCACCTCCCCTATCGAAACCTCCTCGCATTCGCATACGAGGCTGTTCTTTATCGAATCGCGGCTGTCTATGTTCACAGCCATGTCGCCGTGTCGCGCTATCGACGAGCGGCGCTGGGCCATGGGTTTGCCGCTTATCCGTTTCTCCACATCCTTGCGGCGTCCCGCAGACCCGGGCAGCGGCAGCTCCGCCGTGCGGCACACAGCCTTAATGCCGAGCTTCTTGCATACCAGATCCGTCGCCCATTCGGCCATCAGGCGATAGGTCATCAACTTGCCGCCCGTGATCGTAACGAACCCCTCCATACCGTCGCGCATGGCGTGGTCCAGCAGCACGATGCCGCGGCTCACAGTACGGCCGCTCGGGTCGTCGTCCGAGGCGACCAGCGGGCGCACGCCCGCATAGGCGCGCAGGATCCTCGTCCGCGCCAGAACGGGCGACAGTTTCTCGCCCTCGCGCAGCAGTATGTCAACCTCGTCGGGGGTTATTATCATGTTGTCGATCTGGTCGTACGGGATCTTGCTCGACGTGGTGCCTATGAGCGATATGGTATCCCCGGGCACCAGAATGTCGGCATCGGCCGGCTTGCGGCAGCGGTTCAGCACCATCCTGTTCACACGGTGCCCGAATATGAGCAGGGCGCCCTTTGCCGGCAGCATGTTTACCGTAATGCCGGCCTTGGCGGCTATGCCGTGGCCCCAGATGCCTCCGGCGTTTATCACCACCTGCGCATGGAACGACAACTCGCATTTGGCACGGTGGTCGTATGCCTTGACCCCCACGATGCGGGCGCCGTCGCGCACGAGTTCCGTCACCTCGGTATAGGTGCGTATCTCCGCCCCGTGCGCCTTGGCGTCGATTATGTTCGACGAGGTGAGGCGGAACGGGTCTACCGCTCCGTCGGGCACGCGCACCGCACCTATGAGCGCAGGGTTCGCAGCAGGTTCGAGACGCTTCGCATAGTCGGGGTCCAGAACTTCGGCCCGGATCCCCGCCTTGCGGCACGCCTCGACGAAACGGGCCTGATAGTCGAGGCCGTCCTCGGGCAGCGTGATGAAGAGGCCGTCGGTCTCTTCGACACAGTGCGCGGCGATCCGGCGCAGGGTCATGTTCTCGCGGATACACTCCACCGCCGACTCGTGATCCGTCACCGCATATCGCGCGCCGCTGTGCAGCAGGCCGTGGTTGCGGCCCGTTGCGCCCGTAGATATGTCGGAGCGTTCCAGCAGCAGGGCCCGGATGCCGCGCAGCGAGCAGTCGCGCGCAATACCGGCACCTGTGGCGCCGCCGCCGATGATGATCACATCATACGTGTTGTTCATATAATTCAGGTGATTTATTCTTCAGCAAAGATAAGATTACATTATCAGAAAAGCAAACAAAACGAAATAAAAAATATTTCTTTTTGTTTCGAATTTACTCCGAAACATCTTCTTCGGTCTCTTCAACCAAGTATATATACAAAAAATCCAGCAATATCGGTTTTATTACGAAACAAACCGCACGGCCTTCCGCGTCCATAACGGCAATATCCGGACCACACCGCACGTCATATAAGCGTACGCGCCGTCAACCGGCGTGAACCGCAAAATACTTACGCCCCAGCGGCGCATGCGGCCGATTTATTTTCTATATTTGCCTACGGTTATATTTCATGTAACGCATATGAAGTGGCAAATCTGCAGGTAACTGCCCGCCCCGAGGCGTGCCGGAGAACATTAGGTCTCTTCGGCAAGTCTCGTCGTACCCGCAATCCGACAACACTTTTTTCAAACACCGCTACGCGCCGCACGCCGGCACATGGCACTGCGCGCAGCCGCTTCAACCGAACACAATGAAATATACATACGGGAAAATATGGCTCATCAACATTCCCGTCATGATGAGCATCCTTGTCGAACAACTCATAAACATCACCGACGCCCTCTTCCTCGGGCACGTTGGGCAAACCGAACTGGGGGCTTCGGCCTTGGGCGGGATATGGTTTCTGGCCATCTACATGACAGGATTCGGCTTCAGCCTCGGAATGCAGTCCGTCATAGCACGCGGCAACGGCGCCGGCGACCGCGATGCCGCCGCAAACGCATTCGTACAGGGCGCAATAGTGCTTACCGCGCTGGCAGCGGCATGTATCGCCCTCTCGAAGTTCGTCTCGCCCCCGCTGCTCAAGGCAATAGTCAAGTCCGACGCGGTATACGGCGCCGTCACGGCATACCTCGACTGGCGACTCTGGGGAATAGCCTTCACATTCCCGTTTCTTGCCATACGCGCCTTCCTCGTCGGCATCACCGCCACACGGCCGCTTACAGTTGCCGCCATGATAGCGCTGGCTGTAAACATTGCCGGCAACACACTCCTCATATTCGGCTTCGGCATGGGCATTGCCGGCGCCGCCATCGCCTCGTCGCTTGCCGAGATGTCGGCACTGCTGTTCCTGTTGCGGCGCGTGTCGGCACTACCGCGCGAAGTGCGCCGCACGATACGCCTGCGCTTCGATCCCGCCGTCCTGCGCACCGTCACGCGCGTGTCGCGCTGGAGCATGGTACACTCCTTCATCGGGGTCGCGCCTTGGTTCCTCTTCTTCCTCGCCATCGAACATACGGGCGAGAGGAATCTGGCCGTGGCAAACATCCTGCGCAGTGTCTCCACGCTGTTTTTCGTTCTGGTAAACTCCTTCGCCACAACCGCCGGATCGCTTGCGGGAAACCTCGCGGGCAAAGGCTGCAGCCGCGACATCATCCCCCTGTGCCGCCGCACGGCATCTCTGGGATACGCCATAGGCATACCCCTCGTCGCGGCGGCACTGCTCCTGCACCGGACAATCGTCGGGTGCTACACCGCCGACGGGGGGCTGGTCCTGCTGTCACGGGCCCCCTACGCGGTCATGCTGGCGAACTATCTCTTCGCGCTCCCCTCGTATATCGCCACAAACGCCGTCATCGGCACGGGAGCTACCAGCACGGCCTTCCGCTTCCAGATTACCACCATTGTGTCCTATCTGGCATACCTGTGGCTGCTGCACCGCGCCGAAGCATCGCTGCCGCTCTTCTGGACGGCAGAATACCTGTACGTGATACTGCTGTTGATACAGTCGTGCCTCTACCTGCGGCGCCACTGCGTATAGCCACGGCCATCACCTCCATGCGGCCTCCACCCCCCTATCGGCCGCACGGAAGGGTGATGACGGCATCGACAGCGCATGCCGCCCCCGCAACCGGAAAACCGACACTAATACCGACGTACCCCCTCCCCGACCGAGGAACACGACATGCTCCATGCCGCCGCCGTAACCGGAAAACCGACACTAATACCGACGCAAACCCTCCCCCGACCGAGGAGCACGACAGGCGCCATGCCGCCGGCCGCCGCAACCGGAAAACCGACACTAATGCCGACGTACCCCCATCCCGACCGAGGAGCACGGCAGCCCCCAGCACATCCTCCAGTCTGCCCGCAACCCGCCCCGCACAATGGAACCCGTGTCAAATTAATCGCCGAAAATTTGGTTTATAATATAAACTACTTTATATTTGCATCGTGATCGGGATCCAACTTCACAGGGAATAGCCAAGGCGGACATGCGGTCACAGATTTTTTAACACGTCAGGTTTATATTATAAACCACAATATAAGATCTGTCCGAGATGCGCCCGCGCCGGCAACGGGAGCATCGGGGCAGACGCCGGCAACGGCGGGAACAAAATAAAAAACATACTACTATGGAAACAGCAAAACGCAAATTCATCATGTCATGGATCAGTTACGCGGCCGTATGCTCATTTCTGACCGTCGTTAACTATGTGACCGGCACCGAATACATATGGGTGCTGTGGGTTATCGGCGGTTGGGGAATAGGACAACTGATCTGCACCATCGACTACCTGCTCGCGCGCTCGGAAAAACGGGGTGAGAATGCGCCCCGAAAACAACGCAGCCTTTAACCGGCAAAAAACTGCAGACCATGAAAAGGATTATGCTTGCGATATTTTTCGCCGCAGCGGCAACCCTTGCGGCCGAGGCGCAGCAATGGGATTCGCTGTACTACCGCCCCGACAGGCATGTGGCTCCCATCGAACGGATAGAGTGCCGCCGCAGTATGGAGTTTCTGGGCGGAGACAGCCTCGACGTCATAGAGACCGTCCCCGACGGCCGCGCCGCCGCCATAATCTACATCTACCACGGCAATGCCGAGAACCTGACGGGAGAGACAATGCAGCAGGTAATGTCCATACTCACCGAAGCGGGATATGCCGTGCGCGCCTTCGACTACCCGGGATTCGGCCGCTCGACGGGCACGCCAACGCACAAGGCCATCGGCGAGGCCGCGCGCGAACACTTCCGCCGCACAATGGCCGACACCGACCCTGCGGCACCCGTCATACTCTACGGCCGCAGTATCGGCACGCAGATCGCGGCCGCGATCGCCGCGGAGAACGACAGCCGTGTCGACGGGCTGATCGTCGACGGCGGCAGCCCGTCTTTCAAGGCGCTGGCACTGCTTTTCGCTCCGCCAGAGGTACATCCCTACATCGAACAATACATGCACGACCCGTACAGCGTGGAGGAGGCACTGCCGCGGCTGAACCATACGAAGGTCCTCTTCATACACTCCGAGAATGACCACATACCCTGCTCCGACGCCCGAAGGCTGTACGACGGTTTCAAGGGCCGCAAATCGTTCTGGAAATACGACGGGTACCATATCGACGCCGCAAAACTCCACCCCGAGGAGTTCGTCTCGCGCGTGGATTCGCTTGCCCGCGGCCTTTAGGACAAAACAGAGACACCGCGCCTCCGAAACCCTTTCACAAACCGTTAAAACATCGTAAATTTGCAATATTATGGAGAACAACGAACCTAACCTCGACGAAAGGCGGAGCCTCGACATCATCACCTCCGCCATAAACGACACACGCGCCCGCATGGCACGCAGCACGGGCACACATATGCTGCTGTGGGGCTACGCCGTTACCCTTACGTCGCTTGCCGCAGCCGCCGTCACACGATACGCCTTCACGCCCGCTACACCCATGATTTGGTTAGCCGTACCCGCCATCAGCTTTGGCGGCACATTGATTATCGGCCGCAGCCGCACACACGCGGAATATCCGGCCAACCGAATGCTGAATACATTGTGGTGGACCGTCGGCATAATCTCCGCAATCATAATCATTATGGCGGCGCACTTCTTCACCGTCGCCCTGCTGCTTGCCGTGGCCACAATCGTAACGGGAACCATAATGCGCGAGAAGGCCGTCACCGCAGCCGGCATCGCCGCAATCCTCGCAACAGCGGTAATCCCAATATACAGATTCCTCCACCCGGCGGCTGCACTCTTCGGCACGGGGGAGGCCGAGCCCTGCGTGCGGGTTGCATCTTACGAGGCATGGTTCGCCCTCACCGCCGCCGTGATGCTCATAATCCCGGGCCACATACTGCACAACCGTAAAACCGCAGGAGCCGACGCACTCGAAAATTAACCACCCCCAAAGCATTATAGCAACATGAACGACAACAATACCCTCACCGAGCAGCAAAGCCTCGAACTGATAACCCGCATGATAAGCGACACGCGCACGCGCCTTGCGCGCAACTCGGGCGCGCCGTTCCTCATCTGGGGCTACACGACGGTCGCAGTAGCGCTGTTCGAATACTTCGCGCAACGCACCTTCGCCGATCCCGGGCCGTGGATGTGGGCATGGTGGGCGATCCCCGTCATCGGCATCGCCGGCATGCTCCTCTTCGGCCGCCGCGACACGGGCGCAAAGAATTACCTCGACCGGACGGTCTCGGCAGTATGGACCGTATGCAGCATCTCGATCCTGACCGTGGCCGTACCCCTCTCGCTATTCTACCACGTCTCGATGCTCTTTTCGGTGGTAGTGCTCATCGGCATCGGCACCACGATCACGGGACGCATCATACGCGACACGACAACCACCGCCGCAGGGTTCCTCTTCACGCTCTCGGCGCTGATATACCCGCTGCGCAGCGCCCTCTTCGGCGAGATACCCTCCGAGTCCGCGGCCGACGTGATACGCTGGCACAGCGTCAACAACCTCGTCTTCGCCGCACAGTTTCTCGTATTCATGGTCATACCGGGGCATATCCTCAACCGCAAAACCAACCGCCCATGTTCAAGGAACTGAACCCGCTGCTGCACTCCGAACTGCGGCTGGCCGTGATGTCGATCCTCATTTCGGTCGAGAGCGCCGACTTCGTCTACCTGCGCGAGCGGACGGGGGCCACGGCGGGCAACCTCAGCGTGCAGATCGACAAACTGCAGAAAGCGGGATACATCACCGTAACCAAGGGGTTCAAGGGTAAGATGCCCTGCACCACATGCGCCATAACGGCCCAAGGCAGCGCCGCCTTCGCCGAATATGTCGACGCCCTTGCCGATTACATCGGGCGCAGGCCCTGAAAACAGTTCCCTCCCTGCATAAACAGCGCGGCGGAGTCCCTTCCCGGGAACTCCGCCGCGCCATATTTCGCCGCACGCCGCAAAGGCATCACGCCTTGCGGCGCAGCATGTGCCGCGTAAGGAACCGCCGCACCGGCTCGTCATAGAGGCGCAGGGCCGCATACGCCAGCACAAGGGATCCCACGACCAGAGCCGCCGCTCCCGGGAAACTCTCGCCGAAGGTGAGGTCGTTGTTCTTCACCCACGCATAATAGAGACATATGAACGGGTAATGCACCATATACAACGGGTACGATATGTCGCCCAAGAACTTGCATATACGGGTCGTGACGGCATCGGTAGTCCTGCCCGAGGCGCCTATGCATACTATGAGCGGGAAGGCCACGAGGAAACACAGCGTATCGTACAGGCCGTTCATCCACAGGTGCTCGCTGCCGCCTATGCGCGGCACGGCCGAGAGCGCGACGATGGCCGCGGCGCCGATCCAGAAGGCGCCGCGCACATGCCGCGGGCGGAACACGCGCGAGAGCAGCAGCCCCATCGGGAAGGCGTAGAGCAGGCGCAGCATGCCGCCGACGATATTGTCTCCCGTCATCGAGAACCCCACGCACACATCTCCCAGCGGCCCCCACATCGCGAATGCGGCCAGCGCGCACCCCGCCGCTGCCACCAGCGTGCCGAGCGCCTTCGTAGGCAGCAGCCGCAGCACAAAAGCGTACAGGATATTGCCTATATATTCGAACAGGAGCGACCAGCTCGGGCCGTTGAGCGGATACATCTCGCCCACGCCGCGCACCTCCATACCCACGGGCGCGGGGATCAGCAGGGCATTCATCAGCGTGGCCGCGGCCAGCGCCCCCGCCGTGATCTTCGACACGTCCTACACGGGGCAGCCTTGGAAGTAGAACACCGCCGCACCTATCAGCGCCCCCAGCACCACCAACGGGTGCAGGCGTATGAAACGCCGCTTGAGGAACTCCCACGCCGACATCCGCTGCCAGCGGTCGTCGTAGGCGTACCCCACGACGAAACCCGAGAGGATGAAGAAGAAGTCGACGGCCAGATAGCCATGGTTGATGCGCTGGTCTATATGGCTCGTGGCAAAGGCCTCGAAGAGGTGGAAGCATACCACCGTCACGGCCGCCACGCCGCGCAGGCCGTCGAGGATCTCGTAATGCTGTTTGGTATCGGCGAACGCCGCCGCCGAGATTTTCGAAGATTCCATTGTCAGGATCGGTAAATAAATATAGCAAAACCAATGGCCGCGGCGCCCGTCACTCCGCCGTGAGCAGGCGCACGCCGAACACGCCGCCCGCGTAGTTGCCCTCACGGCCGCGGAAGACCACCTCGATGCGATCCTTACCCTTCACAAGCTCCGCCGGCAGCGCATACTCCACATCCACGAACTCCGCACGGCGCCATTTGCCCGTAATGTTCTCCGTCGCGGCGACCTCACCGTCCACCGTGATGTCGAACGTACGCGGCCCCTGTTCGTCGCCCCAATAGGAAACCATGAGCACGAGGTCCTCCCTGCCACCCGTGGCAAGCGTGTAACCGAAGTATCCGCCGTCCGAGGCATGGCGCCACTTGCGGCCGTTAGCAAGGCCCGTCTCCGAACGTTCGGCACGCATGGCATGGTCCACCTCGGGCTGCTGCTCGCCAACGTTCACGGCATCTACGGTGCGGGCGTCGAGTTCGAGACGGCGGCGCTCGGCCGCCTCCAGCTGCGCCCTGTATTCGTCGTAACGCTCCTGCGACATACGCAGCCAATACATCATGTAACGGCTGTCGTGTATGCGGAAGAATGGCTCCAGCACAAGGCCGTCGTAACGGCTGTCGTTGAATATGCCCGAAGCCACGAAACGGAGCGTCCCGCTCTCGGCAGGCTTCAGCGTATTGAGATACCGTGTCAGCGACGCCTCATCCCCTATAAGTATCGGCGTCTGCATCAGAGGCACGAGGCTCCCCGAGGCGATATGCCCCCATCGGCCGTCGTCGGCCACCAGACCCGCCAGATCGTCCGTCCCCACACGCGCCGACATAAGTATCGGGCCGCGCATGATGGCCACGAACTCCCCTGCCTGCGGCAGCCGCTCCAGACGCATCGTCATGGGGAGCGTCACCTCCACCACATCGCCGTCGCGCCACTTGCGGTCGACAGCCACGTACGAAGCCGCGCCCTGCGCGGCGGCAGGAAGCTCCACCGCCTCACCGTTGCAGCGTATGGCGTATCCCTCGCCCGCCCATGCGGGGCGGCGCACCATGAGCGTGAAGCGCTGCGAGCGCCCACGCTTCAACGACACGCGCAGCGTGGTACGCTCCTCATCGGGAAATGCCGTCGACTGCTCTACCTCCACGCCGCGGTCCTTCCAGTCGAGACGCGACGGGATAAAGAGATTCACGAAGAGCGAATCCCCGCCGTGGGTATATATGAACTCGCCGTACTTGCCGTGGTTCTCCATGCCCGTGCCGACACAGCACCACATGGCGCTGTTGGGCGACGAGTAGACGCGGTAATGGGCCGGCCGCGCCGAGGTGAAATATACATACCCGCCATGCCCGGGGTGCTGCGTCGAGAGGATATGGTTGTACAACGCCCGCTCGTAGAAATCGGCATAGGCGGCGTCGCCCGTCATGCGGAAAAGGTCTTCGGTGAGTTTCAGCATGTTGTACGTATTGCACGACTCGGGACCCTCACGATCCTCGACATGGCTGCGGAAGTCGTCCATAGCGGGAAAATACTCCCTGCGGCTGTTGCCGCCCAGCGCGAGCGAGCGCTTGCGCGCCACGATGTCCCAAAAGAACGAGGCGGCATCCATATAGAGCCCGTCGCCGCACACCTCGGCGATACGGGCATACCCTACGGCCTTCGGTATCTGCGTATTGGCGTGTACGTTGCTCAGGTTGTCCTCGTGCGCCGCCATGCTGTCCAGAAGCCAGCGGTGCGAGAAACGCTTGGCCTCCGCCAGATAGCGCTCCTCCCCCGTCATGGCATAGGCGTCGGCATAGATCTCGTCCATGCCGCCGAACTCGTTGCCGAGCATCTGCTCCATCTGCGCGTCCGTGAGGTTTGCGGTAACCGAGATACCCCAGTCGCACAGCCGCAGGAACATCTCCCGCGCCGCGTCGCTGCCGCCGTAGAGCCATGCGTCGCGCAGGCCCGCGAATATCTTGTGGACATTGTACCACGGCGCCCAATACTTCCATATCGAGGCGACCTCGCCGCCGCGTATGTCGTCCCACAAGGCCTTGCCGTTTGGCACGCCGCCGATGTATCCGTCGCCGTTGGCATCCTGACACCGTTTCAGCTCCGAGAGGATATATTCCATGCGGCGCCGGCACTCACCGTCGCCCGTAGCGGCATAGTTCATGGCCATGGCCGAGAGATAGTGGCCGCCCACATGGCCGTCGAGCCCCGCCCAGTTGGGGAACGGCTCGGCCTTGGGCTGCAACCCCGCCTCCCGAAGAAACGGCGCCAGCAGCCTGTCGACATCGTACTCCCTGAGCACCCGCAGGTTAAGGTCACGCGCCGCCTTGAATGGGCCCTCCGCCAGCGTCACATCCCCCAACGCGAATGTATTTCCGTAAAGTTTGTCCTGCGCCCGCACCCCGACCGAAGCGCACAGGGCCGTCACCACGATGACACAGCCCGCAGCAAATCCTATCTTCATATTTTGTCAGTTCGGTTAAATATCCCCCACATACAGGTCGTCGTAAAAATCCCGACGGCCGTATTGGTGGATAAAGTTATGAATATTTATCGTACGGACGCCATTTCCGCATAGATAATTTGCCGGCGCACCATATTTTACGCTATCACCGCCGGCACCGCAACCGGCCCAGCCCTGTATACGCCCGCATACCGCCGCCGCAATCAGAACACGGCGGCACGACCCGCGAGGATCGTGCCGCCGAAGATATGAATGTACAGCCCGGGCTACCGCACCATGCCCGTATAGTTGTGCGGCGTGACGGCGTGCATCTCGGCCTTCACCTCATCGTCCACATCGAGCCCGTCGATGAAGTCCCGTATGGTATCCGCCGTGATATGCCCGCCCGTGCGGGTGAGGGCCTTCAATGCCTCATACGGGTTGGGGTAACCCTCGCGGCGCAGGATCGTCTGCATCGCCTCGGCCACCACGGCCCAGTTGTCCTCGAGGTCGGACGCAAGTTTCGCCTCGTTCAGGATCACCTTGCCCAGACCCTTCTGCAGCGACGCGAAACCTATGAGCGAGTGCGCCACCGGAACGCCCACGTTGCGCAGTACCGTAGAGTCGGTCAGATCGCGCTGCATGCGCGACACGGGCAGCTTGCCCGCGAGGAAGCCGAACACGGCATTGGCCATGCCGAAATTACCCTCGGCATTCTCGAAGTCGATGGGGTTCACCTTGTGGGGCATGGCGCTCGAACCCACCTCGCCCTTCTTCACCTGCTGGCGGAAATACTCCATTGAGATATATGTCCACATATCGCGCGCGAGGTCGATAAGGATCGTATTTATGCGCTTCATGGCGTCGAACGCGGCGGCGAGGTTGTCGTAGTGCTCGATCTGTGTGGTATACTGCGAGCGCGAGAGCCCCAGCGTCTCGTTCACGAAGCGGTTGCCGAATGCCACCCAGTCGATGTCGGGATAGGCCACATGGTGGGCGTTGAACCCGCCCGTGGCACCGCCAAACTTCGCCGCAGGGGCCACGGCATCGAGCTGCGCCGCCTGCTTTTCAAGGCGCTCGACAAAGACCATCAGCTCCTTGCCCAGACACGTGGGCGACGCAGGCTGACCGTGCGTGTGGGCCAGCATCGGCACCTCGCGCCACTCTGCCGCCATCGAGCGCAGTTTCTCCGTCACGGCGGCAAGGGCCGGACGGTAGACGTCGCGCAGCGCCTCCTTCAGCAGCAGCGGCGTGGCCGTGTTGTTTATGTCCTGCGAGGTGAGGCCGAAGTGGACGAACTCACGGTAACGGGCCAAACCCAGCGCATCGAGCTTCTCCTTGAGCAGGTACTCCACGGCCTTCACGTCGTGGTTGGTGACGCTCTCGATCTCCTTGACATGCTCCGCGTCCTTCATGTCGAACGACGTGTAGAGGTCGCGCAGGGCGTCGTACGCCGACTCGGGCACGTCGCGCAGCTGCGGCAGCGGAAGACGGCAGAGGGCGATGAAATACTCCACCTCGACATATACGCGGTAGCGGATAAGTGCGAACTCCGAAAAATAATTCGACAATACCGACGTTATCTTGTTGTACCTGCCGTCCACCGGCGAAACGGCTAAAAGTTGATGTGACATAAAACGGGATTTGTTTGTTTCAGCGCCAAAATTAGCAATTTTATCCGTACCCGCCGCCGGAATTTCGGCAAATGGCGATTTTTTTGTAAATTCGCCCTGAATATAGACAACAACAGAAACAGGAATGAACATTTTTTCGGCCATAATAGACGCCATGATCTCCTTTGTCAGGAACAACCCCCTCACCGTAGTCATCATCGTCATGCTGGCGGTATTCGTACCGTCGCTCTTCGGTGCCGTGCTGATCGGGGTGCTGGTGTTTCTGCTGCTGCTCGCGGCATGGCCCGTCATCATGCTCGTGCGCCTGCGCCGCGAAGCCCGGCGCATGGAACAGGAGGCCTCATCGCGCGACTTCGGCCGCGGATACTACACGCGCCGCGAACAGACCCGCAGCAGCCGCACAAACGGCGAGGGCGAGGTGAAGGTCTACGCCACATCGGTGCGCGAGAAGCGCGTCAAGTCGGACGTGGGCGACTACATCGACTTCGAGGAGGTCAAAGAGGAGAAGAACGGCGGCGAATGACACCGCCCCCCCCCGATACGGCATCCTAACACCCTTCTACATACCGTATTATGAAAAACCCCGCACTACGCATCATGGCCGCGGCGGCATTCATGGCGGCCGTCTCGTGCGGCACAGCCCCAGCAAGCGGCCCCGCAGAAGCCGTATCGCAGCTGCCTGCAATGCACTATGCCGACTCGACCCGCAACGGCCGCAAGATCTCAAAGGACCCGCACGTCATACGTTTCAAGGATCGCTACCTGATGTACTACTCGATGGCGCCGGCCAAGGACGAGGGCTGGACCGTGGGCATCGCCGAGAGCCGCAACCTCACGGATTGGTCCCCCGTTGCTGTCATGGAACCCGCGGGCGACTACGAAGCCAAAGGCTTCTGTGCCCCCTGCGCCCTTGTGCGCGGCGACACGGTGCACCTATTCTACCAAACATACGGCAACAACGAGAAGGATGCCATCTGCCATGCATGGTCCACGGACGGCATACACTTCGAGCGCGACGCCTCGAACCCCGTCTTTGCGCCCGCGCCGGCAGCATGGACCTGCGGCCGCGCCATCGACGCCGAGGTGGCGATGGTCGGGGGCCGCTACATCATGTACTACGCCACGCGCACGCCCGACTACGTGCGGCAGATCATAGGCGCAGCCGAAGCACCCGCCGGTACCGACTTCTCGCGCGGCGCGTGGCGGCAGGTGGGTGACGGGCCCGTGCTCGAACCCCAATACCCGTGGGAGGAGACCTGCACCGAGGGTGCGTCGGTGGTCGAGCACGGCGGCAGATACTACATGTTCTACGCCGGCGCCTACAACAACCGCCCGCAGCAGGTGGGCGCGGCCGTGAGCGACGACGGCATACGCTGGACGAAGCTGAGCAACAAGCCCTTCCTCGCCAACGGCGACCCGGGCACGTGGAACAGCAGCGAGTCGGGCCACCCCCACATATTCAAGGACACGGACGGCCGCACATACCTCTTTTATCAAGGCAACGACGACAACGGCAGGACATGGTACCTGTCGAATGTCGAGGTGGTGTGGCGCGACGGCGAACCTATTATCAAATAAGCAAGATGCCATTATGAATATTCAGGAATATATATTAGAAATACAACGGCAATTTGCGACAGGCGTGGCCAGAGAGCATACATATCGCCCCGCCTTGCAACAGCTTTTGGCAACCATGCTTCCCCACCTGACCGTATCCAACGAACCGGCACGGCAAGCATGCGGAGCACCGGACTACATTCTCCAACGGAAAGAAGACAATATCCCCATTGCATTTATCGAAGCTAAAGATATAGGCGATTCCGATCTCGGCGGCCGCAACAAACACAAGGAACAGTTTCAGCGATACCGCGCATCGCTGGACAACATTATTTTCACCGACTACCTTGATTTTTGGCTATATGAAAACGGCGACTTCGTAGACAGCGTGTGCATTGCGAAACTCAACGGAGAGAAAATCACACCCCTCAAAGAAAATTTCGAGAAGTTTGAATCAATAATAAAACATTTCGGGAACGCCAAACCCCAACATATAACATCGCCTGCGAAATTAGCGCATATCATGGCAGGCAAAGCCCGTCTATTGGCCGACGTGATCGAACGCACGTTGGCTCAAGGCGACGGAGAGAGCAACCTCGAGGGGCAAATGGCGGCATTCAAGGAGGTTTTGATCCACGATATAACAGACAAAGAGTTCGCAGACGTCTATGCACAAACCATAGCATACGGGATGTTTGCCGCGAGACTGCATGATGACTCCATGGAAACCTTCAGTCGTCACGAGGCGGCAACGCTAATACCCAAAACCAACCCGTTCCTGCGAAAGCTGTTTCAGGACATCGCAGGGTTCGATCTTGATGAACGGATATGCTGGATCGTCGATGACTTGGCCGAAACGTTCCGTGCGACGGACATGCAAGAAGTCATGCAAGGGTTCGGGCAGCGTACGCAACAGACCGACCCCGTAATCCATTTCTACGAGGATTTTTTGTCGGCATATGATCCCAAACTCCGTAAAAGCCGGGGCGTATGGTACACTCCGCAGGCCATAGTGAATTTTATAGTACGCGCCGTGGATGCGCTTCTGCAAGCCGAATTCGGCCTGCCCATGGGGTTGGCGGACACTTCGAAGATCGCTGTGGAACAAAGTGTCATACAAAGCAAGGACAACCGGTATTCCGACAACAAGAAAAAGACAAAAGTGTGGCTCCACAAAGTCCAGATTCTCGATCCCGCAACGGGAACCGGAACATTCCTTGCCGAAACGGTCAGTCAGATATACAAGAAATTCAACGGGCAAGCCGGAATGTGGCAGGGTTATGTCGAAGAACACCTGCTGCCGCGCCTTAATGGATTCGAGCTACTCATTGCCTCATATACGATGGCGCACCTGAAGCTCGACCTCCTGTTGACAGATACGGGCTACAAATCCGTAAAGGACGCCCGCTTGCGCGTATTTCTGACAAACTCTCTGGAGGAATACCACAAAGACACGGGAACCCTTTTCTCGCAATTTCTCGCCCGCGAGGCCAACGGTGCCAACGGTATCAAACGGGACACGCCCGTAATGGTCGTATTGGGAAATCCCCCGTACAGCGGCATCTCTTCCAACAACGGCGAATGGATTACACGCCTTATCGACGATTACAAATATGTCAATGGCAAAGGGATCAACGAACGGAAACATTGGCTCAACGACGATTACGTAAAATTCATCCGACTCGGACAATATTATGTAGACCGCAACGACGAAGGAATTCTTGCCTATATCAACAATCACAGTTTTATAGACAACCCCACATTCCGCGGCATGCGTTGGAACCTGTTACACAGTTTCGACAAAATCTATATCATCGACCTGCACGGCAACAGCAAGAAAAAGGAAACCGCGCCTGACGGGAGCAAGGACGAGAATGTATTTGACATCCAGCAAGGCGTCTCGATAAATATCTTCGTAAAGACAGGGCGCAAAGCCAAAGGAGCCTTGGCCGAAGTATATCATGCCGACGTGTACGGCCGGAGGCAGGCAAAATACGACTACCTGCTTGCCAACGACATACGTTCCATCGCATTCGAGAAAGTGACCCCGACAGCTCCTTTCTACTTCCTTATGCCCAAAGACGAAACCGGACGGGAGGAATACTCACGAGGGTTTTCCATCAATGAATTAATGCCGGTCAGTGTTACAGGCGTTGTTACAGCAAGAGACTCGCTTGTCATAGACACAAATAAAGAGGCTCTTATATCCCGAATAAAACACTTTTCAGACGACGAGTATTCAGACGACGAAATCCGCAAAGAGTTTTTCCCGAACAAGAAACAAGGTAAATATTTGGCCGGAGATTCCCGCGGATGGAGTTTATCGAAAGCTCGAATCATAATAAAAAACTTCAACCATGAGGAAAAAGTGCAAAGTATCCTATATCGACCGTTCGACGCACAATATATTTATTATACCTCCGAAATGGTTGATTGGGGCAGAGAAAAAATATTCTGCAATTTTATTGAGACCGATAATATAGGGTTAGTTATTGCAAGGCAGGCTATAACGAACAATTGGTCTCATGTATTAGCGACAAAAGACATTGTTGACAACAGGATATTTTACAGCAATAAAGGCATCTCGATTTGTTGTCCATTATATATTTACGACCAACAATCAGAACGCACTCCAAACATTGATACAGATATAGTTAAAAAAATTGCCAAAGCGGCCCATTTGGAATTCGAGGCGGAAAAAAGCGGAGACAAGGATAAATTTGCACCGATAGACCTGATCGATTACATATATGCGATATTGCACAGCCCTGCCTACCGTGAAAAATACAAGGAATTTTTGAAAGTCGATTTCCCGCGTGTCCCCTACCCGAAAGGAGCCGAACAATTCCGCAGGATGTCCGCAATCGGCAGCGAGCTTAGGCGCATACACCTCATGGAGCATCCCGCATTGTCGGAACTTATTACACAATACCCGATAACAGGAAACAACACCGTCGAAAAAATACGATGGGAACTGTTGCCCGATGGGGGAACGGGGCGTATATGGATCAATGCGGAACAATATTTTGACAATGTACCCATAACGGCTTGGGAATTTTATATCGGAGGCTATCAACCTGCCCAAAAATGGCTCAAAGACCGTATCGGAAAAATGTTGTCTTACGACAACATCATGCACTATCAACGCATAATCAAAGTATTGATTATGACAGACGCTCTAATGGCCGAAATTGACAAGTCATAACATGGCTTGACAATCAGCCCTTTCATCGCGGCCCCTCCCCGCGGCAGGCGGGGCCCGCTTTTTGCAGGATTGAAAATAAATCCGTACTTTTGCCGCTGACGTCCGCGCCCGCAAAAGGCCCCGACGCTGACAAAAGGACCCAAGGCTGACATAAGGCCCCGACGCCGACATAAGGCCCCAAGGCTGACATAAGGTTCCGGCTTCGGCAAAAGGCCCCGACGCCACAACATTCAGCGAATGTTCGAATCGATTGGAAGATATTTCCTGCTCATGCAGAAGGTGTTTTCGCGTCCCGAAAAGATGCGGATATACCGCCGCCGCATATTCTACGAGATGGAGGCGCTGGGCCTCAACTCGATAGGGCTCACGGCCATAATTTCGGTATTCATCGGCGCGGCCATAACGCTGCAGATGGCCATAAGCCTCGAGTCGCCCTTCATACCCCGCTACCTGATCGGGTACGCCACGCGCGAGACCATGACGCTCGAATTCTCGTCGACGGTGGTGGCGCTGATCCTCGCCGGCAAGGTGGGGTCGAACATAGCCTCCGAAATCGGCACCATGCGCATCACCGAGCAGATCGACGCCCTCGAGATCATGGGCGTAAACTCCGCCTCGTACCTCATACTTCCCAAGATCGTGGCCACGGTCTTCTTCTTCCCGTTCCTGACGATCCTCAGCATGATCATTGGCATCATCGGCGGCTACATGATCGCGGCACTTACCGGCATCATGATCCCCGCCGACTACATCGAGGGCCTGCAATACTGCTTCGTGCAGTGGGAGGTGACATATTCGCTCATCAAGATCGCCGTCTTCGCATTCATCATCACCAGCATCTCGGCCTACTGCGGCTACTACGCCAAGGGCAACTCGCTCGAGGTGGGCAAGGCCTCGACGCGCGCCGTGGTGTCGAGCTCGATCGTCATCATGATCTTCAACCTCATACTCACGCAGCTGCTGCTCACCTGATCCAATGATAAAGGCGGAACACATAGTAAAATCGTTCGACGGCCGCACCGTCCTCGACGACATCTCGGTCGAGTTCGACGCGGGGCGGACGAACCTCATCATCGGCCGCAGCGGCTCCGGCAAGACGGTGCTGCTCAAGAGCCTCGTCGGCCTGCACGAGGTCGATTCGGGCACCATATACTACGACGACGTATGCTTCACCGACCTCGACTTCAAGGCCCGCAAGCGCATACGCAAGGATGTGGGCATGATCTTTCAGGGGGGTGCGCTGCTCGACTCGTCGACGGTGGTCGAAAACGTGAAGCTGCCGCTGGACCTCTTCACCGAACAGTCGGAGGAGGAGAAGATGGAGCGCGTGAACTTCTGCCTGCGGCGCGTGAACCTCGACAATGCACACAAACTATATCCGTCGGAGCTGAGCGGCGGCATGATAAAGCGCGTAGCCATCGCCCGCGCCATCGTGCTGAACCCGCGCTACCTATTCTGCGACGAGCCCAACTCGGGCCTCGACCCGCAGACGTCTATCGTCATCGACAACCTTATACGCGACATCACCGAGGAGTACAACATCACCACCATAATCAACACGCACGACATGAACTCGGTGCTGGAGATCGGCGAGAAGATAGTCTTCATCTACGAGGGCCATAAATGGTGGGAAGGCTCGAAGTACGACATCCTGCACGCCGACAACCGCGAGCTGAACGACTTCGTCTTCGCCTCGGCCATGGCCAAGCGCGCCAAGATGGTGGAGGTGGCGGAGAACAACCGAAAAAGGTAATAAATCCCAATATCATTACCACCCGACAAAAAAAGAACTGCCGGCATTCGCATGCCGGCAGTTCCGTATTAGGTCAGGGACTATCCTCCGTTACTCCTCGGTAGCATCCGATTTAGAGGCATCCGTACATTCTGCAACTATATCGATATCATCGACCGTGATATTTGCATCAGCGACATTACCGTCGCCCCATCCGCATGAATGATAGGGGTGTTCTGTCGGTGTTACCGCAACAGTCTTCTGCAGATTCTCGTCTATGAAATAGCATGAATTGAATTTAATGGTTGTTGTAGGATTGCAACCGGCAACAACATAATTGCAACGATAATAACCGTCAGCGTCAGTTTCTCCGCTATCATCATATACATCGGCATCGGTACCGTTCCTGAAGAAACCGCAATTGGTAAAGGTCGTGCTGCCGTAACATATGGCTGCGGGATACCACTTCTTTCCTATCGTGAAGATACAATCCTTGAAGGTTCCACCATAATGCCATGCAGAGAGCCATCCATGGAACGTACAACCGGTGGCGTTAAGTGTTCCCTTACCATTGTATGCATAGGTAACCATCTCGCTGAAGTTGACATTTTCAAGCGTTACTACTGCTGTTCCATTTGCATATACACCATATCCTAAAGCCTTAGCACTGTCTCCCACGTTACCGTTCTTGACAGTAACCTTTGCCCCGTCACTAACTTCAATAACCTTATTCGCAGCCGCAGTCAGCGTATAGCCATTAAGGTCAATCGTAGCCGAGCCTTTTGCAACCACAGCGGTAGCGCTCAACTCCATGTCGGCATTAAGGCTTACGGTTATGTCGGCATCGTCAGTCGTGTACGCCAATACGCTGGGATCCGAGAAGGTTCCGCCCGACACGAAATTCTCGCAGTTGTCGCTGTACACGCCGCCATTGAACTTTCCGCCCGCAACTTTCAGCGAGATTTTGTCGCGTGCGGTATCATTCTGCAGGTCTTTCTCGTAAAGGGCATACTCTCCACTCAACTCTCCGCCGAAAACCTCTACCGAAAGGCCGAGATCGGTCGAATGCTGCGAAACGGCCACGGCCGCTCCGTTTATGGTAGAACCGCTCGGGTTGCCCTCTTCTGCAAACGGGTCACCGCTGCCGACGATCTTTCCGCCATTAACTACCAAATGTCCGGCACGCATCTCGATACCCGTATCACTCGACAATGTTCCGCCTTTGACAGTTATATAACCATTCTGGGGATGATATATCGCAAGACCGTTTACAACCGAACCGATCTCACCGCCATTGATATTAATCGTGGTATTGTGGCGGGTTCCGTTGCCGGCTATACCATAATAGTAACCCTTCAGCACACCTCCGTTGACCACAAGCGTTGCGGCATCGCCCGACGCGCCATCGTTCGTATCGGTGAGCTTTACGGCTGCATATATCGACGGTTTCTCTCCAGCGACAATACTACCCTTTCCGTTCGAGCTGTCGTTGATGGTAAGCTTCGCACCGCGGCGGACAAGTACAAGGGCATCGCTTGTGTTCAGCACCTTGTTCAGGGTCTCGCCTTCGGCCGTGATGCTGTGGCCGTTCAGGTCGAGCGTCATCGTATCCTTTACGACCAGCGGCTCGGTAAACGCCATATCCGACTGCAGGACATACTCGCCGCCGTTGGCAGCAGCATCCTTCAGATCAGCGAGGGTGGCATCAACTAACGTAACATTCTTAGCGAGGGTTTCGGGAAGATTTGCTCCGGCCTCGGCGTAAAGATAAACCTCAACCACATTAGAAGCATCCAAATTGTTTAACGTTGCGCCGCTCTTTACGCGGACATTACCATGCTTTACGATAACCTCGCCAACTGTAACACCGCTGTCTATTATAAGGGTATTGTCTGCCGTCGTCGCCGTAACCGTGCCGTAAACGGCCTTGCCAGCGGTAGCAGCAAGCGTTACGGTAGTATTGGGCATATTGATCGTAACATTAGGCTTAGGCAAAGTCTCTGCCGTCTCATCATAAGGTATGGCTACAACAAGCTCCGAGGCAGAAGGACTTCCGGCGCCCGAACCTTCGGTAAAGGTCAATGCAGCCGTGGGTATCTGCGCGAACGATACGCTGACGGGGGTACTTACCGAAGGGATAGTGATAGTAGCATCGCTTTGTACCGTTCCAGAAACTGTAACAGCAGGAGTTGTTTCCGAAATGGTAGTGTTTACATTATCAACACTTACCGTCGTCGTACCGCCGGCATCGACCTTGGGATAAAGCGCCTTGAGCATTGCTCTATCGATCTGGAAGTTTCCGCAGGGGATGCTCATGCCGCCGACACTCACCGTCACATTGGTGTAGTCGCCCGTGGGAACGGGAACATAGAATACGCCCGATTCGCCGACTGTCGCACCCTCAAATGTGATGGTAACCGTCCCATCACCATCCGATGCGTTTACAGCCGTAAAGGCAGGCTCCGAATTAGACAAATTGGCATCGTAAGTCCCGTTGATCTTCTGATCCGCAGAAAAAGTAAACGTACCCGATGCAGATGGCATCTTGTCGATCTTCACGCAGAAGACACCGCCGAGGTGCATGAACTGAACCGAGTTGCCATCGATCTTACCCCACATGGGAGCATTGAAACTGTTGCCATAGCCCTGCTCTGCGCTGAAAAAGTCCGTATCTATCTTGCTGTAAGTATAATTCGAGGGGAAAGTATAAGTAAGAATCGAACCCGACACCGAATGGCTCTCCGAATGCGGGTATACGGCATAACCCGCGATCTGTCCCTCGACCTCGCCCGAGAACGACGCATTGCCGGAACCGGCACCCGACACAATGCCAAGCCCTTTGAATTTTCCAGAACTTTGATCGGTGTTTACGCCGATATAATCGCCCTCCGACCAGTAAAACTTACCATTCTGATCAAATCCCACGCGGGTCGTGTTGTCCGAACCCTCGACCGTGGCATACAATGTACCGACGGCGCCGACCTCGGGCGTCTCGGTCATGTCCTTGGCGCAGCCCGCCATCATCAGGGCGGCCGCAGCCGATAACATTATCCCTATTTTCTTCATGATTTTCGAGATTACTTCATTAAACAATCATTCGGACCGATCTCCGCTACTGAAGACCGTCCCAATTACCACCTTCCCCGCCACTATCGAGCGAGAGTGCGAATCCCGATTCCACCGCGACATCCACGACATCAATCTCAGGGGCGCTGTAACTTCCGCTAACCCCTAAATACATTTTGTTTCCCATATTTTTAATCAATAAACCGCCCGTCCGACCCCGCAACGGGACTTGTTAATATTAACGAGCGCCGGGTCGGGACCTCCTTATATTCGCAACGGCCGCATCCGTTTTCTCACGGGATTCACGGCAAGCAACCGCCGGCCCGAAAGCCGACAGCGTGACGCCACATCCACAGCCGGAAACCGGCGTGACCGCAAAGAATACAAAAAAGTCCAACGCTCGCATGGAAAAAGCCGTTTTGAAGCATAGTTCCAACTTTACAAATATAACAAACAGAGGCTCAAAAAATTCACAAAACCCGAAAAAATTTTTGTTAAAAATCCCCCCCCCCAATAGT
>CASFQF010000008.1 GCA_949296635.1 uncultured Alistipes sp. | reverse complement strand
AGGTTAAAGCTCGGATCATGGTATCGGCAGCGATTCATTTCTTCAATAACATGATCCCTTTCGTTTTGATGAATTCCTTTTGGTTCGATCCGTAATGCACTGTATAACAACATATTGCCGATCGAGCGATTGTCGTGGCTATTTCAAATGCCGTAATATGTTATTGTCTGCGCCTGTCGGAGACGTGTTAATCATATCGTAAGGCTTGTCAAGACGCCGGATAAAATTGTGTTTTCAATGCCGGCATGTCGTTCACCTATGCTAAATTATGCAGGTATCTCGTGTAATCATATGACAAAGATGTCCCATCATGAGCGTGGCTTGCAAGTCATATACAATTTCCGGCAGGGGATTCCGGGTTTTAGTCCCCTATATGTAATTTAACATAATGGAAATATTGCATCAAAAGGGAGATTCCGTGAGATGATGGAATATATGACTTGCACAGCACATGGGGATGATGCTTTTGCTGTCGTCTATGCACGGGAGATCGTTTCGAGAAGTATTCGTTTGAGTTCGCGTGCGGCGTGGCGCTCGAGAAACGGCGTATGGCCGCATCGCGGCAGTATGCGTACGTCGCAGGCGATACCGGCATCGGTCATGGGAATGATGGCTCCCTCCACAGGATGCGGGTCGCTGTCGCCGTGAATGACGGTTGCTGGCGTCTGTACGTTACGTAATATCGTATGCCACTCACCTCGGCTGCGTATGGCTTGCGCCTCGGCCCATACGGCGGCGTATGAGGTGTAGTCGAACGGAATGTCGTTGATGTACGGTATAGCGTCTACGTTATCGCTGATGGCCGTCAGACGCTCTATTTGCCGCAATGCGGTGGATTGCTCCGTGTCGGCCGCGTTGCCGGTAACAGATGCGCGGGATTCGAGTATGTGCAGAGCCTTGCGGAATGCGGTTCTCGATGTTCTGTCCATGCGTGCTTCACGGCGTCGGCGTATCATATCGGCGTAACTGTTATCGAACGGCGGTGTGCCTATGAGAATTATACGGCGTAACGATTGTGGATGATGTGCCGCATATATTGTCGCGAGCCATGCACCCCACGAATGTCCTATCAGGACGACGCGGGTTGACGGGCATGCGTATTGTGAAATTTGACTGTGAAGCTCGTCTGTAAGCGAGGCAATGTCGAACCGCGACTGCATGGCCTCGACAATGCCGTGTACTGCTCCTGTTTCGGCGTTGGGCGGCATCGTCTCCTGTGTTATGAGCAACTCGGCCAAAGGACGCATGGTGCCTGCAGCACCCGGGCCTCCGTGCAGTAGGAATATGTCGTACGGAGCTTGTCCGTATAATCTTACCTGCGATGGTCGATTCGTATTTTTTCGGTTAAGGGCCGCTAATTATGTTAAATTGCGTTCCGTACTCTCGCAAGCCTTTGGTAATGATGCTTGCAGGTTGCAGCAGCGTCTCTACCGTGAGGGATTATAGCTTTCGAAGGTATGGTCGTCGAAGAGAACTATTATGCGCTTAACGTTGCCGCGGTGTGCGGGGTTGTCCGCTGAGGCCGCAGCAATTTCACTTCCGGTGACCATGCCTTGCGGTTTGTCCGCGGTGGTTGCCGCATCTGCCCGATGTTCCGCCTCGGGGGCATCCGTGAACGGCAACTGTGACGGCTGCGAAGGTATAGCAGGCTCTGATGCCGGTGCTGACATATCGTTTTTATCGCGGTACATCGGCCCTTGATCGAGCAGCAGCCAATCGGGGCTGACGGCAGGGAAGCGGCGGAGGATCTTCTGCACGAAGTCGAAGCTCGGTTTGTTTCGTCCGGACAGGATGTGGGATATTCCCGATGGCTGTATGCCGAGCAATTCCGCAAGGCGGCTCGAAGTCAGTCCTTCGCTTCGCATCAAATTGAGCAATTTTTCACGCATAACCGATGTTTTTACAAAAATAACACATTTTTCTTTTGTAAACAAGCGTTTTTGTACAAATGTAATTGCAAACATTGTGGTTAAAATGTTTACAACTGTAATAGTAAATATTAGGTTAAAAACAGGCCGCGGATAATATTCATGCTTTACTTTATTCAATCATGTGTAAAATGCTGGTATATATATGATAAATGCGCAAATATGGTTTGATACGAGCTTTTTTGCGGCAATTACCGCCAGTGCGCGCTTTGTGTGTATGTTTGTGTTTATATATCGTATGTAAATACTTGGTTTATAGTGTATTATGACCATCAATTCAGTATTTTGATTTCACTCTTTCCCTATCAGAGGCCGATGTTTATCGACCGAGCTGTGATATTTACTTTTGTAATAATCAACAGTGGCAGGCACTACCCTTTCGTTATTCTTGTAAATTAAAATCGGGATTACAAATGTAAATGCTGGCATATGGTTTACATTTGTAATATAAGGCGCTTTTCCCGCAGAGGCGTAATCTCATATTCCGTATTGCTTTAGGATTTACATTTGTTAAAATGATCTACGGGCACAATATTATGTTAAAAAATAAACGGGGCAGTATAAACAATACTACCCCGTTGGTTCTCAGCCTGATATGCTCCGGCTGCTACTTGGCCTCCGATATGGCTTGAGCGATTTGAGCGAACTCTTCAGGTGATAATTTCAGTTTCTCTGCTCCGAAATCGACGTCTTTTTCACTGTTCATAGGTATTAGATGTATGTGTGCATGCGGAACTTCGAGTCCGAGCACCACCATTGCCACCTTTTTGCATCCCGAATAGCTGCGGATTTTGTGCGCTACTCCCTTGGCGAATACGTTCATGCCTGCGAGCGTCTCGTCGTCGAGGTCGAAAATGTAATCCACCTCCTTTTTGGGGACCACAAGCGTGTGCCCTTTTGCAAGCGGATTGATGTCGAGGAATGCGTAGTAGTTTTCGTCTTCGGCTACTTTGTAGCTGGGGATCTCCCCTGCGATGATCTTTGAGAATATCGTTGCCATATGATTCGTTGTTTTATGGTTTGCAGTTATTCGAATACGATTATCTCCGATATGCAAATGTCATCGGATTGCGTGCCTTTATAGGTGTCGGTTACGGTCAATACGATCTCTTCGACAGGCGGGATGAGGTCGTACGCCTCCTGTGACGGTGTCCAACCTGTCATTACGCCGTCTACGGCCGCCGGCGCCACGGCTATGAATACGGCCGATTCCAGCAGCCCGCTGGAGCCGGATTCAGACGGTGCAGTATCTGGCACCTCTGTCTCGTGCGGAAACTCGACGGAGGCGTATTCTGTGTCGTTGCGGTTTGTGTAGTCGTACACGGGTTCGGTCCACTCTGCGGCCTTTCCCGTGCCGTCGTCATAATCGTCCGTATATCCGTGCCGCACCTCCATGACCTCTTGCCGTACGGGCTTCGCACGCCACGTGATGGTTTTGGGGCGTGCGCATGAGCGGTATGTTGTTTCGTTCCTGCGGCAGCCGCACAATACGGCGACGGCCTTTACCGCTGTCGGGCGCTTAAACTTCAGCCTTATGGTGCGGTCTCCGTCTGCCTGCATGGTGCAGCAGCTCTCGGGGCGCATGTCCGAAAGGCTGGCTGCGGCGTGCTTTTTAAGCGCCGACGGCACCTCGACACTGTATTTGTCGGGAGCGACGCGCCGCGCCAACAGGTCGGCCGCCTCTGCGGAGAAACGGCACGAAAATTCCATCTCCAAGGGTTCTGCGGCCGTGAGGTCGAAGTCTGTGGTTCTGTATGTCAGGCGGTTCCCTTCAGTATATTCCAGCGGCAGGCCGTAGAACCTGATATGCCGCGAATCGTCTGATACGGTGACGGCCGAGGTGTCGACCTCGATACTGAAGAGCCTTATGCGCCCGTCGCCCCAATGTGAGGCCGGCGAGAAGTCATATCGGAAATTGAATGCGATATCGCTGTGTATGTTGTACTGTTCGGACAGGTGTGACGACCGGTAGAGCGGTACTCCGTATGAGTTGAGCACCGAATATGTGACCTTGAGGTATGCCGTGGTGCGCGGTCCGATGCTGAAGGAGGTATAGGCCCAGCGGCGGCAGACGGCGGGGCAATACTCGCTTGTCTCGATCTCCACGTTGTCGACTTCGTGAACTAATGGCTGTTCGGCTGTTATTACGGCGGCGTCGGAGAGTGTGTAAGGCAGCGCCCTGCCGTCGATCGAGAAAGTCACGTTGCGGATGTTTCTTGGACTCCAGCCGCCCATGTAGGCCGATTCGGAGATGCCGTTGTCGTATATATGGGCATCCCCTTCGCCGTAGTAGTCTATCGGGAAGCCGTAGTCTATGTCTTGAAAATCTTTGTCGGAGGTGTTTTCGAGGGTATATTCCACCGTCACGTCGGTATATCTGCCTCGTGGGGATATAAAGAGGCGCTCCGCATTTATGCGGATCTCTGCAATGTCGCGCGGTTCGGGGTTGCTCACGCGCATTACAGCCGAGAGCCGCGATACGGGGTCGCCGTTGGCTGCTGCGGGTTCGGGTATGGCGGCGGCCGCAGCAGCGATTATGACGGCCAATGCTCTCGCTGCCGCCCCGATTGCGGCTGTTACCGAAGTGTGATATACGATTTTAATACTCAAGATATGCTTTATATAAATGTCGTTAACGCATTGATGCGTGCCTGTTTGTTGCTTGTTGATTCGAGCGGCGGTTTGTGTGGCGGCCTTTGTTCTGCGGCTTTGCCGATACCGATGCCATCACTCTGCGGCAGCAGGACAGGGGATCAATACTCCTCGTATTTCGGTTTGAGTATCTCGGAATATATCACCGCGCGCTCCATGTCGAACTCTTCTATTATACGCTCCAGTTCGCTGTCGTTGCGGTGTGCGGCTGCGACCTCCGCGGCCGCATGTCGTTGCGGGGATACGTCGTTTTTTTTCGTCTGCAGCAGACGCCGTGCGGGTTCCTGCGTCATGGATTCGTTGCGGTGTGAGGTGTCGCGTACGGGCCTGTCGGTTGTGATGCGCCTATGCTCTTCCGATAGTTTTGATGGGCGGGCTGACCGTCGTTTCGGTCACGGGGTACGGCGAGGCCGTAGTTTGCGGTATGGCGTCGGTTTTGGCCGGTGCGGCTTTCGGCGTGGGTAGCGGCGTGGCTGTGGGGTGCGGTGCCGAGGGTTGTTCCCCGCGGCTGCCGAACATCTCCTCGAACTGTTTGCGCAGTTCCCGGGCGGGATCCTCATCCTCGGGGTCTTGATGCGGGTGCTGTGTCCGGTTCTTCTGCGTGAGCGATATGACGGCTCCCACAATAAGCAGCACTATCCATATATTGTCCATCGGCGGTTAGTTTATTACTCGTTTTACGGTTTCCATACCCTTTATCCGTCGCAGGCGCTCGAGCAGGGCGTTGAGACTTTCGGCATCGCGTACGTACAGGCTCATCGTCCCTTCGAAGATCCCGTCGTGCGACTGTATGTTCACCTCGCGCATGTTGATGCTGAAGTCGTTGGTGACAACGTTCGCCAGATCGAGCAGCAGTCCCATGCGGTCGATGCCGAGGATCTCGATCTTCGACAGCGGAGACAGTTTCTTGCACTGCGACCACTGTATCTCCTCCTTCATGATGCACTCGCCGTGTTGCGAGGCGAGGCGGTTGAGCTCGTCGCACGAGGCCTTGTGCACGATTATCTGGTGCGTTATGGGGTCCTTGAATCCTACGACGCTGTCGCCCGGGATGGGCTTGCAGCAATCGGCTATGACGAATGTCGGGGCCTCCTGCGCCTGTTGCGGCGCGTCGCCATCCTTCGGCTCCTGTGCCGTGTCGGTGTCGTCGTCCGCATCCTCCTCGTTGTCCTTGATGAAGAGTGTCCAGAACTTCAGCAGTTTGTTCTTTGCATTCGATTTGACCACCTTCTCCAGATTGTCGAGCGAGATTATTCCGGCGCCGATCTTCGTGTACAACTCCTCTTTGTTGCTGCTGTCGTAGGCGGCGATCAATTTGCGTATGACACGGCCGTTGGGCGTAATGTTCAGCTCGGCGAGCTTCTCGTCGAGGAGCTTCATGCCGCGCTGTATGTTATGTTCCTGCTCTCGTTTGAGGTAGCTTTTTATGGCCTGCTTGGCTTTCGATGTGAGGACGAACTCCAGCCATTCGGCCTTGGGCTTGGCTGAGTCCGACGTGATGATCTCCACTTGGTCGCCCGTGTTGAGCTGCGTGGTCAGGGGCATTATCTTGTGGTTGATCTTGGCGCCGATGGCCGTGTTGCCGATCTTTGTGTGGACGTCGTATGCGAAGTCGAGCGCCGTGGCCCCGTACGGCAGGCGGCGAGCCTCGCCCTTGGGTGTGAAGACCGCAACCTCCGAGGTGTAGAGCGAGAGCTTGAAGTTGTCGAGGAAGTCGACCGCGTTCTCCGTCGGGCTGTCCAGCGCCGCACGTATCTTCTTGAGCCACTTGTCGAACTCGTCCTCATCGTGCGAGATGGTGGCATGCTTGTATTTCCAGTGTGCGGCGAATCCCCTCTCGGCGATCTCCTCCATGCGCTGCGTGCGTATCTGCACCTCGACCCAGATGCCGTCGGGCCCCATGACGGTCGAGTGCAGCGCCTCGTAGCCGTTGGCCTTGGGTATGCTGATCCAGTCGCGCAGGCGGTCGGGCTTGGGGGTGTATATGTCGGTTATCGACGAGTATATCTGCCAGCACTGCGTCTTCTCCGACGGGAATTCCAGCGGCTGGAATACGATGCGTATGGCGAACAGGTCGTATATCTCCGAGAACGGGATCTGCTTGCGCATCATCTTCGTCCATATCGAATATACGCTTTTCACACGTCCCGAGATCTCGTATTTTATGCCGTTGCGGTCGAGCGCCGCCGATATTGGGGCGCAGAACTTGCGGATATACTCCTCGCGGGCCGCCGAGGTCTCGTTGATCTGGCGCGTGATCTCCTCATACTCCTTTGGGAAACGGTATTTCATGCAGAGGTCTTCGAGTTCGGTCTTTATGGCGTAGAGGCCGAGCCGGTACGCCAGCGGCGCGAAGAGGTATATTGTCTCGCTGGTGATCTTGATCTGCTTGTTCTGGGGCATGGAGCCCAAGGTGCGCATGTTGTGCAGGCGGTCTGCGATCTTGATCAGGATGACGCGCACGTCGTCCGAGAGCGTGAGCAGCACCTTGCGGAAATATTCGGCCTGAAGCGACGTGTCGGCGTTGAATACGCCCGACATCTTCGTGAGGCCGTCGACCATGGTGGCGATCTTGTGCCCGAAGATGTGCTCTATGTCCTCCACCGTGTAGTCGGTATCCTCCACAACGTCGTGCAGCAGTGAGGCGACGACAGACTTGACCCCGAGGCCGATCTCGTCGACCACGATCTTGGCTACTGCGATGGGATGCAGGAGGTACGGCTCGCCCGAGCGGCGCCGTACCCCCTGATGGGCCTCTTTGGCAAGGAAGAATGCTCGTTTAATGAAGGTCCAATCCTCCTCTTTCTTGCAAATCTTCTTGCACGATTCCATCAAATCGGCCCACTTGCTCTCGATGAGCTTCTCATCCTCCGCAGTATAGTTCATACGTGGCTATTTTTGAGTTTTCATCGCTTCGCGCACCTTGCCCTCGATCTCGTCGCAAAGCTCCTTGTTGTTCTTGAGCAACTCCTTTACCGCGTCGCGTCCCTGCCCGATCTTCTGCTCGCCGTATGAGAACCACGAGCCTGCCTTGCGGATGATGCCGTAGTCGACGCCGAGGTCCACGATCTCGCCTATTTTCGAGATGCCCTCGCCGAACATGATGTCGAATTCGGCCTTCTTGAACGGAGGGGCCACCTTGTTCTTCACCACCTTGACCTTGGTGCGAGTGCCGAGCTGCTCCTCGCCGTCCTTTATGATCGAGGCGCGGCGTATGTCGATGCGGACGCTGGCGTAGAACTTCAGCGCGTTGCCGCCCGTGGTTGTCTCGGGGTTGCCGTATACGACGCCTATCTTGTCGCGCAGCTGGTTGATGAAGATGCAGACGGTCTTGGTCTTCGAGATGCTTGCCGTGAGTTTGCGCAGCGCCTGCGACATGAGGCGTGCCTGAAGCCCCATCTTCGAGTCGCCCATCTCGCCCTCGATCTCGGCCTTGGGCGTGAGTGCCGCCACCGAGTCTATTACGATGATGTCGATGGCGCTCGACCGTATGAGCGAGTCGGCGATCTCGAGTGCCTGCTCGCCGTTGTCGGGCTGCGAGATGAGCAGGTTGTCGACGTCGACGCCCAATTTCTGGGCATAGAAGCTGTCGAAGGCGTGCTCGGCGTCGATGAAGGCGGCGATGCCTCCCGCCTTCTGCGCCTCGGCTATGGCGTGGATGGCCAGTGTCGTCTTACCCGACGATTCGGGTCCGTAGATCTCTATCACGCGGCCTTTGGGGTATCCGCCCACGCCGAGGGCCATGTCGAGGGTTATCGAACCCGTCGGTATTACGGGGACATCGGTTACCGAGTCGCTGCTCATACGCATGATCGAGCCCTTGCCGAAGTCCTTTTCTATCTTTTCCATCACCGCGTTAAGCACCTTGAGCTTATCGGGGTTGACCTGTGTCTTTTCGGTTGCCATATATTTGTCGTAATGTTATTCGTTTTTGTCCAATTCGTTTATAATCTGTGTGTAGTGGTTCTTCGTGTCGACCTTTTCGAATATTCGGTCGATGCGCCCCTGCTCGTCTATGAGGAACGTCGTGCGCGCCACGCCCATGTATTTGCGGCCGTACATCGACTTCTCGACCCACACTCCGTAAGCCTCGCACATAGCGTGGTCGGTATCGGCCAGCAGAGTGAAGTTCAGTTCGTGCTTGTCGCAGAAGTTGCGGTGCGAACGTTCGCTGTCGGGGCTGACGCCGACGATGCGGTAGCCCCTGCGGGCGAGTTCGGCCTTGCCGTCGCGCAGGCTCTTGGCCTCGAGCGTACATCCCGAAGTGTTGTCCTTGGGATAGAAATAGAGTATCGTGCGCGTCCCCTTGAGGTCGGCAAGCGATAGAGTCTGACCGTCTTGCGTCGCGGCTGTAAAGTCGGGGGCCGGATCTCCCGCCTTGAGTTTGGTCATAACAGCGGATTTTAAGGGTTATAATAATCCAAAGTTACGTAATTTTCCCCGAATACCGAAATTCCGCACGCATTTTTTAATCCCACATCATGACGGTCTGTACCTGCCTGTCGAACTCCTCCTGCGAGGTGTTGAGCCTTTTATGGCATGCCGGACAGCGTATCGGACGCTCCATCTCGACATAGCTCTCGCACCCTACGCAGCGCGGCAGCATGCCGAATGATTGATCTTCGCAGTAGTCGAACTCCGTGTTGCAATGCTGGCACCGGATTTTGTAGGCGATTCCCATAGTCGTAAGTTTTTTGCGGTTAAACACTCCGTTAATTTTGTTTTCGTAATACAAAGTAACGTATGCCGTGTGACAACTTATGACACAAATTCGGAATCGTCGATTTTTTCTGCCTCGATGGCCCGAAAATTTAGTGTGGATGGCTTTTCGTGGCGTATGGCAGGCATGGAGAGGCTTGCCGACGGAGCGCTGCCGACGGTATTTTTGATTTGATTGAAAACGGAGGGGGTTGACTGCCGTTATTCCCTTTCCGCGTGTGCGGTATCGGAGGCCGGCGGCCAGAAACGGCGGACGTAGTCGTCGATATATTGCGCGAAGTCGGGGGATTCGACGATCTCGATGTCATCCATCAACCCTACCGTAAAACGGGCCGCACCGGCGTAGTCCGCCACGTCGGTATCCAGAAGCCAGCGGCCGTCGGGCAGCGGCGTGACGTACTGCTCGGCCAGCGGGTACTCTTCGAGCAGCAGGTTGCGGGCCATGATACCCATGGCGAGGCGTATGTGCAGGCGTTTCTGCCCGTTCATACGGAAGATGTCGACGAAGCCCTTTACGTGGCTGCCTTCGTTCCGCCACGGGGTGCCGGTTACCGTCACCGACCCTATGCGTGCCGTCTTGAACAACTTGCAGGCGCCGTCGTCTATATCGTAACACCACACCTGTACATAATTTGTGGTGAAGGCGAAGGGTTCCACATGCCGGTCGCGCACGGCCGAACCGTGGGACGAGCGGTAGTCGTGCAGCACGGCCTGACGTCTCTGCTCGATGGCTTCCACGATGTTGCGCACGTTCGAGGCGTTTCCGCCGCGGACGATGGTATCGGCCAGAATCTTGTTGTCGTAGACCGAGTAGAGCTTGCGTTTGAGGTTTTGTTTCAGAAGGTTGGTGTCGTCGATGCTCTCGATGGCGCGCTTGAGGATGACGGCCTCCTCCTCGGTGAAGTGTACCAGCTGCGATATGTCCTTGAAGTGCGGCGACTCCTTGTCGAGGCGTATTATGCCGTCGCTCTTCTTGATGACGAAGCCCGCGTCGCGGAAGGTGTCTATATAGCGGTATACCGTGCGGCGCGACATGCCCAGCCGCTCGGCGATGTCATCCACCGTATAGAGCGTGTTTGCCGTGAGCATCTTCATCAGACGCAGCATGCGCTCAATCTTGGGCTGGTCCATTCTCGGGGGCGGCTTTGCTGCCGTATTTCGTCATGTATTGGTTGAGTACCGACTCTATGTCGTCCTCGCCGGTGTCGATATTGTTCAGCGAGATCGAGCATGGCGAACCGACACAGGCCGTGTCGGCCCTCATCAGCTTGCGGCCGAAAGCTGTGCCGCTGTTTTTCTCGATGAACCGCTGCGCGTCGTGCAGGTTTATGACGAGCATATGCTCGCGTGCGATGTCTACCCTTTCGAATCCGTTTATATCACTCCACAGAAGCGTGTAACTGTCATGTATTGGTGTGTTTATCGTGAGCGATTCCGGTGTCAGCACAAGGGCCTCGCGGCGGAATGCACCGCGCAGGAAGTTGTACAGGCCGATAATGAAGCACAGGCCGAAGAAAGCCGTGCCGACATACCCTGTCACTTTGGCCATGATGCCCATAGGGATGGATGTGACATAGATCGATGCTGCGACCATTGCTGGTGCCGCGATGAATGTTATGAGCATTATCCGCAGCGTTTTGTAATAATATATACGGTTCATGGCTATAATGATTTGCTGGCCCAAGGTCGTTGCCGCGTGGTTATAATCCGAGATCTTCGTCTATGAGGATTACGGTGATGCGGCCTTTCGGGTGGCATTTGTGCAGTATGAGGCGCTCGTTGCAGATACGCTGCGGCGACGCGCAGTCGTGGCAGCGCCCCGTCACGGCGCAGGGGGTCTTGAACCCCTCATGGCGCGCGACGTTCTGCGGGGCGGCTGTGTCGCGTATGCGGGCATAGGCCTCCTCCTGCGTGGCGACGATCTTGTTGCGGCCGGCTACGAGCACCACCTTGCGCGGCCCGAAGGCTATGGGGGCGATGCGGTTGCCTATCATGTCGAGCCATTGCAGCGAGCCGTCTCCGCATACGGCATTTATGCCCGTGAGGAACAACCCGCACGTGAGGGCCTCGCGGCGGCGTTCTATAAGGTCGCGGAACGGCACTCCCGCCTCGAAGGTGTCGATGAAGGGTATCTCGGTCTGTTCGCGCAGCCATGCTATGGTACCCGTGGCGTATAGGGTCATCGAGTCGCCGAAGGATATGCTTGCGGGTTGCAGCTCGCCGATAATGGAACGGATGATCTCTCCTGCCTCGGCGGCCGTGGCGGCCGTGCGCACGTCGAACCCGTTGCGCGCAAGTGCCTTTATGCAGCGTTCTGTCGTTTCGTTTGTCATATGAGTACGGATTTTTCGTTCGCGGGCGCTATTTCTCTGACACCCCACCACCTCCACCATCATCTCTCGCTTGTACCGCCTTCCTTCTTAGGCCGCAGGTTTTGCGGCGGCGGTTACTTGCCGAGGATAAGTTTCTCGATCTCCTCGATCTGGCCCTTGAAGACCTTGTCGGTCTCGATCATGTTGGTTACGGCCTTGCACGAGTGCAGTACGGTGGCGTGGTTGCGGCCTCCGATGGCGGCGCCTATGGCCGCGAGCGGCGCTTTGGTGTGCTGTTTTGCCAGATACATGGCTATCTGCCGCGCCTGTGCCACCTCGCGCGTACGCTTCGACGAATTGAAACTCTCCTCGTCGATGTCGAAGTAGCGGCATACGGTCTCGGTGATGTGCCCTATCGAGATCTCTTTCTGGTTGAGCTGTACGTACACCTTCAGCACCTCCTTTGCCAAAGAGGTTGATATGCGGCGCCCGAGGAACGAGGCGTTGGCCACGAGCGACGAGAGCGCGCCCTCGATCTCGCGGATATTGGCCGAGATGTTCTCCGCCAAGTAGTTCACCACTTCGTCCGAGATGTTGACGTTCATACGCTCGGCCTTCACCTTGATGATCTTCACCTTGGTTTCGTAGTCGGGCGTGTCGATCTTGGCCGAGAGGCCCCACTTGAAACGGGTGAGGAGCCGCTGCTCTATGTCCTTAAGCTCGACGGGGGGCTTGTCGGAGGTGAGGATCAGCTGCTTTCCGGCCAGCTGCAGGTGGTTGAATATGTTGAAGAAGGCGTTTTGTGTGCCGGCCTTGCCCGTAAGTTCCTGTATGTCGTCGATTATCAGCACGTCGATCATCTGGTAGAAACGTATGAAGTCGGTAATTTCGCCGTTCTTGTACGCCGTCTGGAACTGCGCTTGGAACTTGTTTGTCGAGACATAGAGTACCTGCAGTTCAGGATGGCGTTCGCGCACCTCGTGGCCTATTGCCTGCACGATGTGTGTCTTGCCGAGACCCGAGTCTCCGTATATATACAGGGGGTTGAACGGCGACGATCCGGGTGTTAGGGCCACGGTCATGCCCGCCGAACGGGCCAGACGGTTGCACTCTCCCTCGATGTGGTTGGCGAAGGTGTAGTTGGGGTTCAGCTGCGGGTCTATTGTAATCTTCTTCAGGCCCGGTATTACGAACGGGTTTTTGATGTTGGCCGTGTCGGTGCGTGTGCTGAACTGCGATATGGCCGTGGTGTCGGCGGTGCCCGCCACGGGCATCTTCTCCTCGACGCTGGGCACGGCGTAGAACAGGCGCGTCTGCTGGCCGTATATCTGGTATATTATCTGGGAGAAGAACTTCAGGTAGTTTTTCTCGATGTGCGTGACGTAGCTCTCGTTCGGAACCTTCAGACGGAGGTTCGTACCGTCGAATTCGAGAGGTATGATGGGTGCGAACCACTTCGAGAACTCCTCCTGCGAGGTCTGTTCCTTGATGCGGTTCAAGCAAGCCTGCCATACGTCGTTATTTCGTCGAGAGTCGATCATCGTAGCACAACAAATTGTATGTCTTGTACGTTATCCGGACAGAGGTTTTATGCTCCGGCAGAAGCGAATTTGAACCCTGCGGTACCTCATGGGAACCGCGTTTCGTCTGTTCGCAACGTTCGGGATGAGTTCTTTGTTCGGCACCACAAAGTTGTGAATAAATTTGTTAAAATAAATTACCGGTGCTATTGTTTTTTATTTTTTTTTATATATAGACAAATAGGGCTTTTTTGCACCCTTCATTTTAAGTCTCTGATATTGAATATTCGAAAAAAAAACAGTATTTTTGCATATCAGAAATCGGTATGCGCCGAACATTAGTTATAACTAAACCTTATAGAAAAATGGCAGACCAATTGGACGCAATCGTGATGTCGAAAGCCGCAAAATGGCTCGACGGCGATTATGACGAGGCAACGAAATCACAGGTTAAGTTCCTGATCGACAACGATAAAAAAGAGCTGACAGAGAGCTTCTACAAGGATCTCGAGTTCGGTACGGGCGGCTTGCGCGGCATTATGGGCGTGGGAACCAACCGTATGAACATATATACTGTAGGTACCGCTACGCAGGGTCTTGCGAACTACCTGAAGAAGAACTTTGCGGGTGAGGCGATACGTGTCGCCGTGGCTCACGACAGCCGCAACAATTCGCGTATGTTCGCCGAGCGCGTGGCCGATATTTTCGCCTCGAACGGCTTTCGGGTTTACCTGTTCGACGCACTGCGTCCGACCCCCGAACTGAGCTTCGCCATACGTGAGCTCAAATGCCATTCGGGTGTGGTGATCACGGCCTCGCACAACCCCAAGGAGTACAACGGTTACAAGGCATATTGGACCGACGGCGCGCAGGTGACGGCGCCGCACGATACGAACATCATCGCCGAGGTGGAGAAGATCACCGACAACGCACAGGTGCTTACGGGCGCCAATGCCTCGAATATCGAGATTCTGGGCGAGGAGTTCGACCGTATATATGTCGACCGCATCAAGCGCGACGTGCAGCTCTCGCCCGAGAGCGTGGCCAAGTATCACGACATGAAGATCGTCTACACGCCGCTGCACGGCGCCGGCATGCGCCTTGTGCCTGCGTCGCTGCGCAATTTCGGTTTCACCAATATAATAATGGTGCCCGAGCAGGCCGTTGTCGACGGCAACTTCCCCACTGTCGAGTCGCCCAACCCCGAGGAGCGCAAGACAATGTCGATGGCCATAGATCTGGGCCGCCGCGAGGGGGCCGATCTGGTGCTTGCCACCGACCCCGACTCGGACCGTATAGGCGTGGCGCTGCGTAACGGCAAGGGTGAATATGTATTGCTGAACGGCAACCAGACGCTTGTGCTGCTGATGAGCTACCAGCTTACGCGCTGGGCCGAGCGCGGCGAACTCGACGGGAATCAGTATGTCGTGAAGACCATCGTGACGTCGCTTATGGCCAATGCCGTTGCCGACAGTTTCGGTGTCAAGTGTTACGACTGCCTTACGGGATTCAAATACATAGCCCGCATCATCCGCGAGAACGAGGGCAAGGCCAAGTATATCGGCGGCGGCGAGGAGAGCTTCGGTTATCTTGCCGGCGACTACGTACGCGACAAGGATGCCGTGTCGGCCTGCTCGCTGGCGGCGGAGGCTGCGGCGTGGGCCAAGGATACGATGGGTCTTACGCTGTACGAGTGGCTTCAGCAGCTGTATGTTAAGTACGGATTCTACCGCGAGGGGCTCGTATCGGTGGTGCGCAAGGGCAAGGACGGCGCCGAGGAGATCCAGCGCATGATGGTGGAGTTCCGTGAGAAGCATCCCGTGCAGCTGGCAGGCTCGGATGTCGTTACGGTGCGAGACTACAAGACGCTCGAGGAGCTGGATGTACGCACGGGCGTGCGCAAGCCTATCGAGCAGGAGTCGAGCAACGTGCTGCAGTGGATTACGGCCGACGGTACCATAGTCTCGGTGCGCCCTTCTGGTACGGAGCCCAAGATCAAGTTCTATTTCGGTGTAAAGGAGCCGCTGGCTTCGGTCGATGGGTACGATGCGGTTCTGGCCGCCCTTGATGCCAAGATCGAGCGCATCAAGCGTGAGTTGAAACTCGTGTAGTGCAAATATTGCAGTCTATTTATGATATGGCGGCTGCCCTTCGGGGCGGCCGCTTTTCGTGTATGTCGTTGGTTTTGTGGTTAGTTTTATATACTTCTATTCGGACTTGATTCCGCTGCCTTGCTTTGCCGGGTCGTTTTTTTGATAAACAACTAATAAAATAGTTGTATAACTAAAAAGATAGTTGTATATTTGTGCATACGATCGGACAGCGGAGCAGTCCGAGACATGTTGAATAGCGCAAATAACCTAACCAGAACAATGGGAGAGAGATTGAGACAGCGGCCGCAGGAGTTGACAAAGGCCGAATTGGAGATAATGCATATTTTGTGGGATCGCGGCGGCGGTTTTGTCAACGACGTGCTGGCCGAGCTGCCCGAACCCAAACCGGCTTATAATACCGTGTCGACCATAATCCGCATATTGGAGAGGAAGGGTTTCGTCGCCCATCGGGCCTATGGGAAGAGCCATGAGTACTACCCTACGGTCGACCGCGATACCTACACGCAGGGTTTCATGTCGTCGGTGTTGGACATGTTTTTCGGCGGCTCGGCCGAGCGGCTTGTGTCGTTTCTGGCGTCGCGGCGTTCCATTTCGGTTGAGGAGACTGATGCTATAATCGAGATGCTTAAAAAGGAGAAGCGATGAACGGTCTGATATATATGCTCGAGGCGGTGTTATGCAGCGCTCTTTTCGTTGCGTTGTACAAGATACTTTTCGAGGGGCGAATACTGCATCGTGCTGCCCGGACCTACATCGTGGTGTCGATGTTCGCGGCGACGGTGATTCCGGCATTTGAGATCCCTGTTTATACTTCTGCTTTTTCATCTGCCAAGGTTTCGCATACAGATATTATATACCGCATGCTGACAATACGGGATGCGGCCGATACGGAGGCAGGTACAATGGCGGCCGTGTCTGATGTGACGAGCACGCAAGAGGAACTGCGTTCGGCAGTGTTTGCTGTCATGGCTGTTTTGTACGGTATTGGAGTGGCGGTGAATGCATATCTTTTCCGTCGCCGTTTGAAGGCCGTATACGGGTTGCGCCGGCGTGCCTGTTGTACGGACTGTGCAGGTTATGTACTCGCCGTGAGCGACGAGGTTAAGGAGCCGTTTACTTTCGGCCGTACTGTTTTCATAAACGATGGTATCGGCGGCAGGGATCGCGAGCAGGTTCTGGCACACGAATGCAGCCATGTCCGTCACCGCCATACGGCGGAGAGGCTGGCCTTGGAGGTACTTCGATGTTTGTTCTGGGTTAATCCGTTCGTGGGGATGGCATCGCGGCTTTTGGTCGAGGTGCAAGAGTATGAGGCCGACGGCGACGTGCTCGCCTCGGGATACGGCGTGGATGAATATCGGATGCTTATTTTCCGACAACTCTTTGGTTATAATCCGGATATAGCCTGCGGGTTGAAGGGTCAAACCATAAAAAAACGATTTGTTATGATGACATCCTTCAATGGAGGCCGAGCCTCCATGCTGCGCCTTGGCGCGGTGTTGCCGCTGACGGCGGCGATGGTTCTTGTATTCGGATGCGTGCGTGCCAGAGCAGGTGCTGGTGTTTTGCCGCAAAACGAGTACGAAGTTGTCGACTTTGTCCTTGACGGCACGGTGAAGAGTGCGCCGGAGGCGTGGAACAGCGTCGCTGGTACGTTGCCGAAGTTTGCATTCTGGGACGACGGTACGGTTGAGATTACGGCCGACGAAGCGTGGGGCTACTTCCGCTCGGGATGGTACGACTATACGTTCGACGGAGAAGTGCTGAAATTGTCGGGCGCGGCCGACTATACATTGCCGTGCAAGGTGGAGCAGGCGGCTGGCGGTATTGCTACGTTACGTATCTCGATCCCAGATGCTGTAGTCGGCGAGATCACCCTCAAGCCTGATGCCGATGCCGACACGTCAACAGGCGGCATGGAGTGTCGCCGATGGGAGGGCCTGCTGCCTGCGGCGTCATGTCCGGGTATACGTTATTCACTTTCGGTACACAGCCGCGAACACAGTGGTGACGGTACGTTCCGTCTTGTGATGACATATATAGAGGCGGAGGATGGCAGGGACATGTCTTATGCTTACAGCGGACGTCGTTATACGCTGCGTGGCATGGCGGGCGACGACAACGCTACGGTCTGGCAGTTTATGGCCGATAACGGCGAGATCTTCAATTTCCAGTACGACCGCGGCGGTAATACGCTTACTTTGTTGAATGCCGAATTCGAACGGCCGCAGACAAAACTCAATTATACGTTAACGGTCGTAGAGTGATTTTTTTCCTACATGAAACGAGCCGGTACTTCCGTATGGCGTACCGGCTCGTTTCATGTAATGTATGCCTATCGGCAGATGTACTTCACGATCTTGCCGTAACCCTTCTCGTTGGGATGCAGTCCGTCGCGGAAGCAGCTTTCGTCGATCCTGCCGTCGCGTCCCAGCAGTTCGCCGCCCGCGTCGATGAGTGTTATGCCGAGCGGCTTGAGGGCCTCGGCAATGGCGCGGTTGGCCGAGGCGACACGCTGCTCCATATCGCGGCGCGGAAGTATTGCCATGACCTTGATCTCGGCGTCTGGCTGGCGATCCCGTATGGCTTTGACGAGGTGTGCCATGCCGTGTGCGATCTCTGTATCGTCATCGCGCCACAGGTTGTTGGTGCCGATGGCCAGCACCACCTCCCGTGCCTTGAATCCGTCGATCTCGCCGTGGTAGATGCGCCACAACACGTTCTCTATACGGTCGCAGCCGAACCCGAGGTTGCGGAACCCGCGGGGGGCCATATGTTTCTCCCATGATTCGGGTCCGTTCTGCGACTTGGCCAGCGGTTCGCCGCCCCAATAGTTTATGATCGAATTGCCTATTATGACACGTTCGGGCGCCGCTCCGGCATTCATCGCGAGGATCTCGGTGTGCCGCTCGCGCCATTCGTACATGAAGGGTTCGCCGCGCTGCGTGACGGGATGTGTCGTGACCGTGCCGCCCGAAGGCTCGTGCATCATCTCGCGCAATACTCTCTCGTATGTGTCGGCCATGCGCTGCATGCCTATGTCGGTCAGGTGGACGTAGTCGACGGTTGCCTCATCCGGCATGGCCAGCTGTTCGGGTGTGATATAATGCACGTTGCCGATACCCTCCTCTGCGATCAGGCGCATGGCTTCGCGCCCTGCCTCGTCGAGCCGCTGTTCCGTTGCGGCGCGGCTTTCGATAAGATGCGAGTCCGGATAACCGCTGAAGGCCGTAACAACGATCGGCGCCGAGGGGTGGCTCGCGCGCAGCGACCGCACGGCATCCACGGTACGGCGCACAACCTCCGATTTCTCGAACCCCGTAAGGTTGGGATAGCAGTCGAGGATGTATGCCGCGGCATCTATCTCACCTATCATGTCTATTACCCCTTTGTCGAGGCGGCCGTTGCCAGAGAATCCGAGATTTATCACCGGACGGTCCATCCTGCGTTCGAGGATGTTCGACCATACCATCGCAGGCCGCGATGCGCATCCGCCCTGTGCTATCGAGGTGCCGTATACGACGATGGGTTTCTCCATGCGGCTGGGGGCGAACTTGAACGACGCCCCCTGCGGGACCCCTATCTCGAGCCACTTGACGGTATTGTATATGGGCAGGTAGAGACGGTATTCGTAGCCCATCTTATGGTAGCCGTCCGCCTTTATGGCATCATACGTATACGTTACCGTATCTCGGAAGGAGTATTGTCCCGAGAGATGAGTCATTTCCCCGTTGCTGTCTATGGCATACAGGTCGACGCCCGATACCCCTGTTGCGGGCATGTGGTCCAACGAGTGGCGGTGTACGACGGAGTAGCGCACCTCGATGTGCGGCGCGTCGCTGTAGAAGTGTATGGCCAGTCCCGACGAGTTGCGCGACAGGTTCCATACCGCCTGCGACACCTTCTCGCGGGCCCGATCCGGAAGGCGGACGTAGCTGTGTCCTATCTCCTTCCCGAATCCCTGATTCTGTATTACGCACTGCTCCTCTTCGAGAGGGTTGTGCCATACGGTCTGTGCCGAGGCCGCCCCGAACAGGAGCATGGCGGCGAGGGAAAAAGCAAAATTCTTCATATCGGATCGTAGTTTGGTTTTCGTTCCCGAATGCGGGGCTCGGTGTGTGCCGCAGTTGCGGCGCGTCACTTTACCCGTATTATGTTTATGCCGTCGCGCAGCGGCAGGATAACGTTTTCAACACGGTTGTCTTCGGCGACCATGCGGTTGAATTCCAGAAGCGCCTGCGTATGTCGGTCGTTATGCGCTACGGGCTCCACGACCTTGCCGTACCAGAGGATATTGTCGGCGAGGATCACCGAGCCGCTCGTGACGAGCCCCCTGTCGAAAAGCATATTGTAGTATGCCGGATATTCGCGCTTGTCGCCGTCGATGAAGACCATGTCGAAGCGTTTGTCCAGACGTGGCGCTATGTCGAGTGCCGAACCTATGTGCAGGCGTATGCGGCTGCCGTATGGCGAGCGGTCGAAATAGGACTGCGCTATCGGCTGCAGTTCGTCGTCCACCTCGCAGGTGTCTATCGTACCGCCGCCGTCGAGTCCCGCAGCCATACAGAGCGACGAATACCCCGTGAAGGTCCCTATCTCGAGGATATTGCGCGGCCGCAGCATCCTGACGAGCAGTTCGAGCAGCTTGCCCTGTATGTGTCCCGAGATCATGCGCGGGTTCAGCACGCGCAGATGTGTCTCGCGGTCGAGCTCGTGCAGCAGCGGCGATTCGGGCGACGAGTGTTCGTGTACATATTTCTCTATGGCATCCATTTGTGCGGAGGGGTTTTCTATTTGTACATCAGCATCGACGTGGACGAGAATATCTCGTCGGCCACGTCGGTTATCTGCTGTGCCGTGACGGCGGCAACCTTGCGGTAGACCTCTTCGAGCGTGTCTATGTCGTCGTGCATGAGCAGGCTCTTGCCGGCGCCGAGCATGTAGCTCTCGTTGTTCTCCATCGAGATGGCCATCTGTGCAAGGAACTGCTTCTTTGCCATCGAGAGGCGGCGCGCCGAGAGAGTCTGGCGGCGCATAAGGTTCAACTGCTCGGTTATGAGCTGGCAACAGTGGTCGGCGTTGTCGTGCTCCGAACTGAAGTATATGGCCACGAAACCGCAGTCGTTGTATGGCGTGTACGAAGCCTCGATGTTGTACGACAGCCCGTTTTTCTCGCGCAGCAGCACGTTGAGCAGCGAGTTGGCCGAGGGGCCGCCGAGGATGTTCACCAGCAGCGACAGCGGCACGCGCCGTTCGTCGTTTATGTCGTATGCCCGTGCGCCTATGATACAGTGTATCTGGTGCGTGTGCTTGTTCAGCACCTTCTCGAACGCGGGGGTTACGGCAGGTACGGCGCGCTCGAAAGAGCGCATCGGGGTGTGGCGTTCGGCGAGGTACCGTGCCGCCGTGTCGCGGGCTGCGGTTGCCGAAAAGTTGCCTATCGACGAAAATACCATCTGGTCGGCGGTATATGTCCGCGAAGTAAAGGCGCGTATGGCCTCGGTGCCGTGTCGCGCGAGTGCGGCCTTTGTGCCGAGGATGTTGTGGCCGAGTTCCGAGCCCTCGAAGATCATGTCCTCGAAGGTGTCGAAGATCATCTCCGACGGCGAATCCTTGTAGGTGTTTATCTCGTCTACGATAACCTCGCGCTCCTTGACCAGCTCGCGTTCGGGGTATGTCGAGTCGAATGCCACGTCCGTTATAAGTTCCACGGCCTTCGAGAAGTCGCTGCGCAGCGTCGTGGCGTGGATGGTGGTGTCCTCCTTGGTGGTGAAGGCATTGAGTTCGCCGCCGAGGTTTTCGAGGCGGCAGTTCACCTGATAGGCCTTACGCTTGCGCGTACCCTTGAACAGCGCGTGTTCGGTGAAGTGCGCCAACCCGTACTCGTCGCGCCGCTCGTCGCGGCTGCCGGCGTTTATCACGAGGGCGCAGTGCGCTATGGCGCTCTTCACGCGCCGGTGTATGCCCTTTATTCCGTTGGGCAGGGTGTATGTTTCAAACTCCTTCATTTCAGTTGTTTATCGGCCTTGTAGCCCCTTGTCGGGCGGAAGCCGTGTTTTTTCAGGTAGTATTTTATCCCGGGCATATGTCCGCTGCCATATATAACGGCTATACGCGGCCGTTGAGAGCCTATGATTCGGCGCACGACATACTCGTTGCGGGGATACAGCACAAGGCGCAGCTTTCCGTTTGTTGACGGCTTGTCGTCCATCGGCTCATATCGCTCCATAAGTCCGGTCGCAAAATCATACTCGGAGAGTTCAACCTCGCCATACCGCTTCTCATACAGACCCATCATGTCGTATATCGAGTAGTCTATCCATATATCCTTGTCGGTGGTCAGCCCCAGCAATTCCAATGTCTGCGACACATACTTCTGCTTTTTATTCCTTTCGGGCAGCGATTGATTGTCCGGATCGGCATATCCGCCCTTGCCTATGTAACTGCCCATAACGCGGCGATCCTTTCGGATGATTGTATCCAACCGTTGTAGTTCCGCATCCGTGAAGGTGACGGTGTCGCAGAACCTGTACAATTCGGCCATGGAGATCTCGCGTACGGTATCCATGTGATACGGCATTCGCATAACCCCCTCGCAAAAGGTTACATAACCGTCGGCCTTAAGCATGTCGATATAGTCTCGTAATTTGGCATAGCTGCCGGCTGTTGACAGATGGCGCATGGGAACCAATACAACCTCTTTCCCCGTCGTGGGGCTGGCCATCTTTTGAACCCCGCTCAAAGGGTTTGTCTCATAGTGATGCCGGGTGTATATGCTGCACGAGGTGAGCAACACCGTCGAGGCAAGTGTAATTACATAAACCAGCTGCTTCATCGTTACGTCGGTTTCAGCTTTCGTGATTTATAACACTCTTGTTATAATCTTGCTATGAAAATATAGTTTGGCCGCTGTCATTGGCCCGTATGCATCTTGAGGAACCGGCCGGTGTAGCTTGCCTCGCACTGTTCCAGATCGCGGGGCGTGCCCTCGAAGACTACCCTGCCGCCGCCGTCGCCAGCCTCCGGCCCGAGGTCCACGACCCAGTCGGCGCACTTTATCACGTCCATGTTATGCTCGACGACCACTATTGTGTGCCCCTTCGATATGAGTGCGCCGAAGGCCTTGAGCAGGCGGTTTATGTCGTGGAAGTGCAGTCCCGTGGTCGGCTCGTCGAAGATGAACATTATGCGTTTGCTCTCGTTGTCTTTCGAGAGGAACGAGGCGAGCTTAACGCGCTGGCTCTCGCCTCCAGAGAGCGTTGACGACGACTGCCCCAGACGTATGTAACCGAGCCCCACGTCCTGCAGCGGCTGCAGCCGCTCGACTATGCGGCGGCAGGTGGCGTTCTCCCTATCCTCGCCGAAGAACCCGATGGCATCGTCAACGGTCATCTCCAGCGTGTCGTATATGCTCTTGCCGCGGTACTTTATCTCGAGGATCTCGTCCTTGAAACGTTTGCCGTTGCATGCCTCGCAAACCAGCTCCACGTCTGCCATGAACTGCATGCTCACCTTGATCGTACCCTCGCCCTGACACTCCTCGCAGCGGCCTCCCGCCACGTTGAACGAGAAGCTGGCGGCCGTGAGGCCCGTATGCACGGCCTGCGGCTGGTCGGCGTAGAGCTTGCGTATCTCGTCGTACGCCTTCAGATAGGTTACGGGGTTTGAGCGCGACGACTTGCCTATGGGGTTCTGGTCGACCATCTCCACCGAGCCGACCATGTCCGTGTCTCCGTCTATGGCATCGAAGTCGCCCGGCTTCAGTCCCGTGTCGAGGAGCATGCGCCGCAATGCGGGGTACAGTATGCCCTTTGCGAGCGACGACTTGCCGCTGCCGCTTACGCCCGTTATGCATGTCATCACGCCGAGCGGTATGCGGACGTCAATATTCTTGAGGTTGTTCTCCCGCGCGCCGCGTATCACTATCGAGTTGCTCCAGCCGCGCACCCTTGCCGGAAGCTCTATGCGGCGGCGGCCTGCGAGGTAGTCGGACGTGAGGCTCCCTTCGGCTGCGGCGAGCTGTCCGATGGGGCCGCTGAAGACGATCTCGCCGCCATGCTCGCCCGCACGCGGGCCTACGTCTACTATGTAGTCTGCGGCGCGGATGATCTCCTCCTCGTGCTCCACCACGATTACCGTATTGCCCAGATCGCGCAGCTGTTTGAGTACCTTTATCAGGCGGTGCGTGTCGCGCGGGTGCAGGCCGATGCTCGGCTCGTCGAGTATGTAGAGCGAGCCGACAAGGCTGCTGCCCAGCGATGTGGAGAGGTTTATGCGCTGGCTCTCGCCGCCCGAGAGCGTCGACGAGAGACGGTCGAGCGTCAAATATCCCAGCCCAACGTCCGACAGGTAGCCCAGACGGTTGCGTATCTCCACGAGGATGCGTTTGGCCGTCTCCGCGTCGTGTGCATCCAACTGCAGCGTGTCGAAGAAGCCGATGAGTTGGTCTACGGTCATGCGTACCAATTCGGCTATGTTGCGTCCGCCGACCTTCACATAAAGGGCCTCCTTGCGCAGGCGCGAGCCGCCGCAGTCGGGGCATGTCGTCTTGCCCGTATAGCGTGCCTTCATGACGCGGAACTGTATCTTGCGCCGCTCGCTCTCGATATACTCGAAGAATTCGTCCAGACCGTGGAAATACTCGTTGCCGCGCCACAACAGCAGTTTCTGTTCTGGCGTGAGGTTATGGTACGGCTCGTGTATGGGGAAGCCGAACTTGTATGCGTTTTCTATGAGCTGCTCCTTCCACCACTTCATCGTGGCGCCGCGCCAGCATGCTATGGCGTCGTCGTAGATCGTCTTGCCCTTGTCGGGTATTACCAGATCCTCGTCTATGCCGATGATCTTGCCGTAGCCCTCGCACCGCGGACATGCCCCGATCGGGTTGTTGAAACTGAAGAGGTGCTCCGAAGGCTGCTCGAAGGATATGCCGTCGGCCTCGAAACGCGCCGAGAAGGCACGCTCGCCGCCTTCGATTATGACACTGCACTCGTCGCCGCCGTAGCTGTATGCGCGTGCCACAGAGTCGCGCAGGCGCAGCAGCGTGTCGTCGTCCGTGGCGGCACGCAGCCGGTCTACCACGAGCCGGACGGCCGCATGGTCGGTCGCCGAGTCGATCGTGGGCATGAACTCCTCCATCGTGAGGGCCTGTCCGCCGGCCCAGACGCGCATGAATCCGTCCGAGAGCAGCTGCAGCAGCCTGTCGATAAGGCCCTGTCCCTGCTTCAGACATATGGGGCAGGTGATCACTACCCTCTTGCCGTCGCCCGCCGAAGTTATGTACTCCACGACATCGTCGACGCCGTAACACCGCACCTCGTGGCCCGATACGGGCGAGAAGGTGTGGCCTATGCGGGCGAAGAGCAGCTTCATGTAGTCGTATATCTCGGTCGAGGTGCCCACCGTCGAGCGCGGGTTGCGCGTGTTGACCTTCTGTTCGATGGCTATTGCCGGGGCTATGCCCGAAATGTCGTCGACGTCGGGTTTGTTTATGCGCCCGAGAAACTGCCGTGCGTATGCCGAGAGGCTCTCGACATAGCGGCGCTGCCCTTCGGCGAAGATGGTGTCGAAGGCGAGTGTTGACTTGCCCGATCCCGAGAGGCCCGTGATCACGGTGAGCGTGTCGTGCGGGATGGTCACATCGATATTCTTGATGTTGTGCACCCTCGCCCCCTTGATATGTATGCAGTTGTCGTTTGCCATGTTTGCTGTCAGGTTCGTTTTCAGGTTCGCTGCGGGAGAAGCTCCACCGTCGCCCCTTCGACCTTGCGGAGACGCCCCTCGAGCGCTTCCGCGCGGCTTTTGCGTATGGCGAGTACCATAGTGCAGAGGTTGTCGAAGGTCTGTGCCTCGATCGTGGGCTGCTCCTCCTTGACGATGCGCATCACGTCGTTCATTGCCGTATAAGAGAAGTCGACACGCAGGCGTGCGTCGACCGTGCGTTCCACGACATGCGCCGCGTCTATGGCATCGGCGGCCCCCTGCCTGTATGCGGCGATAAGGCCCGGCACGCCGAGTTTCGTGCCGCCGAAGTAACGTACCACCACTATGAGCGCATCGGTTATGCCGTGCGAGAGCATCTGCCCGAGTATGGGGCGTCCCGCCGTACCCGACGGCTCGCCGTCGTCGTTGGCGCGGAACCTCTCGCCCGTGGGCCCGAGGCGCCAAGCGTAACAGTGGTGCGTGGCGTCGTAGTATTGTTTTCGCAGGGCGTCGAGACGCTGCGATATGTGTTCTTCGCTCTCGACGTGATAGGCGAACGAGTAGAACTTGCTGCTGCGTTCGCGCATGACGGCTTCCGCCTCGCCCTCGATGGTGAGATATGTGTCGGGAGTCACGTCCATGCTCTTGTGCCGTTTATTCGATCTTGCGGAACATTCTGTTCCAACGTATGTTCGACGGGAAACCCTTGCTGCCGCTGCGGTCCACCGAGAGCCAGATGAACGATGCCTTGCCCACGATGTGGTCTTCGGGGACGAAACCCCAGTAACGCGAGTCGGCCGAGTTGTGGCGGTTGTCGCCCATCATCCAATAGTAGTCCATCTTGAAGGTGTAGGTGTCGCAGCGCTCGCCGTTGATATAGATGCCGTCGCTGCGCACCTCGAGGTCGTTGCCTTCGTAGACGTCGATTATACGCCCGTAGAGCGGCAGTATATCCTCGGTAAGGGTTATGGTGGCGCCCTTCTTCGGGATCCACAGCGGGCCGAAGTTATCGGCCGTCCACGGATAACGCACGTCGTGCGGGAAGGCCTCGTCTTCGGCCGTATATCGGGTGACGCTTATGACGTTGTCCATCTTCATGAGCTCCTCGACATCGCTGTCGGTCAGCGGCATGAAGTAGTGGTTGCCGCCGCCCGAGCCTTCGGTTATGCCCAGCTTCTCGAATGTGTATTGCGTCAGCGGCGACGACGTACGCACCGTGTAGCAATACTGTTTTTCGGGTATGGGCTGCTGCGGCTCGCCGTTTACGAAGAGCTCCGAGTCGACGATGCGTATCGAGTCGCCCGGCAGGGCGACGCAGCGCTTGATGTAGTTTTCGCGCTTGTCGACGGGGCGTGTTATGACGGTGTAGTTGTTCTCCAGTTCGCGGCGCCCCTGCTCCTCGCCGTACTGCTGCTGGTAGTCGCGCAGCACGTCGTAGTAGGTTACGGCCTGATTTTCCAGCAGCACGGTGTCGCCCGCGGGGAAGTTGAACACCACCACGTCGTTGCGCCGGATCGGACGCAGGCCCTTCAGGCGGTGATAGGGCCATTTGATACACTCGCTGAACGACTTCTTGGTCTGTGAGAAAGGCATGGTGTGGTGTACGAAGGGGAACGACAGGGGCGTGTTGGGCATCTGCGGGCCGTACGTCACCTTGCTTACATACAGGTAGTCGCCTATGAGCAGTGTCTTCTCCATCGACGACGAGGGTATCACGTACATCTGGAAGACGAACAGGTGTATGAGCGATGCCACGACCGTGGCGAAGATGATGGCGCTCACCCATTCGTACACGCTGCGGTAGGCGGCGTTCTTCTCGCACAGGCGGGCGTTCTTGCTCCATACGTAACGGTAGAAGAGGCGCGAGATGTAGAGGTCGTATATCACGGGCACGCCGAGCAGAAGCCACAGGTTGCCCGTCCATACCACGAACCACAGCACGTAAAGTATGGTTGCAAGCGTGAATCCAACCCATTTGTTGCCGAAGAATTTTCTGATCTTTCCCATTGTCGGTTTATGTTTTTGTTTTATCTATCAGTCGCGGCCGCGGCCCGAAAATTACACGCCGTACGGAATAAACGTTGCTGGCGCGCTGTGGAGTATGCGCCGCCGGCCGGATTGTCCGTATATCGAGGCCGTTCACCTACCCTATGCCGTCGGGGCTTGTAGCGCCCGTTTTGCCGCAGTTCCCTGTGTCCGCTAAAAAAGGTCGTCCATGGTATATACGCCGTGCTTGCCGCAGAGGAATTCGGCCGCGATGACGGCGCCGAGGGCGAGCGTGCGGCGGTTCTTTATCGAGTGCCGTATCTCGAGCACATCGTCCTCCGAGGTGTATGTCACCGAGTGGTCGCCCGGTGTGGCGCCTATGCGGTACGAAGTGATACCTATCAGTGCAGGGTCGTCGGTGGCTTCGTTCACCCAGCCGCTCTTGCGGTCGAGGCGTGCTATGACATCCTCGGCGAGTGTGACGGCCGTGCCGCTGGGAGAGTCCTTTTTCTGTGTGTGGTGCGTCTCCTCGATTGCGACGTCGTAGGCCGGAAAGCGGTTCATCATCTCGGCCAGCCGGCGGTTGAGGCGGAACATGAGGTTCACGCCGAGCGAGTAGTTCGAGGCGTAGAATAACGCCCCGCCCCGCTGCCGGCACAGCTCCTGCAACTCTCCCAGACGCGATGTCCAGCCCGTGGTGCCGCTCACGACGGCAGTGCCGCTCTCGAGGCATGTGCGTATGTTGCCGTATGCCGTGGCGGGTGTGGTGAATTCTATCGCCACGTCGATCCCTTTCAGGTTCTCGGCCGTAAGGTCCGAGGCGTTGTCGACATCTATCGTGAGCGATACTTCGTGGCCGCGGTCGCGAAGTATCTTCTCGATCTCGTGCCCCATTTTCCCGTATCCTATTATGGCGGTTTTCATAATTGTGCGAAGAATTTGTGAATCGTGCAAAGATACGAAGAATTTGTCAAAAATTTCAGCCGTGGCGTTATTTAGAGTGAGACGTCGGAATATGGTTTGCGGCTGTGCCGGCGCACGTGCCGTTCATGCAGCGGCCGGCGTGCGGGAAAATGATATTCGTGTTGCGGCTCATGGGAAGATATGTCGGGATATATTTTGAAGAATGGACGGCGGTGGTTAACTTTGCAATGGTCGTTAAACCTTGAAGAGATAGTGAACGTATGAAGAGATTTTTATCCATGATCGTGACCGGATTCTGTCTGGTGCTCCTCTCGATGGCCGTAGCTCCCGCGGTACGCGCCCAGACGGATGCCCCCGCCCCGAGAAAGACCTACGGGGTGAACAAAGAGCATATCGAGCAGCAGGCGGCCGAGAAGGCTCAGCCTTCGATGCTGTCGATGTACATCAAGATGAACCTATCGGATGACTCGCTGCTGCATCGGTTTTATTTCGTGCTCTATATGTTGATGCCGTTTGCCATACTCGGCATAAGCCTGTGGATCGAGGTTACGGGCGGCTGGGGCGACAGCCGCAAGCTCTTTATGCTGGGGCTTTCGGAGTTTGTCTTCGGTGTCGGCAATGCCGGCATGGGCGCTGGCGTGTACCCGTGGTTCTGCGATTTCGATATTGTGGGCTGGATCGTCACGATCATCTGTTTCTGCTATATGCTTCGCATGCTTGTCAAGCAGGCGGGCGTACTCATAGGCTTCGTCAACGGGCAGAGCGGGGGCGAGTTGACGAAAAAGGTGCTATACATACTGATATACATTGGTGTGGCGGTTACCATGACGATGCTGCTCTCGGCCAAACCCTACTTCTGGCTGGCCCCGATCGTCGTCGGGGCGGCATGGTATTACCTGTACAGGAACGAGTGCATGGGCGACAGTACGGCCGCGACAAGGATGCTTGTCAACACGGGCGTGATGTTCGGCGGGTTCATCATCTTCTTCCTTCAGGTAATAGGCTTGATCCTTATCGTTGCGCTGACGCTGTTCTTCCTGAAGGGTTTTGCCAGTATCAAAACCTCGCCGCTGGCCGACGAGAGCGGAAGTATGGGCGGGGATGGAGAGCTGGAGCGTGCGGCCGACGGGACGCCTTTCGTGCGTCACCGTGACGGTTCGATGACGCAATTGAGAGACCGCGGTGACGGCAGTTTCGAGGGGCTTGACGGGACGCCTTGGAAGGACAGCGGCTCTGGGCACCTGTTCCGGTGATAGATGTGCCGCAGGCGCACATGGCATAAAAGCAGAAAGAAGAGGCTCATGCAATCACTTGCATGAGCCTCTCGTGTTTTGAACCTCTCGGTTCGCTGGTGAACCCGCCGGGGTTCGAACCCGGGACCCCAACATTAAAAGTGTTGTGCTCTACCGGCTGAGCTACGGATTCTCCCGTGCCAATTGCGTGACGGCCCGTGGGCGCGTCCGGTTTTTGGTGGTGCAAATGTATGGATAATTTTTCGTTCCACCAAAATAAAAAGTTTTTTTATTGGCTTGCGGCCGCCGATTTGGCCCGCCGTCACATGCCGCTACTGCATCGGAGAACTTATATCGGCTACCTCTGCTCCCACGAAACGCACCAGATCGGCCGGGGCGATACGCAGTTGCAGGCCGCGCACGCCGGCGCTGACATATATGTGGCCGTGCTCCATGCATGTGGAGTGTATGTATGTCGGGAACCGCTTTTTCATGCCTATGGGCGAGCATCCGCCGCGTATGTATCCCGTCGTAGGGAGCAGTTCCTTCATGTGGAGCATCTCGACACGCTTGTTGCCCGAGACCTTGGCTGCGGCCTTCAGGTCGACCTCGTGGTCGCCCGGTACCACGCATACGATATGTCCCGTGCGGTCACCCGTGAGTACCAGCGTCTTGAACACGGCGGCTATATCCTCGCCCAATTCGTCGGCCACGTGCGTGGCGGCGAGGTTTTCCTCGTCTACGGTGTACGGTATCAGTTCGTACGGTATGCCGGCCTTGTCGAGCAGTCGCGCCGCATTCGTCTTTTCGATCTTCTGCTTTGCCATGGTGTTGGATGTTCTTGGCCGCAAATGTAAGAAAAAGATGGCGACGTTATGCCGTGCGGCTGCAGAATTCGGCTGTGCGCACGGTCTGCCGCCGCCACCTCATACCCTGCCGTTTTACGCCGGTCAGTGCCCGAACCGCGAGGTGTCGACCTCCTTGTGCTTGCGCTCCCTGTAGCCGCCGAAACGGTAGGCGAAATGTATGGTCGTAGTACGTGTATATTGCTGCGATCCCATGTCGAGCCACTGCCCGCGGTAACGTATGCGGGTATACGGCATTGCGGTCTCGAATATGTCGCTGCAGCGGAGCGACAGCGTCGCGCGCTCGCGGCCGAATGTCCATTTCAGGGCCGCATCGACCGAGCCCAGCGGATCGACGTCGTAGGTTCCCTGTATGGCCCTCGATTGGAAAAAACCGTTGACTTCGAGCGCAAGGTCTGGTTTGCGGCTCAGGTGGAACGTGTTGTCGAGACGTATGACACCTACCCATCGGGCCCGATCGAACGACATGTCATGGTACGGGTCGCAGCTTTGGCGCATGCGCAGCCCCGTGAGTGAGAGCCGCGAGTCGAGCCACCGCCCTATGCGGAACGGTATGACGGCATTGGCGCCCCACTGCCGGTTGGTGTCCCAGTTGAGGGCTTGGTATATAAGAGCCAGACGGTCCGATGCCTGCCATGCCGCCTGTACGAAGTAGTCGGGCATCTCGTTCCAGAAGAGTACGAAGATGTATTTCTGACGGTAGATATACACGGCCTGCGCCTCGTAACTGCGCGATGGCCGCAGTCCCGATGTGCCGTGTATCTCGGAGTAGCCGTCGATATACGATACGGCGCCCTGCATCTCCCAATACGAGGGATATGTCTTGTCCGACGAGAAGTTGAACTGCAGGATGTGTTTCTCCGACGGCATCCAGCTCAGCGACGCCTGCGGGTAGAGCGACCAGTTTTCGTAATCGCCCAGACGGTAGTATTCGCCTGCGAGCGAGATTGAGAATCCTGTTTTTGCAAACTGCCGCCCGATGCCGGCGTATATGTTGCCGGTATATTCGTCGAGGCGTGCGTCGGTGTCGACGGTGACGGGCTCGCCCTCGAGGACGGTGTAGTGCTGCCAGTCGTGTGAGGCGGAGAAGCCGAAGGCGGTGCCGGCGGTGAGCTGCCATCCCGAGCCGAACGTATGCGAGTGGTCGAGCGTAGCGTTGAGGCGGTCTATGCGCTGCCCCGATACGATGTCGAACGAGGTGTTCTGCGCCTCGGCGTAGTCGTTGTGCAGGGATGACCGCTCGGGGTTGTCGTAGTGGGTGTAGTCGACGCCGATGTCGAGGCCCTTGGACGAGGTGTATCGCAGTGCGACGTTGTGCAGCGACTTGTCTCCTGCCGTCTCCGAACGGGAGTCGACGTATGTGCCTTGTGACAGCGAGAGCCCGCGGTTGTCGGGTGTGTACGACGCCGTGTATGCGGCACTCAGCCTGCCGCGCTCTTCGGGGGCGTATTCGAAGGCGGCG